>NZ_VTFT01000001.1:0-289162 GCF_008244685.1 Luteimonas viscosa
GTGCGCGACCGGATCGTCGCCGAGGCCCGTGGCAATCCCCTGGCGCTGCTCGAGCTGCCGAAGGGCGCACTGCCGTCGCTGCTGGCCGGCGGGTTCGAGTTGCCCAGCGCGCTGAGCGTACCGCGCCGTGTCCAGAACAGCTTCCAGCAGCGCTCGGCCAGCCTGCCTGCCGAGACGCAGTTGCTGCTCCTGGTCGCCGCGGCCGACCCGACCGGTGACGTGGCGTTGCTCTGGCGGGCCGCCGCGCACCTGGGAATTGCTCGCGAGACCGTGGCGCCCGCGAAGGTCGCCGGCCTGGTGGAGATCGACACCCGGGTGCGGTTCCGTCATCCGCTCGTGCGCTCAGCGGTCTACACGGCCGCGACCCCGCCCGACCAGCGCCGCGCGCACAGGGCGCTGGCCGCCGTCACCGACCCACATTTCGATCCCGACCGTCGCGCCTGGCACCGGGCGCAGGCGGTGCTGGGCACCGACGAGGAAGCTGCCGCGGAGCTGGCGCACACGGCCGGACGTGCGCGCGCCCGCGGCGGGCTGGCCGCAGCGGCCGCGTTCATGGAGCAGGCGGCCAGGTTGACGCCCGAACCCGCGCGCCGAGCGACCCGCGCGCTCGAAGCCGCGCACGCCAGGTACGACGCCGGTGCCCCCGAAGCCGCCATGGCGCTGTTGGCAGTCGCGGAGGCAGGGCCACTGGATGCGCTGCAATGCGCCCGCCTCGAGCTGCTGCGCGCCCAGATCGCCTTCCATCTGACGCGCGGCCGCGAGGCGCCGGCAATGCTGATCGGTGCCGCCAGGACGCTCGCCCCGCTGGACGGCGCGCTCTCGCGCGAAACCTACCTGCAGGCACTGGAGGCGTCCTTCCACGCCGGTCGCCTGGCACCCGGCCGCGGGTTGCTGGAGGTGGCCGAGGCGGCCCGGAGCGCGCCTGCTTCACCCACGCCGCCGAGGGCGATCGATCTCCTGCTGGATGGCTTGGTCACGAGGTTCACACAAGGGTACGAGGCGAGCGTCCCCAGTCTGCAACGCGCCCTGGTGTCGCTGCGCGATGAGGACTCCGGTACCCGCGACGACAACGGGCGCTGGCTGTGGCTGGCCTGCCATGTCGGGACCATGCTGTGGGACGACGAGTCGATGTACGTGCTGGCGAGCCGCGCGGTCCGGGTCGCGCGCGAGGCCGGCGCGCTGGCTACGCTTCCCGCCGCTCTCAACGCCCTGGCCCTGGTGCTCGTGATCACCGGCGAGCTCGCCCGGGCCTCGGAGTTGTTCGCGGAGGAGGATGCGATCACGCGGGCAACGGGTGCCCCACCGCTCCCCAACTCGAGGCTCGTGCTGGCTGCCTGGCGCGGCCGGGAGCAGGGGACATCAGAACTCTTCGCAACAAGGATCGCGGAGGCAAAGGCGCGGGGTGAGGGCCTCACCGTCAGCAGCGCCGAAACTTCGCTCGCCTGCCTGCACAACGGGCTGGGCAACTATGGCAGCGCCCTGGCTGCCGTTGCGCCGCTGTCCGAGTCCGAAGAGCTGGCGCATAGCAACATTGCGCTGCCCGAGTTGATCGAGGCGGCCGTCCGCGCAGGCCAACCGGAGCGCGCGGCTGCCGCTCTGGACCGGTTGACCTCGCGAGCCAGCGCCAGCGGCACCCACTGGGCGCTCGGGGTGGCGGCGCGCTCGCGGGCGCTGACCACCACTGGGCCGGGCGCAGAAGACCACTACCGCGAGGCGATCGAGCATCTCGGAAACTGCCGCATGGCTACCCATCTCGGCCGCGCCCACCTCGTTTACGGCGAGTGGCTGCGCCGGGAAGGTCGTCGTCAGGATGCCCGCGAGCAGCTCCGGACCGCCCACAAGCTGTTCTCGGACATGGGGACGGAGGCCTTCGCCGAACGTGCCGCCTGCGAGCTGCGGGCCACCGGGGAGAGCGCGCGCAAACGTAGCGCCCAGCCGACCGACGCGCTCACCGCCCAGGAGCTGCATATCGCACGGTTGGTCGCCACGGGGGCGACGAACCGGGAAGTGGGCACCCAGCTGTTCCTGAGCCCTCGTACGATCGAAGCCCACCTGCGCAGCATCTTCCACAAGCTGGACATCACCTCCCGCCGGCAGATCAGGGACCTCCAGCTTCCCTGACACGACGGACGCGAGCGGCCGTGCGGCTTCATCCGTCTCCCGCCGTCCCCGACGTTACCCGTTCGTTGTCGATGAACTCGTCCGGGCCCCGTGCGGGACATGCATGGACCTGCGTGCGACGCCGCTCCGGCCGGCGCTCGCGCTGGTCCTGGAGCCAGCAATCGTCCAGTGTGGAGCAGTAGCAAAGCGCCAGCGCCATCCGCGGGTACTGGCCGAGCAAGCGCTGGAAATCCGCCGCATTGTCGAGTCCGATCTGCCGGATGGTCTCCCCCGGGGCAATGACGACGCCGTTGACCTTGGATGCTCGCGTATTCCTCAGATCGGACAGGCCCAGCGCATCGAAGATGTCGGGCCAGCTGCGCTGCGGTTGTCCGTCGACGTAGACACGCAGGCCGTCCACCAGTGCCGGCCCGACGCCCTTGTTTTCGATGCTGATCGCCAGGCCGCCCTGGTCGATCGTGATCGCAGGCTGCAGGTACGGCCAGACCTCGGCGCGCACCTGCTCGCGCTGCAGCATGGCCGTGTAACCCGACACGCCCAGCGCGAGCAGGCCGATCAGCGCCGCGATCACGGCGGCGACCGCGTTCCACTCCGTGCGCTTCTTGGGCGCGGGCTCGGACGCGGTGGCAGTCTCGCTCATCCGGCATATCCAGTGAATGCTGGGGCCCCGTCGGATCCGTGCCCACACGGGTTCGACATTCTCATGGGTTCTTCTGCAACGGGGACACCGACCTGCGGGCGCAGTGAGGCGTAGGCGCCGGTTTTGGCGATCATGCGGCGGGACTGATCGTGGTCATTGGTGGGGTGCAAACATGCCAGTCACAGACGTTGCATCCAGTGTCTACCAGCCCTGGCGAAAACCGATTGCGGTTCTATGTGGTGATTTGTATGGATGTGCTGTCTCGAAAGCGGTTTGCATGGAGTGCGCGATCCCGAGCTCGACGGCGTCTGCCGCCCGAGCATGGCGCTGGATCGTCAGTGCTCGCGCCCGTTCCGGCGCAGGGCATGGCTGGTCTCACGCGGTTGCTGCAGCTGATCGCGGAGCCGATCGGCGGTTCGCTGGTCGCATTCAACGCCGGGCGCGCCGCCGAGGAGGCGCGCGGCCATGCTGGCTTCGCCCGGGGTTCCAGATCCAAAAGCGGGCGCTCCGGCGCAGCAGGCCATCGAAGCGACGGCGGGGGAGGGCGGGGCACGAAACGCAGGTGACAGTCGCCGCGCAGCTCAAGGCGCGGCCTTGGCCAAAGGACACGGTGGATCAGGTGCGCGCCGTGGCCTATGTGCCGGCATTGATCCCGTTTCCGCCATCGCCGCATGGCGCACTGGCACACTTCATCGCGAGATGCTCCTGAACGAAGCGCCTGCCGAGGATCCTCGGAAAGCTGGTCGTACTGGGTCGGATGCAGGTCGAAGGGGGGCGCCCGGCGGTACGTAGCAGAAATCATGCGCGGTCAGAACCGCTCTCCTTAAGGCGTGAGAATCCCGCTGTTCGCATACGCGTGCTCACGCTGCTGCGTGGATTGACAACAGGTACTTGGTCGCAGCAGTTGTCGACGCAGATCGAAGCAAGCTGATCAGCGCCACAGCCGTTCACACGACGCTCTCGCGCCAAGCTTGGAGACTCCTGTCATTCCGCACGCTCAGCAACGTCCGCCCCGACAGGCAAGACCTCAAGGCTTCGGCGGTCCAGCTGCGCCACCACCTCCTCGAAGCCGTATGTGGCCTTCCAAACGAGCCGGCGCTCGGCCAATCGCGGAGCGTAGACCCTGTCGATGGCACTGGGCAGGTGCCAGCCCCGAGTGCGGAAGAGGCCCGCCAGGGCCGGTACGCGTTGCTCGATGACGGCGGCAGGGTCAGTCGCGAGTGCATCGCAGTCCCCTGGCTCGAACGGCGTGCTGCCCGACACAACGTAGCGCTCGAACGCGTCGCCGTCATTCTCGAGGGCCAGACGATGCGCGTCAGCCACGTCCCGGGCATCGATGCCCCGATGCAACCGATAGGCGGCCATGACGTCGGCGGTCTGGGGAAAACAACGCGACATGCGGAGGATGCGCACGGCCAGGCCGCCTGTCGCGGCGTCCTCGAGCAGGTTCTCGGCCGCAAGCTTGGTCCGGTGGTAGATGCTTTCGGGCTGAGGTGGGGTGTCCTCATCCACCCAGGTGCAACGTCCTTTCACGATCGCGCGCCCATAAAGCGCTGTCGTGCTGGTGAAGACGATGCGGCGCACGCCGCTTGCGCGCGTCGCATCGATCAGGCGCGCGGTGCCCTCTACGTTGATTCGCTCGAACTCGGCGTCCGACACGATGCCGACGTGAGGGGCATGGAGAGCGGCGGTGAGGATCACCGCTTCCGCGCCGTCCATTGCGCGGCTGACCACTGCCGGGTCGGTGAAATCGCCGACAATGCGGGTGGTGGCGAACGGGCTATGGTCGATCCCGAGAACAGAGTGGTCGCGCGTCAGCGCGCTGAATACTGCACGACCGATGCGGCCGGAACTGCCAATGAGGATGACTCTCACGTGGGCCCTCCGAGGCGAATCGTTGACCGCCCTGTTGCTGGATTATGTCTGCTCCTGACCGGTAGAGGAGGTCAACGGAGCCGGTAGCCAGGGACCGTTATCGAGGGTCGGGGCCGAGTCGTCGACCTTTTTGGCCCTGACAGGCAGCAGACACGGGGAGCCGCAAGTTGACGAGAGTGCGGCTTCAGGGCGGCGGGGCACGCGTGGAGTACGCTGTTGGTGACCGGTGGAAAGTGTCGAAGGAACATTTGAGCACGTCATGAGCCGAAGCCAGAAGCTACTGCATTTGCCCGCCCTCGTGGCACCTCTCATGGTGGGGGCAACACTTCCGATATCTGCAGTCGAGTCCCAGCCGAGGGGGGACGCGACGGTGTATCGAGATGTCACCGATACCCACGTGCCCGCCGCCCCCGATCTCCACGCGCTGGACGCCATCTTCGTGGACGTAGATGGCGACGGTGACCTGGATGTGGTGCTGGCGGTCGAACACGGCGAGAACCGCCTCTATCTCAACGACGGCGCGGGGCGGCTGACGTGGAAGCGCGGTGCGCTCGGAATCGCCGAGTACGACACCGAGCACGTGCTCAGCGCCGATTTCAACGCCGACGGATACCCGGACCTGATCTTCGTGGCCGAAGACGACAGGTCGCACCAGTTCTTCCTGGGAGGTCGCGGCGGCGAATTCTCTGAAGTCACCGATCGCCTCCCGGCGCTGAGCGAGGGCAACGGGTTGGCGGTCGGCGACGTGAACGGTGACGGCTTCCCCGACATCGTGATAGGCAATTCTGGATCCGAGTCTGGACAGAATTTCCTCTGGCTCAACGATCCGGAGCAGCCGGGGCATTTCATCGACGCAACCGCGACACATCTTCCGGCCGTAGAGGACGACACCCAGGACATCGTTCTCGTGGACCTGGACGGTGACGACGACCTGGACATGCTGGTAGCCAACGAGACTCCGCCGAGCAGGCTTCTGCTCAACGATGGTCGAGGCAGGTTTTCGGATGCTTCAGAGCGGCTGGACCTCATTGCGCCTTTCGAAACACGGCAGATGCACGTGTTCGATGCCAACGGGAGCGGATTCCCGGACATTCTCATGCTCAACCTGACCAGCAACAACCAGGACTGGGACAAGGATCCTCAGGTGCGCCTGCTGATCAATGACGGCCAGGGCCGCTTCATCGATGAGACCGTGGACCGGATACCCTTCAACACGTTCTCGACCTGGGGCGGCACGATCGTGGATTTCAACCATGACGCCGCGCCGGACATCATTGTCGGACCCATCCAGGTCCCGGGTTTCGTGCCGTTGCAGGTCCGCGCCTATGCCAACGACGGCAATGGCCGCTTTTCCGACGTCACGCCCGCAGTCATTCCAGAGGAGACCGTTGGCAGAAGCTGGGGCATGGCTGTCGGCGATCTGGATGGCGACGGTGTGGATGACATCTTCATCGGCGGCTGGGGCACGCAGGCGAGACTGCTCTTGAGCCGGCCAAGGCCATGACGTGAGCAAGGCTCTTCGTACCTGACACGAGTTGACCAGGCCAAAAGGTGTGTCCGGCCGCGCCACGAGCGTGGACACCGGGGGGCTTGAGGCTCGGATGGATTCTCGCCGAGCCGTCGGGCCTTAGATGATGTGCCGAGAACGGAACGTGGGGTTGTCCGCGCACAACGACTTCGGCCCGCAGTAGTCGTAGTCCGCGGCGGCGGCGGAAAGTTTTCGGCGGCAGACACGCGAGGCTCCAGATGGCCGATGTGTCTAGCCGGGCGTTGCCAAGGGGCGACCGACCAAGACACCAATATAACATAATATACATTATGCGAAATAAAGGATGGCTCTGGAAGGTCACACCAGCGCTACGCCCCCTGCGCTATCCCTTGATTCCCCTTCTGTGGTGGAGAAACGCCATGAACCGCGATCGCAAGGATCCACCGGAAAAACCCGATCCGCCATCATGCAAACCGGAGTCGACCAGGGACCGGGCCGAGCGCAAGGACAAGGAGAACGAGAACCAGGACGAAGCCCTGGAGGAAACCTTTCCGGCCAGTGATCCCGTGTCTCCATTCATTCCGGCGAAACGGCCGGACTGACCATGGCCCGGCCGCACGCGCCTGTCGCGCTCCTGATCGTCGACATGGTGAACCTGCTGGACTTCCCGGACGCGGATCGCATGGCGCCCTCGGCGATCGCGGCCGCGCGCAGGATCAAGGTCCTGCGCGAGCGCTTCCATGGGCGCGACTGGCCCGTTGTGTTCGCCAACGACAATTTCGCCCGGTGGCGGTCGGACTTCCGTGAACTGGTGGCGCTTGCGGCCCATGGCGAGGGCGCACCGCGGGAGATCGCGGAGCTGCTGGCGCCGGATCCGCGGGACTATTTCATCCTCAAGCCCAAGCATTCCGCGTTCCTGGCCACGCCCTTGCCGGTGCTGCTCGGGAAGCTCGGCGTTCGCCGCCTGCTGCTGACCGGAATGGCGCTGGAGAGCTGCATCCTCGCCACCGCCGCCGATGCCAATGCGCGCGAATTCGAGGTTGCGATCGTGCGCGACGCGGTCGCCGGCTTGCCCGCGTTGCGCCGAAGCGCGCTCGAGGCGCTGTCGGGCTCGGGGACGGCGCGACTGGTCGACAGTCGTGGAGCGCTGCGCTGGGCGGCGGCCGGCGACTGAGGCCGGATCGCTGGTTCCCCGACCGCAGGCCGTTGCGTGGGCGACGCCCCGCTCGTCCACAGACAGGCCGCCCAGCGGCGCGCTTTCTCATCCACGGGCGAGGTCGAGTGGCGTGCCCTGGATTCGCGAACCACGGGCTTCCAGGCCGCTGAACTGGCGGAATTGACGTTTTCTTACGGCACGGCCGCTATGCTGCACCGGTTATCCGTTACGCATGAAGTCCAATGCCGCCCAAGAGCAACAACACCGTCCTCCGCAAGTCCGGCAAGTCCGGCAGCAAGCAGTCCGCCAACCTCACCCGTGAGCAGCTCGAAGACCATCTCGCAGCCTTCCGCAAGGCCGGCGGCAAGATCGAGAAGCTCGGCAACACCAACACCTTCAAGAAGATCGGCTGACGCGCGATCCGCTTCAGCGGATCGGCACGTCGTGGAAGGTGTCCGGCGGCGGTTGCAGCCGGAAGGTGTAGTGCCACCATTCCATCGGATAGTTCTCGAAACCATGGCGGGCCATGGCGTCGCGCAGCCGTGTGCGGTTGGCCCGCTGCGCGTCGTCCAGATGCGGATGGTCGGTGTTCGCGCGCGGATCGAAGAAATCGAAGGGCGTACCCATGTCGAGCGCCTCGCAGCGCGCCGGCGACGCGTCCTCGCAGCGCAGCAGCGTGAGGTCGATCGTCGCCCCCTTGCTGTGGCCGGATCGATCGGCGATGTAGCCGGGCACCAGGCTCCCCTTCTCCAGCGCCGGATAGTAGGCCGCCTTGGTGCGCTGGTCGCGCGGATCGGCGGCCCAGCGCACGAACTGGCGCACCGCGCGTTCCGGGCGGTAGCAATCGAAGATGCGCAGCCGCAGTCCCTGCGGTCGGAGCTCGCGTTCCAGCCTGGCCAGGGCCTCGGCCGCGGGACGCAGCAGGTAGCACTTCGCCGCGTCGTAGCCATCCACGCGCGTACCGGTGAAGTTGTCGTCGCCGGCGTAGCGGATGTCGGCGTCGATGTCCGGCACCAGTTCGCGGATGTCGACCATGCCCACGGACCCGGGTGTCGCCAGGTCAGCCGTCGTATCCGTGGCAGTCGGGGGCGTCGAGGACGCGCAGGCGACGCAGAGCAGCGTCGCCAGCGCGATTCCCGCCAGTCGCAGGTCACGGGGTTGCACAGTCGCCGATCCGTTCGAAGGCGAGGTCTTCGTAGTCGTAGCTGAAATCGGCATCGGGATCCACCTTCGCCATCGTCAGCCGGTCGGGGCCGGCGGTGTGCGACTCGAACGCGAGCCAGGCTTCGGCGTCGACATCCGGGTCGTACCAGTCGACCAGCAGCCGCGTATCGCTGCGCATGACCGCGCCGCTCAGCTTCGGCGACCTGGCGGACCGGAATGCCACGCCCTCTCCTTCCGCGCAGATCGAAACCTCGCCGAACCATGGGTCGAGATAGCGGCCTGCGAATGTCGCGACTTCCGCAGGGGTTGCCGCGCGGCGTGTCCGCGCGGCAACGCGCGACGCATCCTGCGGGCGCGATTCGCGTTCCGCCGCCAGCAGTGCGGCGTAATGGGCCACGGTGAGGGAGGCATCGCCCGGCCGGGTGAAGCGCTTGACCAGCACCTGGGTGAGCACGGTACGCAGTTCGTCCGCATTGCCGTTGACCAGGATCACGAACCCGGCATCCAGTTGCGGCAGCAGCGTGAGCGCCGAGTACATGCCCGAGAGCGTGCCGGTGTGCGACACCTTCCAGGTGCCGTCGACATCGGTGAGGCGCCAGCCGTAGCCGTAGGCGGAAAAATGGCTGTCGTCCCAGTCACGCATGCGTTGCGACAGCGGCATCGGCATGTGTGTCTTCCACATCTCCTCGCGCTGGCGGGCCGACAGCCAGGGCCTGCCTTCCGCATCGAGGCCGAAACGCCCGGGTTGCAGCCACATCCGCGTCCACGCCAGCATGTCGCCGAGGCTGCAGCGGATGCCCCCGGCCGCCATCATCGGCACGTCGGCAACGACTTCCCCGTCCTCGCGGATCGCGACCGGTTCGCCGCCTTCGCCGCGCATGTGCGGCTGCGCGATGTTGCCGACCGCGTCCCGGCGCCATTCGCCGACCTGGCAGCGGTCCATGCCGAGCGGCCCGAACAGTTCGCGCCGCACCAGCACGTCGTACGGCGCGCCACCCGCGGCGGCGGCCACCTCGCCTGCGACGATGTAGAGCGTGTTGTCGTAGGCATAGCGCGACCGGAAGCTGTAGACGGGCCGGAGGTGGCGCAGGCCGCGGATCACGTCCTCGCGCGTGAACAGGTTGGGTTCGGGCCACAGCATCAGGTCCCCTGCCCCGGCGCCGAGGCCGCTGTTGTGGATCAGCAGGTCGCGCACCTGGATCTCGCGCGTCACCCAGTCGTCGTGCATGCGGAAGTCCGGCAGGTGCTTCACCACCGGATCGGACCAGTCCAGCCGCCCCTGGTCGACCAGGCGCGCAAGCAGGGCGGTCGTCATCGCCTTGCTGTTGGACGCGATCTTGAACAGGGTATCGCCGTCGATGCCCTCCCCTCCCCCGGCGACGAGTTCGCCGCGGGTACGGGAGAACACCACCTCGCCGTCGACGACGATGCCGACGGCGAGGCCCGGCGGGCGGTAGCGTTCGAAGGCGTCGTCGAACGCCGTGTCGAACGCCGTCGCATCGATCGGGGCGGGGCCGGACGCCGTCGACGGCGCGCTCGCGAAGCCGGAAGCCAGCGCGACGAGTCCGCAAAGAAAGCCCGCTGCACGCGATCCGTTCCGGATCGGCATGCACCCCGCCCTTTTCGTCCGCATCACCAGAACCTGTAATCCACCAGCAGCGTGTAGGCACGGCCGCGCGGATCGGCGATACGCGGTTCCCAGCCGGCACCGCTCGCGTAGTCGTTCTTGTGCGCGGTGAACGGCGGATCCTCGTCCAGCAGGTTCTTGACGCCGAGTGTCAGCCCGAGGTTCTCGAACCCGCGGAAGCTGACGCTGTAGTTGTAGGTGATGTAGCTGTCGACGTCCGATTCCCACTGCGGCGGGATCCAGGTGCCGGCCGTCACGCTGTTGGGCACCTCGTCCTCGTAGCCGTCGCGGAAGATCTGGGTCAGGCTGTGCGACCAGTCGCCCTTCGACCAGATGAAGCCGAGCGTGTGCTTCCATTTGATCGGCAGGTTGTAGTAGCGCACGTACTCGCCGACGAGGTTGTCCGAGTAATCGAAGGTCTCCAGTTCCTTGGTCTGGAAGCTGTCGATGTAGCTGCCATTGAGGTTGAGCCGCCAGTTGCCGCCGGCCAGCTCGCCCTGCAGGTTCACGTCGATTTCGACGCCCTCCATCAGCGTGCCGCCCGTATTCACGAAGCGGCGGTCGATCAGCACCACCTCGCCGCTGGCATCGCGGATCCAGTTGTCCTGGAACACCTCGTAGTAGTCGACCAGCCAATCCACGGGCGGGACCCGGATGGTGTTTTCGCGTTCGATCGACCACCAGTCCAGGCTCATGTTGAACCAGTCGACGGGCGCGATGACCACGCCGAGGCTCCTCTGGTGCGAGGTCTCCGGCTTGAGATCGGCCTTGCCGCCGGTGAGCTGGTCGGGGCGGATGACTTCGCAGCCCGGGATGGTCTCGTCGGCGAGCCCGCCCGGGCAGGTGGCCGGATCGGCGAGGTCGGCGCCGGGGTACTGGCTTTCGGTCGCGCCGCTGAAGAGCTTCGAGAACTCGGGCACCTTGAAGCCGGTGCTGTAGGCGCCGCGGAATGCCAGCGCGTCGAGCGGTTGCCACTTGAACGAGACCTTCGGATTGGCGGTGCCGCCGAAGCCCGTGTAGTGGTCGTAGCGTCCCGCCAGGGTGACTTCCAGGCTCTCGAAGAACGGCAGGTGGATCTCGGTGAAGACCGCCTTGACGTCGCGGCTCACCGACGGCAGCGCGTTGGCATCGTCGAACGGCGCATTGAAGATCGCCGGACGATCGGCCGCGGCACGGCGATCGCCGTTGAATTCGAACTCCTCGCGGCGCAGGTCCACGCCCACCGCCACCTGCAGGTCGCCGCCCGGCAGGCTGCCGATGCTGCCCGAGAACGCGGCATCGAACGTGGTGACGATCGACTCGCCGCCGTACAGCACGACGCCTTCGGCCGAGGCCGCATCCAGCGCCGCCATGGCTGCGGCACTCTGCTCCTGGCCCGGCATCAGGAAGGGGTTGAGCAGTCCGCTGCCGAATGCGTACTGCAGGCCTTCGACGTAGTGGTAGCCGGTTCCCAGCCGGGACTCGGACTCGCTCGATGCGCGTGAGAGGCCGAGGGTGTAATCCCAGCTGCCGATCATCCCGTCGAGCCCGACCAGGAAGCGGTAGGCCTTCGTCGTGGTCTCGATCTCGCGCGGCCCGCACGCGAGGCAGCGCCAGCGATAGGCGATGGGCGCGCCGTAGGTGAGCTGGTCCTCGCCGAAATAGTCGGCCAGCGCGTCGTAGACCAGGTCGTAGGATTCGCCCGTCGACGGATACCAGGTCGACGGATTGAAGGTCGCCGTCGCCAGGGTCGAGGACGTGATCTGGTTCGGTTCGAAGATCCTGTTCGCCGTCGTCCGCGATCCCATGAACTCCACGTAGGCCTGGTGCGTGTCGCTGATGCGGAACGTGGCCCGGCCGATACCCTGCAGGGTTTCGAGCGGCTGCAGGATCACGGCCGCGGCGGGATAGTCCCAGGCGCAGCCGTAGCGGTTGGATTCGCCGTAGTTCCACAACACGTGGTCGAACGGTCCCATCATGTCGCCGCCCGCCGCGCAACCCTGCGCACCCGGGAGGTCGAGGACGTTGACGTTGGATACGACCTGCCCGTCCAGGGGATCGACCAGCCCGCCCGCGGTCATCGAGCCGGGCTGGTTGAACACCGTGGCGAACGGCGCGCCGCGCGTGTCGGGGGACAGTCCGCGCTCGGGCTGGAAGGCGTTGGAGAAGTCGCGGGCATTGCCGCGCAGGATGTCGTTCTTCTTGGCGCTGATGCTGGCGAAGGCGTTCCAGCGGTCGTTGTCCAGATCACCGCCGCCGATCAGGAAGTCGGTGCGGTAGATGTTGCCGCCGCCGTCCTCGGTGAGATCCACGAAGGCCGAAGCCTGTGCTCCCTGGTAGTCCGCGCGGGTGATGAAGTTGATGACGCCGCCGATCGCGTCGGTGCCGTAGACGGCGGATGCGCCGTCGCGCAGGATCTCGACCCGGTCGATGGCCGAGAACGGGATCGAGTTCAGGTCGACCGCGGTGCCGCGCAGGCCGTGGGTGGCTACGCGACGGCCGTTGAGCAGCACGAGGGTGGCGTCGGCACCCTGCCCGCGCAGGTTCGCGCCGGACACGCCGTTGTTGCCGCGCAGGTCGGGAGGGGCGATGCCGGCGTTGGCGGAAAGGTTGTCGGCGCCGTTGCCGGCGACGTTCATGTACATCAGCAGTTGCTCAGCCGACGAGATGCCCTGCGCCTCGATCTCCTCCTTCTGGATGACCGTGACCGGGAGGGCGGTCTCGATGTCCGTGCGCTTGATGCGCGAGCCGGTCACGCTGATGCGGTCGAGCGTACGTGTCGCCTCGCTTCCCTGCGGCTCCGCGGCCGGAGCTTCCTGTGCCGCGGCGGTCCCTGCCAATGCCATCGCGATGGCGATCGCCAGTACCGATCCAGGTGCCGGAAGGTGACGCGTGCGGACTGCTGCCATGTGATTTCCCCGAAGTGTTCGTCGATGCGGCCGCGGAAGCGTGTCCGTCACGGTTGCCCCCTGCGTGTGCCGCTGATGTCCCCCTTCCCTGCTGCTTAACATGCGTCCGGGAAAACTGTCAATTTGCGGTTGCCGGTTTCCGCTGCCCGCGTCCGCTGCTCACGGCGCCCGGAGTACCCGAGGCGCAGGCAAAAGGACGGCCACCGTGCGGTGGCCGTCAAGGCGGGGAGGCGCCGTGTGTTCAGAAGTTCCAGGTCACGACGAGCTGCATGTGGCGCGGTGCCTGCCACACCGTGCCCTCGCCGAAATAGGGCATCTGGTTGCCGGGAGTGCTCTCGTAACGCGAGTGCACGTTGATCACGGTCTGTCTGTTGAGGAGGTTGTAGACCGACAGCCGCGCCTTCAGGTCGACATCGTCCACCGGCAATGTCCAGGTGACGTTGGCGCCCACGTTGTACACCCACGGCATCCGCCCGAACGCGCCGCGCTCGGTGTATACCAGTTCGCGCGTGGTCCAGTCGCTGCAGCCCGAGACGCACAACCAGCCGGAGCCGCCGCCGCTGAACTCGCCCGGGCCGCCCGCGCTGCGGTTGTCGTCGGGCCAACGCACGCCGAACGCCGTGATCGGCCCGCCGGAGCGTGCCGATACCGTCGCGCCGAAGCTCCACATCTCGTTGAGCTGATAGCTGCCGCGCAGCTTGATCTGGTGCCGGAAATCGTTGAACAGCACGCCGTAGCGCTCGTTGACGGCCGGATGGTCGTAGTACTGCACCAGGTTGGTGTCCGCGTACCCGGTGTCCGAGTTCACCGGGCCTTCGATGTTGCCCTCGGACTTGGACCACAGGTAGCTGGCATTGAGCGCCCATTTGCCGTCCCAGGCGCGGTCGAGCTGGAACTCCACCGCCTTGTAGGTGCGCTTGGGTTTCTTGTAGCCCATGACGATGTCGCTGCCGAGAGTGATGTAACCGTCCTGCGAGCTGTCGAACGTGACCCAGTCCTCGGTGGTCGGGCACCACAGCGTATTGGTCTCGCCGGGATTGATGATCGGCCAATCGCCCGAATACCAGGGGCAGCCTTCCACGTGGTTGATGCGTGCGTCCTCCACCGCCCGGCTCACCTCGCGGTAGGTCGCGTTCACGCCCCACGACCAGGTACTGCTGATGGCCTGCTGGAAGCCGAGGATGTACTCGTCCTGGTACACCTGCTTGAGGTCGCGGGCGACGGCCGTACGGACGTCGTCGGGGGCGGGGACGTTGCCGTCGGTGTTGACCGGGCCGAGCTGCTCGCCGATCGCCGGGAACAGGTATGGCAGGCCGGTGATCGGATCGGCGCGCTGGTCCCATCCGTCGAGGACGTAATAGGCGTGCTCGTCGGTGGTGCCGCCGCCGAAGTAGTCCGTGAGCTTGTTGGTCAGCGGGATGTAGTAGCGGCCTGCGTTGCCGAACAGCTTGGTGGTGCCGTCCTGCTTCATGTCCCAGCTGAAACCGACGCGTGGCGCGATCATGTCCGAGAAGTTGGCCCGGGCGAAGGTCGCGCCCGATGCGAGCTTGTTGTGGAACTTGTCGGCGCGGACGCCGAGGTTCAGCAGCAGGCTCGGGGTGACGCTCCAGGTGTCCTCGATGTAGATCGCCTGCGCCTCGGTGCTGACCGGCGCGCCGGTGATGTAGCGCCGGGCGTCGACGTAGGCCGTCACGCCGTCCGGGATACTCGCGCCATTGGGCAGTTCGCGGTCGTCCTCGTCGGCGGCGATGCCGATGACGGTGTAGCTGACCCCGTCGCCGGGATAGATCCGCGAGCTGTTCGAATCCATCGTCTCCTGGTCGACGCCGAAACGCAGCAGGTGGTCGCCGAGCGTCCACTCGAAGTCGAGCCGTGCCGCCTCGCGTTCGTCGAAGCGACTGTTGATGCTGCTGTTCGAGGGATGGCACCCTTCCTGCATCGTCGCCGGGCCGAACAGCTCGGTATAGGTGCTGGCGCGTCCGACGATACTGCAGTCTCCGTCCCAGGGGCTGCCGCCGGTGGCACTGCGCTCGTTGATGCCGTACATGGCCTTGGCGACGAAGTTGTCGGTGAGATGACCGGTATAGGTGACCGACCAGTTGTCGCCGCCCGATCCGGAATAGCTCTCTCCGGTCTTGTCGCCCAGCCCGGTCCCGTCCCAGTCGTATGCGTAAGCGCTGGTCGCCGAATCGGTCTTGTCGGAGAACGCCAGGAGTTCCAGCAGGTGGTTGTCGTTGATCCGCCAGTCGAGCTTGGCGCCCCAGAAGTCGTTGCTGCTGTCCGTGTACCAGGCTTCGGTGGTGTCGATGTCCCTCGGCTTGCTGTCGATCCGCTCGTACATCGCGAAGAAGAACAGCTTGTCCTTCACGATCGGGCCGGAGGCCCACACGTTCGCCTTGTACAGCGGGCTTTCATCGCGGCTGCGGCGGTCGCGCTCGTCGATGGTCCCGTCCTCGTGGAAGCGGTCCTGCCTTGCCCAGGTCCAGGCGGACGGTTCCATGGTGACTTCCATTCCGCTCTTGAACTCGTTGCCGCCGGAGCGGGTAACCGCGTTGATGACACCACCAGTGCTGCGCCCGAACTCCGCGGAATAGCCCCCGGTCTTGATCTGGAACTCGTCGTAGAACGCGAACGGCACGGACGAGAAGCCCTGGCGCCGGTAGGGGTCGGTCACGTTCAGGCCGTTGATGTAGACGACGTTCTCGGCGACAGAGGAGCCACCGAACGTGAGTCCGCCGAACGTCGCACCCGAGGACACCACGCCCGGCGCCAGCAGCGCGACGGAGGCCAGGTCCTGGCTGACCGGCAGGCGCGCGATCTCTTCGCGCCTGATGTTGGTCGCCGATTCGGTCGAGTACACGTCGACCCGGTTGATCACCCGCGAACCGACAACCTGGACTGCGTCCAGGTTGACCAGCGCGCCGTCGCCGCCGAGGTTGATATTGGTGGTTCCACCCAATCCGATGTTGAGCGCGATCGGCTCGCCGACGGGCTGTCCGTCGCGCGTCACCGTGAGCGTGTAGTCGCCGACCGGCAGCTGGCTCAGGCGATAGACACCGTCTGTGCCCACAGCCACCGAGCGGGTCAGGCCGGTATTGGCGTTCGTGACCGTGATCTGGTCGCCCGCGCTGGCGCGGCCGGCCACCGCGCCGGTGACGCTCTGCGCGAATACCGCTGGCGTGGTGGCGGCGATGCATGCGCCCAGTGCGATGCACAGCGCGGCGCGGCGGAACGTCGTCGTATGGCTGGCCTTCATTGCGGTTTCTCCCCGAAGAAAAACGATGGCGGTGGTTGGCGTGGCTCAGGTGCGGGTTGCCGCCGGCAGCGGCAGCAGTTCCCAGTCGAAGTCGTAGTCCCACTGGTCGAAGTAGAGGTTCCCGCCGTCCCACTCGGCTTCTCCGCGCTGGAGGTCGACCGTCTCCGAGCGGAAATGGGTCTTGGCCGGGACGAAGTCGCGGCCGTAGTCGTCGTTGAAGGCGATGCGGTAGGCGTCGAAGCCGCCGAGGTAGAAACCGGCGAGGTCCGGATCGTCGCCGGCCAGTCGGCCGAAGGTGACGTCCATCGGCAGCCAGCCGTAGGGCGCCAGGTACAGCCAGCCCCAGTCGTGCATGTTGTCGTAGTCGGCGTCGGAGAAGATCCAGCCCGACTGCCAGCGCGCGGGGATGCCGTTGAGCCGCAGCAGCGTGATCAGCAGCAGGGTCTGCTGGCCGCAATCGGCGTGGCCGGCTTTCAGCGCATGCTCGCCGATATTGGTGATGGTCGAGTACTCGAGCGCACCCGCCCAGGGAATGCGGTCGACGGCATCGAACAGTTTTCGTGCGATCCGATAGGGGTTGGTTTCGTCGCCCACGACCTGGGCGGAGAACAGCCGCATCGCATCGCTGAACACCACGTGCGGCGCACGCTCGGCCAGGTATGGCGCGAGTTCGGCACTCGGCTCGACCGGCACCACCTTCTCCGCGTCGACCACCACGTACTGCCCGTACACGGTGAGTTCGTAGCTGACCGAGAACCGGGTGGGCTCGCCGGCGCGCGCGGGCTGCTCGAAGTAGGCGGTGCGCTGCATCGCCGATTCCGGCGCCAGCTCATGGGTCGTGGGCCTGGTGGACAGCAGGCGCAGGTCTTCCTGCTGGCCCGGGATCGCGCGGGGATAGGGAATCCAGGCGCGGATGGTTTCGCCGGCCGGCACCGCATCGGCATCGACGGTCAGCGACTGGGTGACGCGCACGCGACGTGGTGCGACGCCGCGGCGCGACTGCGCGATGGCCTGGGCCCGCACTTCGGCGTGGTGCGGATGCTGGCGCTGTTCCAGCGGACTGTCGCGGAACGGCTGCGGGTCGGCGCGACGGTCCCTGGCCTCCGCGCTCAGCCGGAACAGGTTATGGGGCGCGCGGCTGAAGTAGCGCAGTTCGCCATCGATGAGTCGCGACTCGAGCAGGCCGGCGCGGCGCCAGCGGTCGAACTCGTCGTCGCGCAGGTCGGGGACCTGGCGACGCACCGCAGCCCGGGCCTGCGCGTCGTCGAGGCTGAAATCCAGGAGAATGCGGCGCATGCGCTCGCGCTGGAATTCGAGCGACCGGCTTGGCCCCGGTTCGGCGGGCAGCGTGGCCTGCGCGGCATCGATCAGCGCATGTGCTTCGGCGAACCGGCCATCGTCGATCAGTTCGATCGCCTGGGCCAGCGCAGGTGGGCTCTGCCCGCCCGCAGCGGCTCCCTGCCCGGCCGCGGGACCGATCAGGCCCATCGCCATCGCCACCAGCCAGATGCCCGGGTTCCACCGCGCCGGGCGTCGTGGCGCGCGCACCGGGCAAGGCGCCCGGTCGGGCGTCGTTGCAGGTTTCGGTCGGATGTCGGTCCCCACGGCGCGCAGCCACCGGCAAATAGGTGTTTCCGGCTGTGTAACATGACCGCAAGGCAACGTCAATAAATTATTCTTGACACGGTAGTATTCTGAATGATGTATTCCTTCCTCGCCGATCGGCGTCATCACCCTTGGAGGAGCGTCTTGAACGAGCGGCAGCGGTCGTCCGCACGACACCGGGGCACCGTTGGCCTGCTGGCGATGCTGATCGCCGCACTGGCCACCCCTGTCCTCGCGCAGGCGCAGGTCCTCGCGCAGGCGCAGGGTCCGGAGCGCGAGGTCGTCCCGGGTGTCGTCGAGGCGCAACTGGCCCCTAAGTACTGGATCGAGCGGCTGCGTGATGCCGATCGCGTGATCCTCGATGCCGAAGCCATCGCCGCGCACAACGCGCAGATGCAGCGCCTGGAGCCATCGCTGCACGACATCGAGCAGTTGCCGGTGACGCTGGAGGCCGGGCAGGTGCGTGCCTGGATCGAGCAGGCATCGCCACGTCCCACGCGCACGCTGTACGACGGGAGCGGCAAGGAAGGCAGTGCCCGGGCGATCGACAGGCTGGTGGACGCGCTCGACCTGAAGGACATCCCGCAGACCCAGGTGACGCGCTACGGCATGGTGGTCCGCCGCGCCGACCTGCGCACCTTCCCCACCCACCTGCACGTGTTCAGTTCGCCCGATGACCGCGACATCGACCGCTTCCAGGAAAGCGCGCTGTTCCCCGGCACCCCGGTGGCGGTGGTCCACGAAAGCCGCGACCGGCGCTGGCTGTTCGTGCTCAGTCAGACTTACGCCGCCTGGATCGAGGCGGACAAGGTCGCGTTCGGCGACAAGGCGGAGATCTTCGCCTATACCCGCCGCATTCCCTTCCTGGTGGCGACCGGGGCGAAGGTGGAGACGGTGTACACGCCCGAACGGCCGGCCGTATCGAACGTGCAGCTCGACATGGGCGTGCGCGTGCCATTGGCGCAATGGCAGCCGGACGAACCGCTCAACGGCCAGCACCCCGGCTTCGGCCACGTCGTCGAACTCCCGGTCCGCGGCACGGACGGCGTCCTCGAGTTCGCCCCCGCGTTGATCCCGCGCTCGGCCGACGTCTCGCCCGACTACCTGCCGCTGACCAAGGCCAACCTGATCCGCCAGGCGTTCAAGTTCCTGGGCGAGCGCTACGGCTGGGGACACCGATACAACGCCCGCGACTGCAGCGGGTTCGTCTCCGAGATCTACCGCAGCTTCGGCGTGCTGCTGCCGCGCAACACCAGCGCGCAGTCGGTCAGTCCCGGGCTGGATCGTTTGCCCTTCGAAGGCCTCGGCCACGACCGGCGCCTGCAGTTGCTGGGCGAGGCCGAGGTCGGCGACCTGGTGTTCATCCCGGGCCACGTGATGATGGTGCTGGGGCGCGTCGGCGGGGAGACCTACGTGATCCACGATACCAGCGGCATGTCGTTGCTCGGCGACGACGGGGATTTGCGGCGCTACCGGCTCAACGGCGTGGTGGTCACGCCGCTGCTGCCGATGATGTCCAACGCCACCACGGCCACGGTCGACCGCATCACCAGCATCCAGCGCATCCGGCCGTGACCGGCACAGGGAAGGCGGCCGAACGCGCCGCGGGGGAAACCGAATGAAGATCACCGAAGTCCGCCTCGGCATGGTCCGGGTGCCGTTGAAGACGCCGTTCAAGACGGCGCTGCGCACGGTGGACACGGTCGAGGACCTGATCGTCTCGATCCACACCGACAGCGGCCACGTCGGCTACGGCGAGGCCGCGGCGACCGCGGTCATCACCGGCGACACCCACGGCTCGATGATCGAAGCCATCGGCAAGGTGATCGCGCCGCGCCTGGTGGGCGAGGACGTCGCCAACCTCAACCGCATCGTGCGCCTGGTGCAGACCGCGCTCGAGCGCAACACCAGCGCCAAGGCCGCGGTCGAGATCGCGGTCTACGACCTCTGGGGCCAGCTGTACGAGGCGCCGCTGTACCGCATGCTCGGCGGCGGCGAACCGGTGATCACCACCGACATCACCATCAGCGTCGACCACATCGACAAGATGGTGTCGGATTCGATCTCGGCGGTGGAGCGCGGTTTCGAATCGCT
This sequence comes from Luteimonas viscosa, assembly GCF_008244685.1. NCBI lineage: Bacteria > Pseudomonadati > Pseudomonadota > Gammaproteobacteria > Lysobacterales > Lysobacteraceae > Luteimonas > Luteimonas viscosa. The sequence continues at coordinate 19,916 of NZ_VTFT01000001.1, forward strand.
CAAGATCAAGGTCGGGAAGGACATCGGGCTGGACGTGGAGCGGGTCAAGGCGATCCACGCCGCGGTCGAGGGCCGCGCCCTGCTCCGGCTCGACGCCAACCAGGGCTGGACCGCGAAGCAGGCGGTGCACGCGATGCACGCGCTCGAAGACGCCGGCGTGCACCTGGAACTGCTCGAGCAGCCGGTGCGCGCACGCGACATCGCCGGGCTCAAGTACGTCAGCGACCGGGTCAACACCCCGGTGATGGCGGACGAGAGCGTGTTCGGGCCGCTGGAAGTGATCGAGCTGATCGAACAGCGCGCCGCCGACATCATCAACATCAAGCTGATGAAGACCGGCGGCATCTCCAACGCGATCCGCATCGCCGACATCGCCGCGCTGTACGGCGTGGAGTGCATGATCGGCTGCATGATCGAGACCAGCATCAGCGTCGCCGCCGCGGTCCACCTGGCGATCGCCAAGTCGGACGTGATCACCAAGGTCGATCTCGACGGCCCATCGTTGTGCGCGTTCGACCCGGTCGACGGCGGCGTGACATTCAACGAATCGGAGATCTCGGTGTCCGAGGCGCCCGGGCTCGGCATCCGGGCGATCCGCGGCTACAAGCCGATCGGCGTCTGAAGCGACGGCCATGCAGCCGCTGCTGATCATCCGTTCCGAACGCGGCCAGATGTCGGCGATCGAGCGCCGCATCGCCGACTTCATCCTCGAGAACGCGCACCTGCTGCGCGACTATTCCTCGCAACAGCTGGCGAACGCGCTGGGCATCAGCCAGTCGAGCGTGGTGAAGTTCAGCCAGAAGCTGGGGTTCAAGGGCTATCCGGACCTGAAGTACTCGATCGGCGAGGCGGTCGCGCGCAACGGCGACGGCGCCGAGCCCGTGGCGAGCGGCACCGACGACCACAGCCAGGGCGTGCTCGCGCGCGAACTGTGGCAGGCCAAGTCGCGCGCGGAGGAGGAAACCCGGCTGCTGAATCCGCCCGACCGGATCGACGCCGTGGCGGGCATGGTGCGCGACGCCGGCAAGGTGTTCGTCGTGGGGACCGGCGAAGACAGCGTGATGGCGCGTGCGTTCGCGATCCGGCTGTCGTTGCTGGGGTTCCTCGCGATCCACCATTTCGATCCGGTGCTGGTGCCGGCCGAGGTGTCGACCTCGCGGCCGGACGACGTGCTGCTGCTGTTCTCCGAGCGCGGCCAGGCCGCGACCCTGTGCCAGCTGGCGCGCCTGTTCCGCTCGCGCGGCGGCAGGGTCGTCTCGGTGACGCGGCATACGGCCAACCCGCTGCGCGCGCATGCCGACCTGTCGCTGCTGGTGTCGGCCCACGACGAGGCAGCGCACGTCGAGCCGCTGCTCTACCAGGCCGCCCTGCAGCAACTGCTGGACGTGGTGTTCCTGCTGCTGTGCGGCGACGAGTCGCGCCGGCGGCAGCTTGCCGACTACCATGAGCACGTGCGTTCCCTGCTCGACTCGTGATCGATCGCCGATGCCATGATCCCGCTCCCGCGTGACCCGCCCGCCCGGCGCCGACCGCTGCAGCCATCGACGCCGGCGGCGCGCCCGCGACGCTCCGCGGCCCGTTCCCGTCGATGCGCGGCAGCGCTTCGTGCTATCCAGTCCCCTGCCCCTTCCAGGAATCCCGCCCCTCCATGACTTCCGAAGCCGCCGCCAGGCGCCCCGGCCTGTCCACTCCCGCGCGCGTGCTGATCGCGCTGCTCCTCGGTGCCGCGACCGGCCTGCTGCTGGCCGCCTTCGATCCCGCGCGCGCCACCCAGGTGGCCGACGCGGTGCAGCCGATCGGCCGGCTCTGGCTCAATGCGCTGCAGATGACCGTGGTCCCGCTGGTCGCGGCGCTGGTGGTGGTCGGCATCAACTCGGCGGCCGACGCCGCGGCGTCGGGACGCACGGCGCGCACCGCGATCGTCGTGTTCCTGGTGCTGCTGGCGCTCTCGGGCACGTTCGCGGCGGTCGCGGCGCCGACCTTCCTGTCGCTGGTGCCACGCGACGAGGCCCTGATCGAATCGTTCCGCGCCGCGATCCAGGCGCCGGAGAACCTGCCAGAGGCGGCCGGCGTGGGTGCGTGGCTGGCGAACATCATCCCCAGCAACGCGATCGCGGCGGCGGCCAACAGCGCGATGCTGCCGCTGGTGGTGTTCGCGATGTTCTTCGGCTTCGGCCTGACCCGGATCGAGCCCGAGCGCCGCGCGCGCATGCTGGAGATGGTGCGCACCCTCGGCGACACCATGATCGTGGTCGTGCGCTGGGTGCTGTGGGCGGCGCCACTGGGGGTGTTCGCGCTGGTGCTGGCGGTGTGCGCGCGGGTCGGGATCGACATGCTCAGTGCGCTGGGTTACTACATCCTCACCCAGTGCGTGTTGTACATCTCGATCACGCTCCTGCTCTACATCGTGGCGGCGGTCGCCGCCGGCGAGCGGCCCGCACGCTTCGCCCGGGCGCTGCTGCCGGTGCAGGCGATCGCGGCGAGCACGCAATCCTCGCTCGCCTCGCTGCCGGTGATGGTCGACAGCGCCCGCATGCGCCTGGGTTACCCGATCGCGGTCACCTCGCTGGTGCTGCCGATGGCGGTGTCGCTGTTCCGCATCGCCAGCCCGCCGCAGTACATCGTGGTGGCCTGCTTCATCGCCTGGATGTACGGGGCCGACCTGACGGCGGTGCAGCTGGGGACCGCGGTGGCGCTGAGCATCGTGGTCAGCATGGGCTCGGTGGGACTGCCGGGCCAGGTCAGTTTCATGACCACCAACATGCCGGTCACCCAGGCCATGGGCTTGCCGGTCGAACCGCTCGGCGTGCTGCTGGCGGTCGACACGATCCCCGACGTGTTCGCGACCGTCGCCAACACCTCGGCCGACGTCACCGCGACCGCCGTCGTCGCGCGCCGCACGGGGCCGACGGATCCCGAGGACGGGCCGGGGGCGGACTCCGGGACCTGAGCGCGCTCACAGCAGCTTGCTGCGGCGCATCTCCATGACCCGCTCGGGTGGCGCGAACGTGTCGGCGCTCGACATCTGCCAGAACGTCCGGAACACCGCGTGCTCGGGCACCCGGTCGAGCAGTTCTCCGGGTTCGAGGAAGCGGTAGAGCGCCGACAGCGAGCGCACCTCGGTCGGCGACACCCGCCGCAGGATGTGTTCGGGGCCAAGCTGCGAGGGATGCTCCAGCCCCGCCGCACCGATGAGGTCGCGCAATGCGCGCAGCGTGTTGCCGTGGAAGTTGGCCACGCGCGCGGCCTTGTCCTCCACGTCGAGCTTGCGCCAGCGCCTCGGATCCTGCGTGGCGACGCCGGTCGGGCAATGGTCGCTGTGGCAGGTGCGCGACTGGATGCAGCCCAGCGCGAACATGAATCCGCGCCCGGCGTTGCACCAGTCCGCGCCCATGGCGATGGTGCGCGCGATGTCGAACGCGCTCGCGATCCGTCCCGCGCCGACCAGGCGCACCCGGTCGCGCAGGCCGAGCCCCACCAGGGTGTTGTGCACCAGCATCAGCGCCTCGTGCATCGGCAGGCCGACGTGGTTGATGAACTCCGCCGGCGAGGCGCCGGTGCCGCCTTCCGCGCCGTCGACCACGATGAAGTCCGGCAGCACCCCGGTCTGCTGCATCGCCTTGGCCAGGCTGAACCATTCCCAGGGATGGCCGATGGCGAGCTTGAACCCGGTCGGCTTGCCGCCGGAGAGTTCGCGCAGCCGGGCGACGAATTCGAGCAGGCCCACGGGCGTTGAGAACGCCGAATGCGCCGCCGGCGACACGCAGTCCACGCCCTGGAGCACGCCGCGCGCGGCGGCGATCTCGGCCGTGACCTTGGCCGCCGGCAGCACCCCGCCGTGGCCGGGCTTGGCGCCTTGCGAGAGCTTGAGTTCGATCATCCGCACCTGCGGGTCGCGCGCGTTGAGCACGAAGCGCTCCTCGCTGAAGCGGCCGGCTTCGTCGCGGCAGCCGAAGTAGCCCGAGCCGATCTCCCAGACCAGATCGCCGCCGTACTCGCGGTGGTAGGTCGAGATCGAACCCTCGCCGGTGTCGTGGTAGAACCCGCCGCGGCGGGCGCCGGCGTTCAGGGCGCGGATCGCGTTGGCCGACAGCGAGCCGAAGCTCATCGCCGAGATGTTGAACACGCTCGCGTCGTAGGGCGCCGATCCGTTCCCGCCCACCAGCACCCGGAAGTCGTGCGAATCCACGTGCACCGGCACCAGCGAGTGGTTGATCCATTCGTAGTCGACGCTGTAGGGATCGTGCTCGCTGCCGAACGGCACCGTGTCGCGTTCGTTCTTGGCGCGCTGGTAGACCAGCGCCCGCTTCTCGCGCGAGAACGGTACCTCGGCCAGGTTGTCCTCGATGAAGTACTGGCGGATCTCGGGCCGGATCGACTCCAGTCCGTAGCGCAGGTGCGCGAGCAGCGGGTAGTTGCGGCGCAGCGTCGAACGGCGCTGCAGCAGGTCGAGCGTGCCCAGCGCCGCCAGCGCCCCGAAGACCGCCACGCCCCACCACCAGCCGGGCATGCGCACGGCCAGCCCGAGCGACAGCGCGGCAAGCACGACGCAGGCGATGTACGCGGAGTAACGGCTCATCGGGCTCCCTGGAATGCGTGGCGTGCCCGGAGTCGGGATCGAACCGACATGGCCTTGCGGCCGAGGGATTTTAAGTCCCTTGCGTCTACCAGTTTCGCCATCCGGGCGTGGCCTTGGCGCCAGCACGCGCACTGGCGGCGACGGATGGAGGCCTGGGTCGGAATTGAACCGGCGTACGCGGATTTGCAGTCCGCTGCATAACCACTCTGCCACCAGGCCGGTGACGGTCGCCCCGGAACGATACACGCTCGCGGCGCCGATAAACAAAACCCCGGCATCGCCGGGGCCTGCAGGAATCTGGAGCGGGAAACGAGACTCGAACTCGCGACCTCAACCTTGGCAAGGTTGCGCTCTACCAACTGAGCTATTCCCGCGTGGAGCCGCGCATTTTACCGCCTGACCTGGAACTGTCAACAGCCGTCCGCTCGGCCGCGCGCAGCACCGGCCAGGCCGCCCGCAGGTAGGCCAGGCCGGACCACAATGTGAGCAATGCGGCGGCGCCCAGCAGCCAGTCGCCGATGCGGAACACCAGCCCGCCCATCCAGATGTCGGTGCCCGGCTGCAGCGGGAAACGCGGGTTGATCGAGTACAGCAGGCACGACAGCGCGACCATCTGGGCGATGGTCTTGATCTTGCCGATCGCGGCCACCTTGACCGTCGCCCGCTGTCCGAGTTCGGCCATCCACTCGCGCAGCGCCGAGACCGCGATCTCGCGGCCCACGATCACCGCCGCCCAGAACGCCATCCACGGCGTCGGATGGCCCTGCACGATCAGGAACAGCGCCACCGCCACCATCAGCTTGTCCGCCACAGGGTCGAGGAAGGCGCCGAACGCGGAGTACTGGTTGTAGCGACGGGCGATCCAGCCGTCCAGCCAGTCGGTGACCGCGGCGAGGATGAACACGAAGGCGGACGCGAAGTTGGTCCACTGGGAAGGCATGTAGAACACGGCCACCAGCACCGGGATCAGCAGGATCCGCAGCAGGGTCAGCCAGGTGGGGACGGTCAACTTCATTTCGACGGGGGAGTCGGGCCGGCGGGGGCGGCGTCCTGCAATCCGTGAAGGGTCGCATAGATCCGCCCGGCCAGCGCCTCGCTCACGCCTTCGACCTTGGCGATCTCCTCGGCGCCGGCGGCCTTGAGGCCACCGAGGCCGCCGAAATGCTTGAGCAGGCTGGCGCGGCGGCGCGGGCCGATGCCGGGGATGTCCTCGAGCCGGCTGATGCTGCGCGCCTTCTGGCGGCGGCCGCGGTGGCCGGTGATCGCGAACCGGTGCGCCTCGTCGCGCACCTGCTGGATCAGCTGCAGCCCGGGCGAATCGATCCCCGGGCGCAGCTCGCGGCCGTCGGGCAGCAGCAGCCGTTCGTGCCCGGCACGCCGCTCCTCGCCCTTGGCCACGCCCACCACCATGATCCGGCCATCGTCGAGCCCGTACCCGGCCAGCACGCTGCGCGCCTGCGCCACCTGCCCCGCCCCGCCGTCGATCAGCAGCAGGTCGGGCAACACGGCGTCGATCCGGCCCCCGCGTGCAGCGCCCGGTTGCGCGGCGGCGCCCTCACCGGGCGAAGTCGCTTGCGCGTCCCCGGTCTGGTCCTCGCGCGCAGCGCCCGGGCGTTCGTCGGCGCGCGGGCCGGTGGCTCGCGAACGCGCCTCCCCGGTGTCGACCGCACGGCGAAAGCGGCGCTGCAAGGCCTGCTGCATGGCGGCGTAGTCGTCGCCCGGCTCGATCCCGGCGATGTTGTAGCGCCGGTACTGGCCGCGCACCGCGCCCTCGGCATCGAACACCACGCACGAGGCGACGGTCGCCTCGCCCATGGTATGGCTGATGTCGAAGCACTCGATCCTCGTCGGCGCCGCGTCCAGCCCCAGCAGCGTGCGCAGCGATTCGAGCCGCGCCTGCTGCGCGGCCTGGCTGCCGAGTTCGGTCGCCAGCGAGAGCTCGGCATTGCGGCGGGCGAGGTCGACGTAGCCGGCGCGCTCTCCGCGCACGCTGTGGCGGATCTGCACCTTGCGCCCGGCGGCGGCGCTGAACGCCTCCTCCAGCAGCGAGATGTCCTCGATGCCGCGGTCGAGCACGATCTCGCGTGGCGGCGGCTGCTCGGCGTAGTACTGCGAAACGAACGCGGCCAGCACCTCGGCCGGATTGTCGCTGCCGTTGGTCTTCGGGAAGAACGCGCGGGTGCCGAGGTTGCGGCCGTCGCGGAACGCCAGCAGCAGCACGCAGGCCTGGGTGCCCTGCATCGCCACGGCCAGCACGTCGAGCTCGGCGGCGCTGCCGTCCACGTACTGCCGCGCCTGCATCGAGCGCACGCCGGTGAGCAGGTCGCGCAGGCGCGCGGCTTCCTCGAAGTCGAGGCGTTCGCTCGCGCCCTCCATCGCTTCGCCCAGCTCGCGCGCCAGTTCGTCGCTGCGCCCCTCGAGGAACAGGGTGGCGCGACGCACCGCATCGGCGTACTCGCGCGCCGGCACCAGGCCCACGCAGGGTGCGGTGCAGCGCCCGATCTGGTGCTGCAGGCAGGGCCGCGAGCGGTTGCGGAACACGCTGTCCTCGCAGCTGCGCAGCCGGAACAGCTTGTGCATCATGTTCAGCGTCTCGCGCACCGCGGTCACGCCCGGGTACGGGCCGAAATAGCGCCCGGGCACGCTGCGCGGGCCGCGGTGCAGCGCCAGCCGCGGCCAGGGCTCCTGGGTCACGAGCACGTAGGGATAGCTCTTGTCGTCGCGCAGCAGCACGTTGTAGCGCGGCCGCAAGGACTTGATCAGCTGGTTCTCAAGCAGCAGAGCCTCGCCCTCGGTCCGGGTCACCGTGACTTCCATGCGCGCGATTTGGGCGAGCATGGCCACCGTGCGCGCCGGCCTGGGCACGTTGCTGAAATAGCTGGCCACGCGCTTCTTCAGCGCGCCGGCCTTGCCGACGTAGAGCACGCTGCCGTCGGCGGCGATCATCCGGTACACGCCGGGCGCGGTGCTCAGGCCGCGGGCGAAGGCCTTGCCGTCGAAGGGCGCGGCCTCGGGTGTCGCGGAACCGCCGGAACCAGGTGCTTCCGCGGTCATTCGCCGATGGGCACGTGGCGCAGGGCCCCGGTGCGCGGATCGAACCGGAGCACGGCGTGGGCATCGGTGTCGGCGATCCAGACCGCGCCCGCGCCTGCCGCCAGCCCGGCCGAGCCGTGCAGGCGCTGCGGCAGCTCGGCCGTGCTCACCTCGCCGCCGCCCAGGCGCAGGCAACGCAAGGCATCGTTGCCGCTGTCGGCGATCCACAGCTGGGGCGAATCCGGATCGAGCGCGATCGCCAGCGGCTGCTGCAGGCGGGCCTCGGTGCGAACGCCGTCGGCATTGCCGTACTGCCACTGGTCGACGCCCACCAGGGTGGAAACCGCGCCCGAACGGACGTTGACGCTGCGGATCGCAGAGCCGGCGGCATCGCAGACGTACAGCACCTGCTGCACCGCCGCCAGCGACACCGGTTCGGCGAACGACGCGCCGAGGCCCTTGCCGTCGACCACCGCCAGCTTCCCGGAACCCGCGACCAGCTGCAGGCCCGGCGCGCCGAGATCGTATTTCCACAGTCGGTTGTCGCCGGCGGTGGCGATGAACAGCGCGCTGCCGCTGAGCGCCACCGCGCGCGGCTGGTCCAGGGCGACCGCCCGCGGATCGCGGATCGCCCCTTCGGCCGGGGTGCCGGCACGGCCGGCGCCGCAGATGGTGTCGATGTCGCCACTGCGCAGTTCCACGCGCCGCACCGCGTGGTTGCCGCTGTCGGCGATGTACAGCGCGTCGCGCCACACGCACATGCCGTGCGGGCGGTTGAACGCGGCCAGTTCCATCGGGCCGTCGATGAACCCGGGGCCGCCGCTGCCGAACTGGCGCAGCACGCGCCCGGCGTGGTCGCACTCGAGCACCCGGTGATGCTCGCTGTCGGCCACGTACAGGTAGTTGCCGGACACGACCAGCCCGGTCGGGAAACGCAGCGGCAGCGGCGGCTCCCCGCCGCGGCGCATCTCGATCGGATCGGCGTTGGGCAGGGTCGGCACTAGTTCGCCGGCCAGCGCACTCACGCGCGCGTCGAGTTCGCGGATCGGACCGTCGCCGACGATGCGGTCGCGGATCCGGCCCTCGCCGTCGATCAGCACCACCGTCGGCCAGGCTTCGATGCCGTAGTGCTGCCACAGGGTCCAGTCGGGGTCGTGGCCGATCGGGAAGTCGTAGCGCTGGCGATTCAGCCGCTTGCCGATGCGGCGGCCGTCGCGCTCGCTGTCGAACTTCGGCACGTGCACCGCCACCACGTTGACCCGCTCCCCATGGCGCGCGCGCAGGCGCGCCAGGTCGGACAGCCGGTGCTGGCACCACGCCGAGCCGGCGTTGACGAACACCAGCGCACAGACCTTGCCGCGCAGCTGCGCGATCCGCAGCGGCGCCAGCAGGTTCAGCCACTCGACGCTTGGGGGGAACTCGGGGGCGGTGGTCGCGTCCATGTGCAGCGATTATGCGTCAATCGTCCGGGTCCGGTCGGCCAGGCCGGCGACGATGGCGCGCGCGGCGCGGTCGACCAGCGTCCAGACGTGCTCGAACGCCTCCGGCCCGCCGGTATAGGGGTCTGGGATCTCGGCGCCCTGCCCCAGTCCCGCCCATTCCAGCAGCAGCGCGCTGCGGGCCGTGGCGTTGCCGGGGGCGCGGCCGCGCACGTCGTCGAGGTTGGCCCGGTCCGCGCACAGCAGCCAGTGGAAATCCCGGTAGTCCGACGCGCGCAGCTGGCGGGCGCGCAGCCCTGCGATGTCGACGCCGTGCGCCGCCGCGTTCGCGATGGTGCGCCGGTCTGGCGGCTCACCGGCATGCCAGCCACCGGTGCCGGCGGAGTCGACGACCACGCGGTGCCCGAGCCGGGCCTGGTCGATGCGTTGCCGCAACACGCCTTCCGCCAGCGGCGAGCGGCAGATGTTGCCCAGGCAGACGACCAGCAGCCGCATCGGTTCAGGCACGCGGGCCTCCGAGGATCGCTTCGGCCCGCGCCAGGTCTTCCGGCGTGTCCACGCCCTGGGGGAACGCCTCGGGCGCCAGTGCCACCGCGATCGGCAGCCCCGCCTCGAGCGCGCGCAACTGCTCCAGCGATTCGATCCGCTCCAGCCGCCCCGGCGGCATCGCCGAGAAGCGGCGCAGGAAGCCCGCGCGGTAGGCGTAGATGCCGATGTGCCGCAGCCATTCCCCGGGCACGCGGATGTCGCCCTCGCGCGAGAACGCATCGCGGTGCCAGGGGATCGGCGCACGACTGAAGTACAGCGCGTGTCCGGTGTCGGCCACCACCACCTTCACCGTGTTCGGGTCGAACAGCACCGCCGGTTCGGTGATGTGCTCGGCCAGGGTCGCCATCCCGGCGTCGCCCTGCGCGAGCAGGGCCGCCACGCGGCGGATGCCGGACGCGGGGGCGAAGGGTTCGTCGCCCTGCAGGTTGACGACGATGGTGTCGTCGTTCCAGCCGGCGATGTCGGCGCATTCGGCCAGGCGGTCGGTGCCGGACTGGTGGCTCGACCGCGTCATCGCCACGCGCACGCCGCTGCCCTCGAGCGCGCGCGCGATGCGGTCGTCGTCGGCCGCGACCCAGACCTCGCGCGCGCCCGCCGCCAGCGCCCGCCGCGCCACGTGCAGCACCAGCGGCTCGCCTCCCAGCAGTCGCAGCGGCTTGCCCGGCAGGCGCGTGGCGTCATGGCGGGCCGGGATGGCGACGACGAAATCCTGCGCGTTCACGGCGTGGCATTCCCCCCGGGCCGGGTCGTCAGCCGGTCGAAGAGCGCGACCCAGAAGGCCTCGGGCAGGTGCGCATCGATGCCGACGCTGAAGTAGCGGTCGTTGGCGAGGGCCGCGCATTTCACCGCGTCCTTCTCGGTCATCAGCACCGGCAGGTCGCTGCCGAAGCGCAGGTCTTCGGCGTCGTAGCGGTGATGGTCGGGGAATGCGTGCGGCACCACCGCCATGCCCTGTGCGCGCAGCATCGAGAAGAAGCGCTCGGGGTCGCCGATGCCGGCGACCGCGTGCACGCGCTGGCCGGAGAACGCCGCCAGCGGCTTCGGCCGACCGCCGGCCATCGGCCTCGCCGACCCGGCCTCGAACCACATCGGCCACTCGCCGAAACCGGCGGCGAGATCGCTCGCGTCGCCGACGTTGAGCACGCGGAAATCGCAGCGCTCGCCACGCGCCGGCGGCTCGCGCAGCGGCCCGGCCGGCAGCAGGCGGCCGTTGCCGTAGCGACGATGGCCGTCGATCACCTCGATCTCCAGGTCGCGCGCCAGCCGGTAGTGCTGCAGCCCGTCGTCGCAGACCACCACGTCGCAACCTTCGGCGACCAGCGCCCGTGCCGCGGCGACCCGGTCGCCGTCCACGCGCACGCGCGCGCCTGTGCGCGCCGCGATGAGGACGGGTTCGTCGCCGCCGACCGCCGGATCGGTGCCGGATTCCACCCAGCGCGGCGTTTTCGGATCGGCGCGCCCGTAGCCGCGGCTGGCGATCCCAGGCGTCCAGCCGGCGGCCTGCAGGCGCTGGACCAGCGCGATCGTGAGCGGGGTCTTGCCGCTGCCGCCGGCCACCAGGTTGCCGACCACCACGACGGGACGATCGATGCGCTGGCGTCGCAACAGTCCCTTGAGATAGAGGTCGCGGCGGACACCGGTCACCGCACCGTAGAGTCCGGACAGCCCGCGCGCGAACAGCGGCGCCGGCGCCTCGCCGTACCAGTAGTGCGGCGCGTGGCCCGGACGCCGGCTCACGCCTCGCCGCCCTCGCGGAACTGCATCCGGTGCAGGTGGGCGTACAGGCCGCCGCGCGCCAGCAGTTGCGCGTGGGTGCCCTGCTCCACCAGCCGGCCCTGGTCGAGCACCAGCACCTGGTCGGCATGCTCGATGGTCGAGAGGCGGTGGGCGATGACCAGGGTGGTGCGGTCGGGCATCAGCCGGTTCAGCGCTTCCTGCACCAGGCGTTCGGACTCGGTATCGAGCGCGGCGGTGGCCTCGTCCAGGATCAGGATCGGCGCGTCGCGCAGGATCGCGCGGGCGATCGCCAGGCGCTGGCGCTGGCCGCCGGAGAGCATCGAGCCGTTCTCGCCGATCGGCGTGTCCATGCCGCGCGGCAGGCGCTCGATGAACTCCCAGGCGTTCGCGGCCTCGGCGGCGGCGCGCAGCGCGACCGGATCGGCCTCCGAGGCGTAGGCGATGTTGGCCGCGACGCTGTCGTCGAACAGCATGACCCGTTGCCCCACCAGCGCGATCTGCCGGCGCAGGTCGGCCAGGCGGTAGTCGTCGAGCGGCACGCCGTCGAGGGTGATCGTGCCCGCGCTGGGCTCGTAGAAGCGCGGCACCAGCCGTACCAGGCTGGTCTTGCCGCTGCCCGAGCGGCCGACGATCGCGGTCACCGTGCCGGGCGAGGCGCTGAAGCTGATGTCCTCGAGCGCATGCCGGGTGTCGTCGTCGCGCGCGTAGCGCAGCGATACCCGGTCGAACACCAGTTCGCCGCGCGCACGGCCGAGCGCGACGCGGCCGGTGTCCTTTTCCTCTTCCGAATCGAGCACCATGAACAGGCGCTCGGCCGCCGCCACGCCGCGGCCGATCACGCTCTGCACGTTGGTGATCCGGCGCAGCGACGGGATGATGCCCATCATCGCCGTCATCAGCTGCACGAACTGCCCGGGGTTGAGCCGCCCTTCCAGCGCCTCGTGCACCGACACCCAGACGATCGCCGCCAGCGCCAGCGCGGCCAGGATCTGCACCAGTGCCGACGACATCGCGCGCGTCGTCTCCACCTTCATGTTCAGCCGCAGGATGCGGTTGGCGAAGTCCGAATAGCGCGTGCGCTCGAATTCCTGGGCGCCGTGCACTTTCACGTCCTGCTGCGCCGCCAGCGACTGCTCGGCGCTCGCGGCGAGCGCGCCCATGCCGTCCTGGATGCCGCGGCTGATGCGGCGGTAGCGCCCGCCCACGTACCACACCAGCAGGCCGATCAGCGGCGCGATCAGGATCATCGCCAGCGTCACCTTGACGCTGGTGTAGAGCATCAGTCCGAGCAGGAAGGCGATGGTCAGGCCATCGGTGAGGATCGCCTTGAGCGCATCGGAACTCGCCTGGGTGACCTGTTCGGTGTCGAAGTTGAGCCGGCTCACCATCGCCGGCACCGCCTCGGTATCGAAGCGCACGCTCGGCAGGCGCAGGTATTTTGCGAGCACCAGTTCGCGCAGGTCGCGCACCACGCTGCGGCCGACGCGCGCCATGCCGTAGTCGGTGGCGAAGGTGGCCAGCCCGCGCAGCAGGAACAGGCCGATGATCGACAGCGGCAGCACGATCGCCATCTCGGGCTTGGGATCGACGAAGCCGTCGTTGGTCAGCGGCTCCATCAGCCACACGAACGCCGCCCCGGCGAGCGCCTCGATCACCATCGCCACCATCGCCACCAGCAGGAACGGCCAGTAGACCCAGGCGTGGCCGAGCAGGCGCCGGTAGACCGGCCAGGCGCCCTGGGCTTCCGCGCTCGTCGCGGTGGTCTCGCTCATCGGCGGCTCACGGTGCCGCCGGAGCGGGCGCTTCCGGCGCGGTCGCGTTGGCGATGCGGGTGAAACCGAGCTGGCCCAGCGCCTCGTACGCGGTCACCACCGCCTGCCATGGCGTACGCGCGTCGGCGCGCAGCAGCACGGTGCGCTCGCGGTCGTCGCCGGCGACCTCGATGATCGTGCGCTTGAGCGATTCGACGTCGGTGCGCAGCGCCTCGCGGTCGTCGACGAAGTAGCGGCCGTCGGCGTTGATCAGCAGGCTCAGCGAGTTCGACTGGGCATCGTTGGGCTGGCCGGCGGCGCGCGGCAGTTCGAGCTTCAGAACCGAACGCGCGTCGAACGTGGTGGTGATCACGAAGAAGATGATCAGCACCAGGATCACGTCGATCAGCGGCACGAGGTTGATCTCGGGCACGTCCTCGGCGCGGCGGTCGCGGATGCGCATCGGCTCAGGCCTGGGTCGGCTGGGCGTCGGCGGGGAATGCGGCCACCGCCGCGGCGGCCCGGCGGGCGCGCGGGTCGATCACGTCCATCAGCTGGATCGCCTCGTGCTCCATGTCGACGATGTAACCGTCGACGCGGGCACGGAAGTAGCGGTGGAACACCAGGGCCGGCACCGCGACGATCATGCCCGCGGCCGCGCAGACCAGCGCCTTGCCGATGCCGCCGGCGAGCTGGTTGACGTCGCCGACGCCGTGGTCCATCACCCCGAGGAACATCTGGATCATGCCGACCACGGTGCCGAACAGCCCGAGCAGCGGCCCGGCGCCGGCGATCGTGCCCAGCGCGTTGAGGAAGCGTTCCATGCGGTGGGCGACATGGCGGCCGACGTCCTCCACCCGCTCGCGGATCTCCTCGCGCGGGCGGTGGCGCACGTCGAGCGCAGCGGCCAGCAGCGCGCCCAGCGGCGAGTTCCTGCGCAGCGAATCGATGTGCACCGGGTCGAGCTTGCCGCGCGCGGCCCATGCGCGCACTTCCTGGCCCAGGCCCGGCGGCAATACGGCCTTGCGGCGCAGCGCCCAGAAGCGCTCGACGATGATCGCCAGCCCGACCGCCGACAGCAGCAGCAGCGGGATCATCGGCCAGCCGCCGGACTTCACCAGTTCGAACACGCACGCCCCTCCGGCCCCTAGGGCCACACTGACTGCCGGATAGGATAGCCCAGCGCCCGCACGGCGCCGGGCGCCTCAGTGCACGGTTTCGGCGCGCCGCGCCGCGTCCCACAGGCGCGGCTGTGCGCGACGGCGCGATTCGAGCTGCAGGCCGGACCCGCGCAGTCGCACCAGGACCGCGCCTTCGCGAGCGGTGACCGCGCCCGCGGCGCCCCGTTCGACCCAGCGTCGCATGACCTCGGGCTTCGGGTGTCCGAAGCGGTTGCCATGGCCGGCCGAGACCAGGGCCACCTGCGGCGCGGTGGCGGCGATGAAGGCGGGATCCGAAGAACCCGCGCTGCCGTGGTGCGCCACCAGCACCACGTCGCTGCGAAGGCCGCCGGGATGATCGTGAACCAGCAAGCGCTCGACCACCTCGCCGACGTCGGCGGCCAGCAGCACGCTGCCGTGCGCCGACTCGATCCGCAGCACGCAGCTCGATTCGTTGCCCATCTCGGGGAAGTGCAGGTCCGGATGCAGGAACCGGAACACCACGCCGTCGGCCTCCCAGCGCGAACCTGCCAGGCACGGAACCGCGTCCTCGATCGCGGCGTCGCGCGCCGCGAACACCGGCCCGGTATCGAGGCGTCGGCGCAGCGAGGCGAAACCGCCGGCGTGGTCGGCATCGCCGTGGCTGACGATCGTGGCATCGAGCCGGCGGACCCCGAGCGCGTGCAGCGCAGGCACCACCACGCGCTCGCCCGCGTCGAAGCCCTCCGGCACGGCCGGGCCGGCATCGTAGAGGAAGGCGTGGCGCGCGGTGCGGACCAGCAGCGCACCGCCCTGCCCCACGTCGAGCATCACGAGATCGACCTCGCCGGGGCGCGGCAGCTCCCGGTCCGGCCACAACAGTGGCAGCAGGAGCATCAACGCCAGCGCCTTTCCGGGCACCGCGCGCGGCAGCAGCAGCCAGAACGCACCCAGCAGCGCCAGCGGCAGGGCGAACCAGCGCGCCTCCGGCAACCACCACAGGGCGGCGCGGCCGGCCGCCAGCCATTCGAACAGCGGCCAGGACAGTTCGAAGCAGCTCGCGGCCAGCCGCCAGGCGCCGCCGCCCCAGCCGGGATGCAGTGCTTCGAGGCCGGTGCCGACGAGCGCCATCGGCACCACCACCAGGCTCCACCACGGGATGGCGACCAGGTTGGCCAGCGGGCCCGCCAGCGACGCCTGCCCGAACATGACCGCGGTCAGCGGCAACAGCCCCAGCGTGGCGACCCACTGCGCCGCCAGGAACCCACGCACCACCGGCTGCGCACCGACCCGCGGCAGGCACCACACCAGCCAGGCCACGCCCGCGAAGCTGAGCCAGAATCCGGCCGCAAGCACCGACAGCGGATCGGCCAGCAGCAGCGCGATCGCGGCCAGCGCCAGCGAATCGGCCACTCCCATCGGCCGGCGCCACAGCCGCGCCAGCACCACCACCGCCACCATCAGCACCGTGCGCACGGTCGGCAGCGCGAAGCCCGCCACCGCGGCATAGCCGGCGGCGCCCAGCAGTGCCCCGGCCGCGGCGGCCTGCGGTCGCGGCACGCGCCGGCCGAGCGCGGGCAGCAGCCACCACAACCCGGCGATGGCGAGCGCGGCGAATCCGGCGACCAGGCCGACATGAAAACCGGAGATGGCCACCAGGTGGGTCAACCCGGTGGCGCGCAGGATCTCCCAGTCCACATCGTCCAGCCCGCGCGTGTCGCCCAGCGCGAGCGCGCGCACGAAGCGCGAGGCCGGGCGCGCCACCGCCGCGTCGATCCTGCCGGCGATGCGCTCGCGCCAGCCGTCGATGCCGGCGCCGCCATGTCGCCGTTCGGCGGGCTCGGCGTCGCGCACATAGCCGGTCGCGGCGATCCGCCCGGCCAGCATGTGTTTCTCGCTGTCGTACCAGCCGGGGTTGCGCAGGCCGCGCGGCGCGCGCAACCGCGCAGTGAATCGCCAGCGGCTGCCGGCCTCGATCGCGTGGCGCTGCGAGTCCGCGGCCGCGCGATCGTCGTACCACGACAGCCGCAGCAGGCGTCCGCGCAGGGCGGGCGGCGTCGCCTGCCCGCGGTCGACCCGGAACAGGAACCGCGTACGTCGCGGTTCGTGCTCCGGCAACTGCACCACGCGACCGTCGATCGCGAAATCCCCGCGTTCCAGGTCCGGCGGCAACTGCTGCGACAACGCCCAGGCCGCGTGCAGCCCGAACAGCGCGAACCCCGCCAACAGCGCGCCAGCCGGCCGACGCCAGTCATCGAACCGCCACCAGGCGAATGCGCCCAGCCCGAGCAGGACGGCCAGCAGCGCGGTCAGCGGCAGGGCCGGCAACCGCGAACCCGCCAGCGCGCCTAGCACCAATGCGAACGCCACGCCGGTACCGAACGGTGGACGGGCGAGATGCCCGGGTCGTGGACCTTCCATGGCCTCGTTCGTCGTCGGGAGAGACAGGCGCCCAGTGTCACGTCGGCCCCGGCCCGGCGCGATCGGGCAAGATGGCGCCGGCGTGTAGGGCTAGTCCGACGTCGCCGCGCCCGCCGTCGCGACGCCGGGCATTGACGTGCGTTCGCCGCTTTCGCAAGCTCGACCGATGTCCGCCGGCCCGCCCGATCTGTCCGCCCTGATCCGCGACCGGTTGCCGCCGGCGATGCGCGGGCTGGTGCCGCCGCCCTGCCTGCTCGAGATGCAGGGCGAATGCGTCGCCTACGAGGAAGGCCTGCGCCTGTGCATGCGCTTCCCGGTGCTGCCGCGCTACCGCAATCCGCTCGGCAACATGCAGGGCGGCTTCATCGTCGCCGCGCTGGACAACACCATCGGCCCGTTCTCGTTCCTGGTCGCGCCGCCCAGCGCGACCGCCACGCTGAACACCCAGTACCTGCGCCCGGTGACCCCGGACGATGCCTCGATCACCTGCGCCGCATGGCTGGTGGAGCGCACCCGGAACACCCTGCACATCCACGCCGAAGCGCGCAACGACGCCGGCAGGATCGTCGTCCTCTGCCAGTCGGTGAACCAGATCCTGCCGCCGCCGGACGGGGACTGAGGACGACCGGCGAGCGCGCTCGTTCCCGCCCGCGCCGTTCCCGCCCACGAGCGGCCGCGAAGGCGTCGACCGGCCGGGGCGTCGGCGACGACACCCTCCCGGGCCCGCCACGACGATGCCTGCGCCGGCGCGGCAACAGGAATCCACGCCCCTAGCCCCGCGGGAGCGGACGCTTCACGTCCACTTCATCGAGTGCCCATCGCCCCGACATGCGGACGCAGCACGCTCTCCCCGCATCGAGGCAGACGGGACGGCAGGGTGGCGGGAGCGGCGCGCATGCAGTGGGACCTGGTGGTGGTGGGCGCGAGCTTCGCGGGCGCGGCCTGCGCGCTGGCCGCGCGTCGCGGCGGAATGCGCGTGTGCGTGCTCGAGCGCAAGCGCGATCCCGGCATCCGCCTGCACACCACCGGCATCATCGTGCGCGAGGCCGCGGAAGGCACGGCGCTGGCGGGCATTCCCCCCGACCTGGTGCGACGGATCGACGGCGTGCGCCTGTACGCGCCGAGCCTGCGCAGCATGGCGCTGCAGCGGCACGGCTACTACTTCCTGGCCACCGATACTCCCGGCGTGATGCGCTGGCTGGCGGCGGAGCTCGAAGGCGCGGGCGTGGAGCTGCGGCTGATGCAGTCGTTCACCGATGCGCAACGCACCGCCGGCGGCTGGCACGTCGACGGCCTCGGCGACTGCCGCTGGCTGGTAGGCGCGGACGGGGCGAAATCGCGCGTCGCGATGCGGGCCGGCCTCGGGCGCGTGCGCGACTTCCTGTACGGCGTCGAGCACGAATTCGACGGCGCCTCGCTGCGCGAACCCGGGCGCCTGCACTGCTTCATCGACCGCGGCCTGGCACCGGGCTACATCGGCTGGGCGGCGCAGAACCCGCGTGGCGTGCAGCTCGGGCTTGCGTTCCGGCATCGCCACGACCGCGCCGGCGTGCCCGATATCGAAGGCTTGCGCAGGCGGGTCGGCGAGCGGCTGGGCCTTGATCCCGCGGTGTCGCCCAGCGCCACCCGCGCCGGGCTGATTCCGTGTGGTGGCCCGGTGCGCCCGCTGGCCGCGCCGGGCGTGATCCTCACCGGCGATGCCGCGGGCATCGTTTCACCGGTCACCGCCGGCGGCATCCACTCGGCTTGGCGGCACGGCGAGGCGGTGGGCGCCGCGATCGCGCTGCACCTGCGGAGCGGTGGTCCCGACCCCGCCATCGCCGCCGAACGCGCCGCGCCGCGCTTCCGCGGCAAGCGCCTGCTGCGCAAGGCCTTCGATCGCCTGCAGCGCGACTGGCCGTTCGACGCGTTGATCGGCACGCCGCCACTGCGCTGGGCCGCGGAGCGGATCTATTTCCATGCCCGTGGCCATGGGTCGCGACCACGGGGTGCCGCGTGATCGCACTCCTGTCGCTGTCCGCCCTCGCCCTGGCACTGTTCGCGGCGATCGTGACGGCATTCGTCGTCGCGCCGCGCGAGATGTCGGCGCTCTCGGCCTGCGCGACGGTGCTGGCCGTGGGCGGGTGTGCGGCCCTGGTGCATGCGCACCGTCTGTCCCATGTGCCCCCGGGGCTGGGCGTGCGGCAGGTGGTCTACGCGGAAGAGGAGGCCTGGGGATTCGGACCGGGCGGCAACGAGGCCGGCTTCATCGCCTACCGTCTGCCCGGGGACGCCGCGCGAGCGGTCGCGGCCGGTGGCGTGGGGTACCTGGAGCGGATGCCGCCGCCGGAGGCATCGCGGCGCTGGCGCGGCCGTTACAGCGGGTGGCGCGCCACGCCGGTGGCGCCGGACAGACGCTGGCCGCCCGATCCGGCAACCGGCCGCCACGAGATCCTGCAGTACGTCTGCGCATACGGATTCTGCATCGACGTCGACCGCGACCAGCTGCGCG
This sequence comes from Luteimonas viscosa, assembly GCF_008244685.1. Lineage (NCBI taxonomy): Bacteria > Pseudomonadati > Pseudomonadota > Gammaproteobacteria > Lysobacterales > Lysobacteraceae > Luteimonas > Luteimonas viscosa. The sequence goes on from NZ_VTFT01000001.1 coordinate 39,055, forward strand.
CCGCGGCCGAGGCCGTGAATACGCCCGGCAGCTACTACGCCTACGGCCGCATCGGAATGATCGTGGTCGTGCCGCGCAGCCGACGCGTGTACTACCTGTACAACGGGTGATCCCGGCTCAGCGCAGTTCGAAGGCGTCGGCGTCCAGCATCGCGGGGAAGCGCTCGCGGTGTGCGGCGAGCCTGTCGGCAAGCAGCGTGGTAGTGACCACCACTTCCTCGTCGGTGCATTCGCTGGCGGCGTGGCCGAGGAAGTCGATCACCGCGCTGTCGCCGTCGTACTGCAGGCCGTTGCCGTCGCGGCCCACCCGGTTGAGCCCGGCCACGTAGCACAGGTTCTCGATCGCGCGCGCGCGCAGCAGGGTCTTCCAGGCATGCGCGCGCGCGGCCGGCCAGTTGGCGATGTAGAGCAGCAGGTCGTAGTCGAGCCCCTGCGGGCGTTCGACGTCGTAGCGGTTGCGCGAGTACACCGGGAAACGCAGGTCGTAGCAGACCAGCGGGCAGATGCGCCAGCCCTTCCATTCCACGGTCAGGCGTTGGCGGCCGGCGGCATAGCGCTCGTGTTCGCGGGCGTAGCGGAACAGGTGGCGCTTGTCGTAGTGCCGCAGGTCGCCGTCGGGCGTGACCCACAGCAGCCGGTTGAATACCGACCCGTCGACGCACAACTGCACGCTGCCGCAGAGTACCGCCCCGAGCCGCGCGGACTGCTCCCGCATCCAGGCGACGGTCGGCCCGTCCATGGTCTCGGCCTCGCCGATCGCATCGTTGGAGAAACCGCTGGTGAAAGTTTCCGGCAACAGCACCACGTCGGTGCTGCCGCGCAGCGGTGCGACCAGTTCGCCGTAGTAGTCGCGGTTGCCGGCGGGGTCGTGCCAGCGGGTGGCGCCCTGGACCAGGGTCAGGCGGAGATTTTCCATGGCCGGCAGCCTAGACGAAGGCCCGGCGGCTGGGTAGACGCCGACGTCGGCCTGCGCGGGGGCAGACGACTACTGCCCGCCGGGACCCTGCCCTGTCCTCGCGCCGGGGGCGAACCGGGCGTCGCGAAGGCTGGGCGCTGCGCCCTGGTCGCCGCTGCCGGGTCGCGCTGCCTGCCGGAACCGTTCCCGGCCCACCCACGGCGGCCGCCTGCGCCGCTCAGAGCATCTGCAAACGCTCGATCGCCGCATCCAGGGTGGTTTCGTGCTTGGCGAAGCACAGGCGCGCCAGCCGCTGCCCCAGCGGCGGATGTTCGTAGAACGGCGAAAGCGGAATGGCCGCGACCCCCTTCTCGATGGTGAGCCAGCGGCAGAACGCGGCGTCGTCGAGCTCGCTCACCGCCGAATAGTCGACCAGCTGGAAATAACCGCCCGGCACGGGCAGCGGCCGCAGCCGCGTGGTCGCCAGCTGCTCGCGGAAGCGGTCGCGCTTGGCCTGGTAGAACGCGCCGAGCTGCTCGTAGTGTTCCGGCTCGGCCTCGAGCATGGCCGCGAAGGCATGCTGCCCCGGGGTGAAGGTGGAGAACACGTTGTACTGGTGCACCTTGCGGAACTCGGCGCTCAACGCCGGCGGCGCGATGCAGTAGCCGATCTTCCAGCCGGTGCAGTGGTAGGTCTTGCCGAAGCTCGAGACCACGAATGCGCGCTCGCGCAGCGCCGGGTGGCGCAGCACTGACTCGTGGCGGACGCCATCGAACACGATGTGTTCGTAGACCTCGTCCGACAGCAGGAAGATGCCGGCCCGCCCGATGATCGAACCGATCTGTTCCATGTCCGCGGCCGAGAGCATCGCCCCCGACGGATTGTGCGGGCTGTTGATCATCAGCATCCGCGTGCGCGGCGTGATCGCCTCGCGCACGCGCTGCCAGTCGGGCGCGAACGTGGTGGGGTCGAGCGGCACGTGCACCGCGCGCGCACCGGCGAGTTCGATCGCCGGCTCGTAGCAGTCGTAGCAGGGATCGAGCACGATCACTTCGTCGCCCGCGCGCACCACGGCGTGGATGGCGTTGAAGATCGCCTCGGTGGCGCCGCTGGTGACGGTGACCTCGGTGTCGGCATCCGGCCGGTGGCCATAGACGCGTGCGGTCTTGGCCGCGATCGCCTGCCGCAGCGCCGGCACGCCGGTCATCGGCGCATACTGGTTGTGGCCGGCGCGCATCGCCGCTTGAAGCTCATCGACCAGCCGTTGCGGCACGGGGAAGTCGGGAAAACCCTGTCCGAGATTGACGGCGCCGTGTTCCAGCGCCAGTTGCGACATCACGGTGAAGATGGTGGTGCCGACCTTCGGCAGTTTGGTCTCGATCATCGATGGGTCGCACCGCGCCATGGGATCGTGCAGTTTACGAGCGGGGCCCGATCGGTTACACCTATCGGCTGTTCACGTACAAGGGGACTCGCATGGCTTCCCCCTGCCCTCCGGCAGACGCCGGGCCCGCTGCGCGCTGACCGGGCCCCGATGGCGACTCCACTTCCCCCGCTCGGCGAGGCGCGCGTCTCGGAGCTGCTGCACGCCTTCCTCGCCGCCGAGTATCGGTGGCAGCACGAGGGCGGCTGGCACGACATCATCATCGGCCTGCCGACGCCGGGGCTGGAACTCGCCTATCCGGAGGCGACCTCGTTCGGCCTGCTCTCGGCCTGGAACCCGCTGTCGGTCGAACGCAGCAGCGAGGAAAACCGGCGCGCCGACGAGGCCCTGCACCAGGCCCTCGTCGCCGGTGGCCATCCGTTCCGTCCCGCGTTCGCTTCCGCGCGCAACCGCACCTGGCGCGAACCCAGCTGGCTGGTGATGGGGATGGAGCCTGATGATTTCGACGCGCTCTCGCGCCGGTTCGGGCAGCTCGGCACGCTGTGGTGGCGGCCGTGCGAGCCGGTGCGGTTGCGCATGGCTGCGGCCAGGCCGTCCGACGAGGCCGGCGACACCGACGTCGACTGGCTAGAATGACGGCGATGGCCGACCTCCGGCCGAAGCGCCCGTGATGCCCGACACCCCTCCCGCCACCGCGCCGCTGATCGCCGTGCGCGGCCTCGGCTTCGCCCGCAACGACGTGCCGGTGTTCGGCCCCCTCGACTTCAGCGTCGAGGCGGGCGAAGCCCTGCTGGTCCAGGGCGACAACGGCGCCGGCAAGACCACCCTGTTGCGGGTGCTGGCCGGACTGCTCGATGGCGAGCGCGGACAGGTGCTGGTGTCGGGCGTGGCGGCAGGGCCCGCCGCACGCGCCGGGCACATCGGCTACCTGGGCCATCTGCCGGGACTGAAGGCCGACCTCAGCGCCATCGAGAACCTCGCCTGGTTGTGCGGGCTGCTCGGCAGGCGCGCGTCGATCGGCATCGAGCAGGCGCTGGCCATCGTCGGCCTGGCCGGGTTCGAGGATGCGCCGGCGCGCAGCCTTTCGGCCGGGCAGCGCAAGCGGCTGTCGCTGGCGCGGCTGTGGCTGTCGCCGGCGCCGCTGTGGCTGCTCGACGAGCCCTATGCCAACCTCGACCTGCCCGGGATCGAACTGGTCAACCGCATGGTCCGCGCGCACCTGGACGACGGCGGCGGCGCCCTGGTCACCACCCACGGCGCCTATGCCGCGCCGCCGGTGCGCACGCGGCTGCTTCGGCTCGGGACGGCCGGTGCCCCGGCGCCGGGAGCATGACGATGTCGGTTGCCGCGCCGACCCTGTGGTCCTCCGCGCGCGCCCTGGTGGCGCGCGACCTGCGCCTGCTCTGGCGTCGCCGCGGCGACGCGTTCCAGCCGGCCCTGTTCGCGGTGCTGGTGGTGGTGCTGTTCGCGCTGGCGATGGGCAGCGAACGCGAACTGCTGTCGCGGGCGGCGCCCGGCGTGCTGTGGGTGGCGGTGCTGCTGTCGGGGCTGCTGGCGCTGGATACGCTGTTCCGGGGCGACGCCGAGGACGGTTCGCTGGAACAGTGGCGGCTGGCGCCGGTGCCGCTGGCCTGGCTGGTGCTGGTGCGCACGCTGATGCACTGGCTGACCACCGCGGTGCCGTTGCTGCTGGCGGTGCCGCTGCTGGCCGAACTGCTGTACCTGCCGCGGCCGCTGTGGCCGGTGCTGCTGGGCGCGCTGGCGCTGGGCACGCCGTTGCTGAGCCTGATCGGCGCGGTGGTCTCGGCGCTGACCGTCGGCATGCGCCGCGCCGGCGTGCTGCTGGCGCTGCTGGCGCTGCCGCTGTACGTGCCGGTGCTGGTGTTCGGCGCCGGCAGCGTGGCTGCCGCGGCGCAGGGCCACGACCCGTCGGGCGGCCTGTTGCTGCTGGGTGCCGGGCTGCTGCTGGCGCTGGTGCTGGCGCCGGTGACGGCGGCGACGGCCATCAGGATCGCGTCGCAATAGCGGGTTGCAGCAGGGGGTGTGGCGGCGGCGAACCCGGATGCGCTGCGCTTATCCGGGCTACACGATCCGACCCGTAGCCCGGATAAGCGCAGCGCATCCGGGACTCCACCAAAGTCCCCGCCTCCGATTCCGACGACCGGAAGCCACACCCGACGCGTGCCCCGGGCCGCTCCCTGGGGCATCCTGTCCACCCCCGAGGCTTGGCCGCACCGGTCGAGTCTGAAAAAATAGACACTTAGCCATGGAGGCCGGCGGCCAGCCCCCGGTCTCCGGCCGCTCCCGCGGCCTTTCCCAGCGAGCAGACAGCCCGATGTCCAACATGAACCCGGTGGTGCGCTGGTTCCACCAGCTCGGGTCTCCGCCGTATTTCGACCGCTTCGCGGCGCGCTGGGCGCCGTGGGCCTTCGCGTCGGCGCTGCTGGCGATGGGCGTGGGGCTGTACGGCGCGCTGTTCGTGGTCCCGGCCGACTACCAGCAGGGCGACAGCTTCCGGATCCTCTACATCCACGTGCCCAGCGCCTGGATGAGCATGGCGATGTTCGCGCTGATGGCGTTCTACGGCGCGATCGCGCTGGTCTGGCGGATCAAGCTGTGCGAGATCCTGGCCATGGCCTGCGCGCCGATCGGCGCCGCGTTCACCGTGATCACGCTGGCCACCGGCAGCATCTGGGGCAAGCCGATGTGGGGCACCTGGTGGGACTGGGACCCGCGCCTGACCTCGCAACTGGTGCTGCTGTTCCTGTACTTCGGCGTGATCGGCCTGTACGCGGCGATCGAGGACCGGCGCGCGGCCGCGCGCGCCGCCTCGCTGCTGGCGATCGTGGGCGTGGTGATGCTGCCGGTGATCCGCTACTCGGTGGTGTGGTGGAACTCGCTGCACCAGGGCCAGACGATCCGCGTGTTCGGCGAGTCGTCGATGGACGCCAGCATGCTCCCGCCGCTGCTGTGGATGGTGGCGGGCACCAAGCTGTGGGCGATCGGCTCGCTGCTGGCACGGGCGCGGGCCGACAACCTGCAGCGCGAAGCCGGCAAGGACTGGGTGCGACGCCTGGCCGGGGCGACGCCGTGAGCTACGCCAGCTACGTGATCGCCGCCTACGCCGTGTTCGCCACCGTGCTGCTGTGGGATTTCATGGCCCCGCGCATCCGCATCGCCCAGATCATGCGTGCGGCGCGGCTGCTCGCCAGGCGCGAGGCCGCGCGCGAATCCGCCACCGTGGCCCCGGAGCTGAAGCGATGAACCCCACCCGCCGCCGCCGCCTGTGGTTCGTGCTCGCGCTGCTCGCAGCTGCCGCGCTGGCGGCCACGCTGGTGGCGTTCGCGCTCCAGCGCAACATCGCCTACCTCTACACCCCGAACGAGATCCTGTCCGGCGCCGCGGGCGCGGCGGTGAGTTCGGGCGAGGCGCGCTTCCGGCTCGGCGGCATGGTCGAGAAGGATTCCTTCCGCCGCGAGCAGGGCTCGCTGGTCTCGCACTTCCGCGTCACCGATGGCGACGCGCAGCTCGAGGTGGAGTACGACAAGATCCTGCCCGACCTGTTCCGCGAGGGCCAGGCGGTGGTCGCCACCGGGCGCATGCGCGATGGCCGCTTCGTCGCCGAAGACGTGCTCGCCAAGCACGACGAGACCTACGTGCCCAAGGAAGTCGCCGACAAGATGGGCCTGGCCCACAGCAAGCACGACGTCGACGTGGCGCCGAAAGCGGAGGCGGGGTACTGATGGCGCACTGCGGGTTCAATCCGGCGTCGATGCACACGGCCTCTCATCTCGATAGCGCCTGTCATCTCGAACGCAGTGAGAGATCTGCTCCTTCGGCGGCAGGATTTCTCACTGCGTTCGAAATGACAGACTTTGCGTTCGAAATGACGGAGCGGGGCTTCGACACGACATCCGCGGCGCGCGGGACGATCGCCGGGGCGCAGCGCTAGTGCTGCCCGAACTCGGACAGGTCGCGCTGCTGCTGGCGCTGCTCGCGGCGCTGCTGCAGTCGGTGCTGCCGCTGGCCGGCGCTGCCGGTGGCCGTCCGGCGTGGATGGCGGTGGCGCGTCCTTCCGCCTACGCGCAACTCGCGCTGCTGCTGTTCGCCTACGTCGCGCTGACCGCCGCGTTCGTGCAGCAGGACTTCTCGGTGAAGTACGTCGCCGACAACTCCAACTCGCTGCTGCCGATGGTGTACCGCTACACCGCGGTGTGGGGGTCGCACGAGGGCTCGCTGCTGCTGTGGGTGCTGATGCTCGGCGTGTGGAACGCGGCCGTGGCGCTGTGGTCGCGGCAGTTGCCGGAGGTGGTGGTGGCGCGCGTGCTGGGAGTGATCGGGCTGGTGGCCATCGGCTTCCTGTCGTTCATGATCTTCACCTCCAATCCGTTCGAACGCCTGCTGCCGGCGGCGCCGGAAGGGCACGACCTCAACCCCCTGCTGCAGGACCCGGGGATGATCATCCACCCGCCGATCCTCTACGTGGGCTACATCGGCTTCGTGGTGCCGTTCGCGTTCGCGATCGCGGCCCTGCTCGACGGCAACGTCGATGCGCGCTGGCTGCGCTGGACGCGGCCGTGGACCAACGTGGCCTGGGGCTTTTTGACCATCGGCATCGCGCTCGGCTCATGGTGGGCGTACTACGAGCTGGGCTGGGGCGGCTGGTGGTTCTGGGATCCGGTGGAGAACGCCAGCTTCATGCCGTGGCTGGCGGGCGCCGCGCTGATCCATTCGCAGGCGGTGACCGAGAAGCGCGGCAGCTTCGCCGGCTGGACCCTGCTGCTGGCGATCGCGACGTTCTCGTTGTCGCTGCTGGGCGCGTTCCTGGTGCGCTCGGGCGTACTGACCAGCGTGCATTCGTTCGCCGCCGATCCTTCGCGCGGCCTGTTCATCCTGGCCTTCCTGGCTGCGGTGATCGGCGGCGCGCTGGTGCTGTACGTGCTGCGCGCGCCGCGGCTGCCTGAAGGGCGCCCGTTCGCGCCGGCCTCGCGCGAGACCCTGCTGCTGCTCAACAACCTGCTGCTGGCCGCGGCCTGCGCGATGGTGCTGCTGGGCACGCTGTATCCGCTGCTGGCCGACGCGCTGGACCTGGGCAAGGTCTCGGTGGGGCCGCCCTACTTCGGCACCCTCTTCGTGCTGCTGATGGCGCCACTGGTGCTGCTGGTGCCGTTCGGGCCGCTGACGCGCTGGCAGCAGGAGCTGGCGTCGAAGCCGGTCGCGATGCTGCTGCCGTGGCTGGCGCTGGCCCTCGCGCTGGGCGGCGTGGCCTGGTTCCTGGCGCCGCAGGGAGCGCTCAAGACGGCGGCCGGCGTGTTCGCCGCGGCGTGGATCGCACTGGGCACGTTGCGCTTCGTCTGGAGCCGCCTGCGCGCCAGCGGCCGCGCGTTCACGCCCGAGATGCTGGGCATGACCCTGGCCCACGGCGGCATCGCCGTGTTCCTGATCGGCGCGTTGCTGGTGGAAGCGCAGGGCGTGCAGCGCGAGATCGCGATGACGCCGGGGCAGACCGCGGTGATTGGCCGCTACGCGTTCCGGTTCGACGGCGTCGAGCGCGTGCAGGGTCCGAACTACGTGGCCGACCGCGGCCTGGTGCAGGCCTTCCACAACGACGCGCCGCTGGTACTGCTGCATCCGGAGAAGCGCGCCTACGCCAGCGGCGGCCAGGTGATGACCGATGCCGGCATCCACGCCGGGCTGTTCGCCGACGTGTTCGTCGCGCTCGGCGAGCCGCTCGGCGACGGCGCCTGGGCGGTGCGCATGCAGGTCAAGCCGTTCGTGCGCTGGGTCTGGGCCGGCGCCTTCCTGATGGCGCTGGGCGGATTCGTCACCGCCGCCGACCGGCGTTTCCGGCGCGTGTCGGGGAATGGTCGCGGCACCACGCGCGACGACGCGCGCGGCGAACCGGCGGGACCACTGCCGGGCGACGACGCTCGCGATCCGACCCCACGAGGCGCCGGCTGATGGCGGCTTCGCGCAATCTCGCCGCGGTGGTCATCGGGGTCGTGTTCCTCGGGCTGGTCGGGCTGCTGCTGTACGGGGTGCTGGTGTCAGACCGCGCCGACCGCGAGGCCCTGCCCTCGCCGCTGATCGGCAAGCCGGCGCCGGAGTTCTCGCTGCCGGTGCTGCACGAGCCTGGGCGCCTGGTGTCGTCGGCCGAACTGCTCGGCCAGCCCTACCTGCTCAATGTATGGGGCAGCTGGTGTCCCGGCTGCCGGGTCGAGCACCCGGTGATCACCCGCATCGCAGAGACCCGGCGGGTGCGCGTGATCGGCTACAACTGGAAGGACGAACACGCCGACGCGCTGCGCTGGCTGGAGCAGTTCGGCAACCCCTACTGGCTGGTGCTGGTGGACTACGACGGCCGCAACGCGATCGACTGGGGCATCTACGGCGCGCCGGAGACGTTCCTGGTCGACGCGCAGGGCATCGTGCGCTGGAAGCATGTGGGACCGGTGGACGATGCGACGCTCGAGAACAGCCTGATGCCGGCGCTCGATGCGATCGGGGTGCCGGAATGAGGGGCATGGCGGCGTTCGCGGCGAGCGTGCCGGGATCCGGGGCGCGGTGGGCGCGGACCCTGCCTGCGTTGATCCTGCTGGCGATGCTGGCGGCATTCGGGAGCGTGGCCCAGGCGCAGGCCGTGCGCGACGCGACCCCGCTGGAGTTCCGCGACGACGCCGAAGAGCGCCGCTTCCACGACCTGGTGGCGGAACTGCGCTGCGTGATGTGCCAGAACCAGTCGCTGGCCGATTCCAACGCGCAGATCGCGCACGACCTGCGGCGCGAGGTGTTCGACCTGATGCGCGAGGGACGCAGCGACGACGAGATCCGCGAGTTCCTGGTCGCGCGCTACGGCGAGTTCGTGCTCTACCGCCCGCGCTTCGGCGGACATACCTGGGCGCTGTGGCTGGCGCCGGGCCTGCTGCTGCTGGCCGGCGGCGTGGTGATCGTGCGCATCGTGCGTGCGCGCGGACGCCAGCCGATCCCGCCGGACGAGGAGCAGGAATGGTGAGCGGTACGCTGCTGCATGTCGTGCTGGTGGTCGCCGCATTCGTGGTGGCCGCGCTGGTGGCGCTGCCGCTGCGCAAGGCATCGCCACGCCTGTTCGGCGCCATCGTGGTGGTGGTGCCGGTGCTTGCGTTCGCGCTGTACCGGATCGTCGGCACGCCCGCTGCGCTCGATCCTTCGACCGCGATCGCGGCTTCCACCGCGGAGGACGCACCGTCGATGGAGGAAGCCATCGTCGAGCTCGAAGCCGCACTGGCGCGCGACCCGGCGCAGCCGGAAGGCTGGCGCCTGCTGGCACGCGCGCATGCGGCGCTCGGCAACCGGACCCGGGCGCGCGACGCCTTCATGACCGCGCTCGAACACATCCCCGACGATCCCGAACTGCTGCTCGAGGCCGCGCAGGCGCGCGCCCAGGCCGCGCCCGGCAACCGCTTCGACGACGAGGCGCTCGCAATGCTGCGCAAGGCGCTGGCGCTCGACCCGGGCAACCAGCGGGCGCAGTGGTTCATCGGCGTGGTGCAGCGCCAGCGTGGCGAGGACGCCGCCGCCGTCGCCACGTGGGAGTCGCTGCTGCCCGCACTCGACGAGGCGACCGCGAACGCGCTGCGCACCCAGATCGACGAAGCGCGGCAGGCCGCGGGCCTGCCGCCCCGCGCGGAAAGCGGCGCAGAGGCAGGCGACACCGCGACCCCCGTGGCCGGGGACGCGCCGGCGACGGGTCTGCGCGTGCGCGTGTCGCTCGATCCCGGTTTCGCCGCGCGCGTCCGCCTGCGCGGGGATGCCGTGGTCTTCGTGATCGCCCGCGCCGCAGGCGGCCCGCCGATGCCGGTCGCGGTGGAACGCCATGCCCTGCAGGACCTGCCGCTCGACATCGTGCTCGACGACGGCGACGGCCCGATGCCGACGGCCAGGCTTTCGGCGCAGCGCGAAGTGGAAGTGATCGCCCGCCTCTCCGCCAGCGGCAGCGCCAGCCGCGGCGAGGGCGACATCGAATCCGCGCCGGTGCGCGTGACGCTGCCGGCGTCCGCGCCCATCGACCTGGTGCTCGGCGCCCCCACGCCCTGACAGGCCCCGAAGTGCCCGTAGCCCGGATAAGCGAAGCGCATCCGGGGCGAGCCGCCTGCAATCTCCACCTCCCGAAGGCCCCATCACACCGGCAAGCGAAGCGCGCGCAAAGCGCTCCCAGCACGGCCGTGGGCAAGACACGCACGACGCGGATCCGCCCCAACGCCATCGACCGCCCACCCGCGTCCCCGCGCCCCACCCTTTAGAATCCCCGCATGACCGAATTCATCCCGCCCGGCACGCGCTGGGCCGCTCTGCCCTCGCCTTTTCCGATGAAGCGCGGCGGCGCGCTGCAGGACGCGCGCGTCGCCTACGAGACCTGGGGCAGGCTCGACGAGGCGCGCGACAACGCGATCCTGATCGTCACCGGCCTGTCCCCGGACGCGCACGCCGCCAGCAGCGCGGAAGACCCGACGCCCGGGTGGTGGCAGGAGATGCTCGGCCCGGGCAAGCCGATCGATACCGATCGCTGGTTCGTGGTCTGCGTGAACTCGCTCGGCAGCTGCAAGGGCTCCACCGGCCCGGCGTCGGTGGATCCCGCCACCGGCGAGCTCTACCGCCTGCGCTTCCCGGACGTGTCGATCGAGGACATCGCCGATGCCGCCGCCCACGTGGTCCGCGGCCTGGGCATCGCGCGACTGGCCTGCGTGATCGGCAACTCGATGGGCGGCATGACCGCGCTGGCGCTGCTGCATCGCCACCCGGGCATCAGCCGCGCCCATATCAACATCTCCGGCAGTGCCCGCGCGCTGCCGTTCTCGATCGCGGTGCGCTCGCTGCAGCGCGAAGCGATCCGGCTCGATCCGAACTGGAACGAAGGGCGCTACGACGAGTCCACCTACCCCGAATCGGGCATGCGCATCGCGCGCAAGCTGGGCGTGATCACCTATCGCTCGGCGCTGGAATGGGACGGGCGCTTCGGCCGGGTACGCCTGGAATCGGACCGGCCCGACGAGGAACCCTTCGGGCTCGAGTTCCAGGTCGAGAGCTATCTGGAAGGCCACGCCCGCCGCTTCGTGCGCCGGTTCGATCCCAACAGTTACCTCTACCTCAGCCGCTCGATGGACTGGTTCGACCTGGCCGAGTACGCCGACGACGACGTGCTGGCGGCACTGGCGCAGATCCGCGTCGAGCGCGCGCTCGCCATCGGCGCGCGCACCGACATCCTGTTCCCGGTGGAGCAGCAGGAGGAGGTCGCCGAAGGCCTTGCCCGCGGCGGCGCGCAGTCGCGGTTCGTCGGCCTGGAGTCGCCGCAGGGGCACGATGCGTTCCTGGTGGACATGGCCCGCTTCGGGCCGGCCGTGGGCGGGTTCCTGGAAGCGCTGTGAGCGGCGGCTGGCAGCGCGCCGCCTGTTTCCGCGTCTCCACGGACCATGGCCGCCGCGGCCGCCCGCACCCGTTGAACGGTTTCATCCGTTACGGTCTAGAATGATCCCATGAGCCCTGCCGCCCTGCCCGGCATCCCCTTCGAAGGCCGCGAGCGCTTCATCGAGGCGATCGATGAAGCGGTGCGCAGCGGCGACGAACACGCGGTCACCGCGCAGTTGCGCGGCGCGCTGTGCGCGCTCATCCGCGACCCCGACGTGCACCTGCCCGCCTGCGTCCACGAGCCGATCGAGGACCACTACGCACGGCGTGAGATCTACCGCAGCCCGACCCACGGCTACAGCGTGGTTGCCATGACCTGGGGGCCCGGCCAGGGCACGCCGGTGCACGACCACTGCGGCCTGTGGTGCGTCGAAGGCGTGTGGCACGGCGAGCTCGAGATCACGCAGTACGAAATGCTCGACGCCGAGGGCGAGCGCTGCCGTTTCCGCGCCGCCGGCGGCATGCAGGCGGGCACCGGCAGCGCGGGCAGCCTGATCCCGCCGCACGAGTACCACAGCATCGCCAACGCCAGCGCCGACCGCGTCGCGGTCTCGGTGCACATCTACCAGGCGCCGATCGAGCATTGCTGCAAGTTCGAGCCTGTGGATGGCGAATGGTACCGGCGCGTCGACGCGCAACTGCCCGTGGACCACGCTGCCTGAGCCCGCGCGACGCGATACGATTCGCTCGCCTTCGCCGCTCGAAAGACCGCCATGTTCCGCGACTTCATCCTCGCCTCCGCCCACCACCTGCTGCTGTTCGGCCTGATCGCGATGCTGGCCGTGCAGTCCGCCCTGCTCTCGCGCCCGCTCGATACCCGCGCCATCCGTCGCCTGGTCGGCATCGACCGCGGCTACGGCGCCACCGCCGGCCTGCTGCTGCTTGCCGGCCTGATGCGCATCGGCATGGGCGTCAAGGGCAGCGACTTCTACCTGCACAACCCGTGGTTCCACGGCAAGTTCGGCGCCTTCGTGCTGGCGGCGCTGCTGTCGATCTACCCCACGCTGGCGTTCCTGCGCTGGCGCAAGGCGGCCGGCGCCCAGCTCGACTGGCGCCCGAACGCCGCCGAGGTGTCGCGCGTGCGCATGGTCATCAAGGTGGAATTCGCCCTGATCGCGCTGATCTTCGTGCTCGCCGCCGGCATGGCCCGACACGGCGGACTTGGCCTCTGACGCCCAAGCCCGGCGGGCGGTTCCGCTATACTGCGCCCCCGCGCCGGAGTGGCGGAATCGGTAGACGCAGCGGACTCAAAATCCGCCGCCCTTAAAAGCGTGTGGGTTCGAGTCCCACCTCCGGCACCAGCGATCTTGATGGCCCCGTCTTGCCGGCGGGGCTTTTTCGTTCTCAGCCCGGCCGCGGGCGTTGAAACGGCATCGCGCCGGATAGTCCGGCAGACCGGCCTGCCCGGGGCCCCCGGTGCGTGGCCACCCAGTGACTTGCGACTGATCCCGGCGACGTGCCCTGCCCCGCGTTATGCCCGCGTGGGCGCCCGCATATCCGGATATTCCGCATGCGTGGGGCATAGCGCGGAACCGCCTGATGCCGCTGCCCACCGCAAATAACTGATGTGCAAGGGGCAATGGATTGACGGGAGACCTCACGCGAAGCAAAGTCGGCGCTATGCCCCACTGAGGGGTCTATTAGTAGTTAGGGCGCTCGGGCCAAGCATCTTGTCCGCGTTGGTACCAGCGCCTGTCGCCTCCGGGGAAGGCCTGCGGCAGTCCCGCTCAGCGCAACAGCTTCATTCCTGCTGGTTCTTGGCGCAAGCCGTCGGCTGGCGGTGCTCCAGGGGGCAGGTCACGCCGAGTTGCTCCGGGGCAAGCCCCATGCGGCTACTGGTTGGCGTACAGTTCCGGCAACGGGGTCCGGTAGTTCTGTCGCCGGCGCCCTAACTATTCGTTCAAGCCGATGCCACTTCGTGGCACGGCTTAACTCAAGCGTTAGGCCTAGCTGGAGACTACATGAGCGCATTGGCAGTGCTCCTTCTTGCGGCGGCCGCCAGCCCAGGTCCTGCCGTCGCTCCTACAGACATATATGCTCTTGGCCAGTCTCTCTCTCGCAGCCTCTGCGCGACTGACGAGACCACGAAAAGGGTGCAATCGTCACGGGCGTCGCCATACGATCCGGAAACGACCGAGCGGATCGAGACAGTCTCATGCAACGCGGGTGAGTCTCGGGTCTTGATCTCTCCGCTTGCTACAGATCCCAACGGAATCGTCCTCTACGTTTACGTGCGTGGCACAACAGCAGACATCCCCAGCTTTCTTCAGGTCGGAGCTTCGCTAGAATCCGCAATTTCTGAGCTCGGCCAGCCGTCTCACAAGCAACCAGGCAGCATTGTTTTCCTCCTTGGAGAGAGCGAGTCAACGTTTGAGATACTGCACAAGAGCGGAAAGATTGTGTCTGTGGCTTGGTCGTTCTATAGCGGCTAGGCCTAACAATTCATTCAAGCCGACGCCGCTTCGCGGCGCGGCTTAACTCAGGTGTTAGGTGTGCGATGGGGATCAACGTCTACTGGAAGGATGAGTGCGGCGAGGTCATTGCGACCGTTGAGGACTCAGAGGCACTTGCTCAGATGAGCGGCCTTCTATCTCGGCAAACCGGCAGCGCTTGCGTTCGGTTCATATATCCAGCCGGGGATGCCTGCTTCAACCAACTCCAGATTCCCGTACTGGCATCGGAGATTCGTAGCCTGTTGCCGGCTATCGGCAATCCCCGTTGGCAAAGCCATCTTCAGGCTGTACTTTCGCTAATTGAGGGTGCGTCCAAGTCACATACATATGTTTGGTTCCAGGGTGACTAGCCGCACACCTAACAATTCATTCAAGCCGACGCCGCTTCGCGGCGCGGCTTAATTCAGGTGTTAGAGCCCATGATTGACTATCGCGCACGCTCAACACTTGCCCAAGCTGCTCGGGTGCTTGTGGCTGGCCGCATCACGAACTATCAGTTTGAGAATCGCGAGCCAGAATCGAGCGATCCAGCCGTAAAAGAGATCTCGTACATGGGCTTTTGGCCTCTTTACTCGGACACGCCTGAGTACCGGCTTGACGGAGACCGCAAGCTAAGCCCAGAGGATAGGCTGTTTGCTGCGCGTTGCATTCTCTTTCTCAAGTCTGGCTTGCGTTACAGCTGGCCGATTCCTTCATGGTGGGACTCTACTTGGCTTCAAATCCGCAGCACGGTGACGTTCGGACGAGCCAAACGTGAGTACCAAGAGCATCTGTCATCGCTCGGCGATGTCGATCTCTGGCCGTTTCAGTCGGCTTCCCAGTACGCTGAAGCGTTACGTTCGCCTGTGTACCTCATGGGCTTGGGCTCTAACAATTCATTCAAGCTGAACCCGCTTCGCGGGTCGGCTTAACTCAGGCGTTAGGCCGCATGAGACACATCGTCGCCATCTTCTTTTTTCTTTGCAGCGCCGCCGCGCTTGCTCAGCATCGCATCCCCGATCCGCCGTCGGGCCCTACGCCAGCTTGCCCGATTCTTCCAGGCGTTACTAACGTTCAAATCACCGGGGACGCTGGTCCAGACTTCTGGACTTGCACCGCCACGCATCTGAGCAGCGGCAAGAAGCTATTCGACGTTTACGTGGGCAATCACCCACCAAGGTTTACTCCCGGCTCCCGGTACGGCGGCAGCACCTTTGCGCGTGGCAGGGCGCTTGTTTGGTTCGTGACGCCTACGGGCGGCTGGGACAAGCCGAGAGTTTGGCAAACGTTCTTGCCCACCGGCGATGAACGCTTGTCCATCATGGTTGTTTCTTTCACTAAAACTGGTCCAGCAGAGTTGGATCGCATTACCCCGCTAATTGCTCATCTGCGGGTCGGGCACTAGCGTGCGGCCTAACAATTCATTCAAGCCGACCCCGCTTCGCGGGTCGGCTTAATTCAGGTGTTAGGCGCTTGATGGAGCTTTCCCTGCTCTCGCTGCTAGAGACCCCGCCCGTCCTCAGGGCCGAGACGCTTGAGCGTGAGCGCGCTGCTCGCGGCTGGTCGGTTGAGCGCCTTTGCAACGAGCTGTCTGTTCTTGTCGCCAAGGGTTTCATGGCTGGTGAACTCACCTTCGATGCAGCGGACACAGCAATGAACTGGCTGTGGCCCTACTCCTTCCAAGCGGGCAGCAGCTACTTGCCGGAGCCCTGCAACGAGATCTACTTGGCCTTCGATGCTGGCGAGTGGCAGCGGAGGGATGACCCGCCTGAACTTGACCCTGTCGAGGCGTACACTCGCCCTCGGCTCGAAAGCATCCTGGCGCAGGGCTACTCGGCAAGCGCCTAACAATTCGTCCAAGCCGACGCCGCTTCGCGGCGCGGCTTAACTCAGGTGTTAGGCCGCTCGGGTCAAGCATCAATCGCTGTGCTGGCTTCAGCTCCTGCACCTGGCACGGGCAAGCCTGCTGCTCCAGCTTCAAAGCGCAGTAATTTCGTTCCCGTCCGGTCGTGTGCGCAAGCCGTTGGCTGGCGGCATTGTGCGCAGCAATGTCTTTCCCGAGAGTGCTTGGGGCAAGCTTGCCGCGGCTGCGGTTTGGGGTACAGTTTCGGCAACGGGGCCCGGCAGTTCCGTCGCCGGCGCCCTAACAATTCGTTCAAGCCGAACCCGCTTCGCGGGTCGGCTTAACTCAGGTGTTAGGCCTCACATGAAGCATTTGCTGTTCTTGATGAGTCTGCTGTTCGTAGTCGGTTGCAGTCCACAGAGTCCTGCCCCACCTGAGGTAACGGTTTCGGTTCCGCCGCCTCCCGATGTCGGCGACATTGGCCACTTTCTCAATTGCGCCGCAGAGCCGCGTCGTGAGCTGTCTGCTCGCGAGGAGTGTGAAATTGCCGCTTTTCGGTCTCGCTGTACCGCGCTTGATGACTGCTATGTCAGCTGCATCAGTAGCCCTTCGGGGTCCTTCGTCGGTGGGCGCTGTGCTCACGTGTGCACACTCGGGCCTCACCGAGGTGCTTCACCACCGGACGCTCTGGCAAAGTGCTCAAATGTTGCCGGGCGCTCGGGCGTGGACGTAGAGTGAGGCCTAACAATTCATTCAAGCCGACACCGCTTCGCGGCGCGGCTTAATTCAGGCGTTAGGCGCCATATGGGCATTCCAATCCCATGAACAAGGAGTCGCAGGTTCACCGCGAGCTAGAGCACTGGGCAACGGCTCGTGGCCTGATGTGTGAAAGCTTCGAGCGCTGGGATGCACATATCATCCGCGCTCTATTCCAGGATTCTGGCGGCGACATTTATGAGTTCTGGGCGGCCGCTGATGAGTCGTCGGGCGCAAATGTGGGAGCATGCTTGGTCAAACGGGGCGGCAAGAAGTACCGAGCTTTGCACCGCGAACGAGAACGGTTCTCCCACGTCGAGCATGTGCCTGCGGGCCCTATCGCGGCCGCCTTAGAATCTTGCCTGGATCAGGTGCACCAATGGGTCAGCGCCGCAGGGCACCAGCCGGTGGTTTCCACAGCTGGCGCCTAACAATTCGTCCAAGCCGACGCCGCTTCGCGGCGCGGCTTAACTCAGGCGTTAGGCCGCTACCAATTGTTCCAGCAGGAGGGGAGCTATGGAGGATGCAAAGAGGAATGAGTTTGAGTTCCGCGCCAGCGAGCTTGTATCGCACCTGGTTCGGACCAACTCCAACGAAACTGTTGAGTTAGTGAACTGGCTGAATCAAGGCAAGCTACTGCTCCTTTCAGAGCCTTCAGATATTGGTGGAGAGGATGACGGGCAAAACTGGAACGTCCTTGCACAGCCCGATGGGGCATTCGATAGGCTGGCCTTCTATTTGCGTCGGCGAGCGCCGAAAGAATCCGGAGAAATCCTGCGCAAGGAAGTCTTGCCGGTTCTTCGCGGGAATCTGGACTCTCCCGAGGAGTACTTGCGGAGACAGAGCGGACCTTCAGCCGAGAACACAAGCAGCAGAGGGGGAGAGAAACTCAAGAGACGGAATTACTCAATATGGGGCTATCCCCACGACAAAGAGCACAAGTACCTCAAGTCGATTGAGCAAAAGTGGGAATGGGGTGGGTTCTTTCTGGGGCCACTATGGATACTGATTAAGGGTGGCCCGCCTCTTCTTGCACTCATAGTGCTGGCAGCCGCCGTGGGGCCATTTCTTGCCTTTAGCATCAACGCTCTTACAGTTGTCTGGTTCCTGATCGTTTGGATACCTAGTGCGAGGTGCCACGCCGGCATTTGGGCTATGAAACTAAAGTCTATTGGGCATGTTCGGTTAAGGTGACGTCTCAGCGATTTCACATGAAGATGCGCAAGAGCAGTACAAAAAAGGTCGAGCGGCCTAACAATTCGTTCAAGCCGAACCCGCTTCGCGGGTCGGCTTAACTCAGGCGTTAGGCCGCAGAAGAAGAGATATGGTGCGTCATTCACTCAATTGTCTAGGCAGCTATCTCGCGACCCTTTCACTAGTTGCGGGTCTCGCAGCCTTCGACGCCCGGAAAGAATCAGGGCAGCGTGACGGTTTTGCTCTTTACGAGGCATCGGGGAGGCTTAAAGGCCCAACTAATGGCGCCCGCTGCACGGTCTTTGGTGGCTTTGCGGAAAAGCTCTGTATCTACACGCTGCCGGAACTCGCGACTAAGCTCGATGCCAAAAGGCTACCCGTGCTCACCGAGGGCAATTTGCGCGTGTACAACGGTCACTTGGTAGTTTGTCCAAGCGAACCCACAAGTAGCCCCATCTTCATGCTTGATATACAAGACAATAATCTCCGTGCTCAAGATATAGCGGTCATGATCGGCAAACGTGTGGAGATCGCTGGCCATTACGATAGTTCTGGCAAAGCATGGAGCGACGGCGAGCAAGCCGGGTTGATTGTGGTTGGGTCAATGCGGTGGTTATAACGCTGCGGCCTAACAATTCATTCAAGCCGACCCCGCTTCGCGGGTCGGCTTAATTCAGGCGTTAGCGCTCATGAGACAGTCCAACATGATACGTGCCGCAACGACTTCACTACTTTGTTTCTGCGTTCTGTTGTCCACATTCGCGGCCGTCGCGTTTGATCGGAAAACAATCTATATGCGTGACTTGGAAGGATCATGGCTCGGACGGACACGTATTGAGCGCGAGCATTCTCCAGCTTGGGGTTACGCTCGCCTTAGCATAGACGGTTCAGGACAGGGGCACTTGACGTTGCTTGATGAAAGAGGCGCTATCTCCGTCTACAAAATTTCCAAGACCGAACTGGGTGGACCGGATGCGAGGTTTAGTAGCAGCGTAGTACGGGGTGGCGACCCGTCTAGCAAGCTAAGCGCGTACTTCAACGTCAGCGGGCTTTGGGTCGTTCGTCGGTACGGAGAACGCGGATATCAAACCATGAGCCTTCAGCCCGAGGGAGAGCTTCTCCGTCAGATCGATGCAGTCATAAAGGCGCGCTCTCAACAACAACCGCATGAGCGCTAACAATTCATTCAAGCCGAACCCGCTTCGCGGGTCGGCTTAATTCAGGTGTTAGGCGGCACGAGAGGACTATGGCGACTCAATTTCAATTATCTGACGACGAAGCTTTAGTGCTCTTCGAACTGCTTTCTTCTGGCAAGCTTGCGCAAGTCACGGATACAGTGGAAGCACATGCGCTTGGAGTGGTTCTGACCAGCCTGGAGAAGCAACTTGTTGCACCGTTCTCTTCTAGCTACTCGGAGCAACTGGCAGCAGCAAGGTCATCTTTGGTTGCGCGCTATGACGGGTAGTAGTCTGGCGGTGCCGCCTAACAGTTCATTCAAGCCGACGCCGCTTCGCGGCGCGGCTTAATTCAAGTGTTAGCCCTCACGTGAGGCCATATGCGACTTCTAGTCTCAGCAATCGTCTTGCTTCTCTGTAGCACGCTTGCTTTCGCACAGAACTCCCCTTCGCCAGAGCAGAAGCTCTACGCCGTTATCTTCGACGTCACGGTTGATGCATCAGGCAAGGTCGAGGATCTCGCTGTTGCTAAAGTCATTGACCCAGCCTCCGGAACTACAGACCCGGTGGAGGTTGAGGTTCCGGAGTCATTTGTTCGAGCAGCACGTAGCTCTCTTCTGCAGCGCAGCTACTCCGCATCTCGCAAGCAGTTCTACACGTACATCTACTATGACCCGCTGCAGCCAGATCGCGCGGACATCGACCCAAAGGCTGGCCGGCTGTGATGGCTAACCATTCGTTCAAGCCGACGCCACTTCGTGGCGCGGCTTAACTCAAGTGTTAGGGCTCATCGGCACCATTCACGCAACATGGAGGTATGCAATGAAAGCTGTCGCCGTTTCAACAGTACTGTTGAGTTCTTCTCTCACGGCGTTTGCCGCGATGCCGGAGCAGGTCCAGTTTGTTGGCTCCATTCAGCACGACGACCTGACGCCGGTCACCTTCGACCTCCACTTGCCATCCAAACAGAGCGCTACCTTGAAGCTGGCGGATGGCTCAACGCTGGAGCTGGTCACTCCTGGCGGCCAAGCCAGCCCGGACGGGGCACGCATTCGTCTGCTATCCCCCGCCGGCGAGATCATGCACGCGGCCACCGTGCCTGATCCGAGTCTGGCAAGTACGTCGTTCGCATACAGGATCTGCGACGGGCAAGTGACCTACATGAGTCCCGCGCCTGCTGTGGTTCCGGATTGCGGGGCGTGAGCCCTAACCATTCGTTCAAGCCGACGCCGCTTCGCGGCGCGGCTTAACTCAAGCGTTAGGCCCCCTATGATCGTCCACGGAGACTCAGGCCATGGCGAGTAACGAGAAGCCCAAGGGTCCGGCTTCGTACTTCCCCTCCATCGAGAAGACGTACGGGAAGCCCGTGGCGCACTGGTTCAAGGTGATCGATTCTTTGAAGCACTTGAAGCACATGGAGCAGGTGGCGCATCTCAAGCAAGAGCATAAGATTGGCCATGGCCACGCGAACGCCCTTGTTGCGTATCACCGTGCGCAGTCGGGGGCCTAACAGTTCATTCAAGCCGACGCCGCTCCGCGGCGCGGCTTAATTCAGGCGTTAGGCCGCTCTGGAGGCAGTATGGATTCCGCAAGTTTTGTATGGGATCACTTCAAGCTCAACGCCGAACAAAGGCTTAAGAGCTTCAATTTCTTCCTACTGCTTTCAATCTTCGCCAATGGCGGCGTGTTCACCGCCATCCAGAATAGAGTCGCCTCTCCTGTGCTTGGCCTTCTTGGACTGTTCGTTGCCCTCCTCGCACTGGTCTTCTGGCTGGCAGATGCACGGAGCAGGCAACTCATCCAGCTGACAATTCCGGCACTTAAGGAAATCGAGAGCACATTTCCGGAGTCGCATCGCCTCTTCGCAATTGACGCCGCAAGGCAAGGCAAGTTGGTTCGCTACACATTTGCGTTTCGTATACTAATGGCTGCGCAGTTTTTGTTCGGTATCGGGGTGGCGCTCTATGGCTTCTTATACTGAGCGCCCTAACAACTCATTCAAGCCGACGCCGCTTCGCGGCGCGGCTAAATTCAGGCGTTAGGGCTCACATCAGATATGCGGCCACCCATAATTCTTGACGAGCACGGCGACATCAGCTTCTTCCCGTCCGTGGAGGCGGCTGCCCGCTACGTCGAGCCGACTGATGTGTGTAATGGTGAGTACGTCGCGTATGACAGCTCCGGATTCCTGCTCAAGCTGGCTCCAACTGAGTCAGTGGTGAACATTTCCGGTTATCTGTCGGACCGGCCTCAGCAAGACCAATTGGAGCAGGCGCTTCGCTCATTCGTAGAGCGGGCCACTGGCGGTCCGGTCCCAGCAGAGGTAACGTCTCTTGAGGGGTTGTTGGCACTTTGCGTCAACCAGTTCGGCTATACGGGGTGAGCCCTAACAATTCATTCAAGCCGACGCCGCTTCGCGGCGCGGCTTAATTCAGGCGTTAGGCATCAAGAGAGAGATCTATGCGCGTCGATCTAGCGCTCTTCGATGGGGACGAGCTGTTGGATCGGGGCGAGCTCTTGGTGGGCAACACTGCACAGACCAGTTCATTCGCCCTGTTTCAGGCGACCTGTGAGCGGAGGGGCAATGCAGCGGACATTGTTCTGGCGAACTTCCCAGAGCACGTCGATCTCACCAAGGTCACTCTTGACATGCCGATCCATGAGTCCGCAGATTGGGAGTCTCTTGATCTTGGCAGGTACACGCTGGCTTTCTGGTGCCGGCTTGATGCCTAACAATTCGTCCAAGCCGACGCCGCTTCGCGGCGCGGCTTAACTCAGGTGTTAGCCAGCACTATGCGAACTCTTCCGGAACTTGCCAAATTCGTGAATGGCTCTGGCTTTCCACTGCAGATCGCGGTGGAGCGCGCCGTTCACCAAACCAGCACCAAATGGGCCGTTCTCCACAGAGAACATGCGTGGCTACATGCCAATGGTCAGAGTGGCTTCGCAGACTTGATCATTGCCAATGACCATAACTGCGTAATGACCATCGAGTGCAAACGCGTACAAGAGTCCGACTGGATATTCATAACGGAGGACAGTCCAGAAAAGACTGTCTCTAGCCGCATTTTTATCAACAACACCAAGGGCCATGGCCGAGAACACCACGGCTACTTTGACTTACAGAGCTCACCATCTTCCTTTGAGTCAGACTTTTGCGTAATCGCCGGTCAGGACGCGAAATCCCGTCCATTGCTCGAAAGGATTGCGTCCGAAGTTTGCACGGCAAGTGAGGCAGTAGCCCAAGAAGAGTGGCCGCACGCCAACGCGAGGAGTTACGGGTTCAGATGCTACGTCGGAGTCGTCGTAACAACAGCAAGGCTGTCCGTGAGCGCTATCGATCCGGCCGAGGTCTCATTGGCTGATGGTCAAGCGGAGAACCAGACGATCACCGAAGTACCGTGGATTAGATTTCGCAAGCAACTTTCGCACGATCTCGCTGTGCCCCCGGAAAACCTTGATTGGAGTTTCAATGGAATCTCAAAGGCCAAGGAAAAGCTGACGTTCGTTGTCAACTCCGGACATTTGGTTAGGTTCTTGGACAAGTGGGGTTTGTTCAATGAGTCTTTGCGTCCACTCGTACGCGCTGGCTAACAATTCATTCAAGCCGATGCCGCTTCGCGGCACGGCTTAATTCAAGTGTTAGCACTCATGAAATGCCGTCCGCCGCTGCTGCTGATATTGATCGTCACCCTCTACCTGTTTTTTGAGATTGCGCTCCTTATCACAGGGCCAGAGCCGGTTAAGTTTGTTCGCATCGGCATTGCCGCTGTGCTTGGCTTCTTCATGCTACGCGGCAGTTCGGTAGCAATCTTCTTCTGGGCTGGCACATCTGTACTCGCAGCCATCTATGGATTCACTTGGACGCTCAAAGTGTGGCAGAGCAATCCTCAGACCGCCGCCATTATCTTTGCCTTTGGCGGGCTACTCTTGGCGCAGGCCTTCTATCTGATGTTTAATCGGTCAGTGGGAGCGTTCAGGACGTCGGTCTGATCGCTAACAATTCATTCAAGCCGACGCCGCTTCGCGGCGCGGCTTAATTCAGGCGTTAGGGCTCAATGTCAGAGTTCATTGCGTGTGCAGTTGCAAATGTCGCCTTCCCGGCTTCGTTACCGGAGGTCGGCCGTCTCGATTACGACCTCTGGACACTGCGGCTCACTTTGCACTTTGGGGACCAACCACCGGGCTACCTGATCTTCAAAGACCTGTCTGGCTTTCGGGTTCTCCGGGAGGGAGACTTGCTAGAGTACTGGGGCCCTGTGCGTCCGAAAGGTTGGCTCTGGGAGGTTCAATCGGGCGGGTGGCGCGACTCTGAATCGCAAAGGTCGGGCTTTATCAGCGGAGGTATGCGGGGCATTCGAGAGTTCTTGGTGGTTGGGCAAGTGGACTGCATTAGCGTTCTCTCGTCGTCAGCCCCCGAGTTCACACGGGTTGAGCCCTAACCATTCGTTCAAGCCGACGCCGCTTCGCGGCGCGGCTTAACTCAAGCGTTAGGCCGCAATGGGAAGATCGCCGATGCGTGATGGCCAGTTAGTTCTGAAACTGTGGCGTGAAGCCATTAGGGCGCACAATCATCCAGAGACAGTAACTTGGCTTCCTCACCAGGCTATGGTTCTTAGAGACCGCTTGTACTATCGCCCGCCCAAGCCTTGTCTCACTGATTGTTCCATTCTCACTGCGTTACAGCATCTACCTGCTGAGGAGCCGGGTGTACTCATGGTTATCGGCACTGACACCAAGACCACCTTCGCCACGCTCCTTATGGATCCGTTTGGCTCGGATGATGAAGTATTCCTCGCGGAACAGAATTTCTATCTGTTTCTAACGCCGTATGTTGAGCATCTGGAGCGCGTGGAATCTCATGCAAAGTGGTTCTGGAAAAAGTATGTGCTACCCAATCTTTCGCCAAGGTTGAGCAGCCTTGACTACGCATTCTCTCAGTCTCAGGCTCGTGCGGCCTAACAATTCATTCAAGCCGACGCCGCTTCGCGGCGCGGCTTAACTCAGGCGTTAGGCCCCACATGCGAGATCGCGCCGAATACGAAAGGGCCTTTCAGATCGTCGGGCAAGTCATCCGCGACTGGGATCCGTACGGGCTACTGGAGTCTGGTGCCCCGGTAGACGAGTTCGATACCGAGATTTCTCTGCTTGTGTCGCGAGTTCCCCGCATGACAAGCGAGGCCCTCGCTGCCCAAGCTGTTTCAGAGGTGTTCTCCGCCCGGTTCGAGCCTGAGCGTTTTCCACCGGATGCGTGTGCCGAGCCCGGTCGCGAGCTGTTTGCTAGGCTTGCCTCAGCAGACCTGTTGGTGGGGGCTGCCTAATCATTCAAGCCGGCGCTTCGGCGCGGCTTGACTCAGGGTGTTGGGCCGCAGGAAGGAGCTATACGGTGCCTCGATACTTGATTTCGTTTGATGACGGCTCGATGGACCATATTCCCGATGAAGATTGGCCATCGGTAGGCGAGGCATCGCATGAGGTGGTGCGGGAGGCAAAGGCTGCAGGAGTCTGGATCTTCGGCGGCGGTGTCGAGCGCCAGCAATCGACCATAGTTGCGACAGACGGGACCATCACAGCAGGACCAGTACCGGAGACGAAGGCTGTCGTTGGAGGATTTTCGATCATCGAGGTTTCGACGCGCGAGGAGGCACTGATCTGGGCTGCCAGAATTGCCGCAGGATGTCGATGCGCACAGGAGGTCCGGGAAATCATGTTCGACCCGGAGTCGTAACGCATGGCTGGCCTGCGGCCTGACAGTTCATTCAAGCCGGCCCAAAGGGGACGGAGGGAATTAAACCGAGCCCTGTCATCGTCGGTCCGCCACGGATCGGTGCAAAGGCCACCCACATAGTGCCGCCGCCCGCCCGAATCGGTCCGAGGGCCGGTCAAATCGTGCCGCGTCCCACCTTAATCTGTCGGACGCCCGACCAGTTTGCTCCGCGATCCGCTCCCGGAGCCCAGCGCGCGAGCCAAATCGGGCGGAGCGCGGGCTTCCGGAGGCGGCGGCTGGACAAATTTTGTCCAAGGGTGGGCCTTTTCGGTTGGCGGTCCGGCCGAATCGCTCGGCGTGTGGAGCCCGAGACTCGGCGGGCGGGCTGAGCGCGCCGGGTTCCTGCGCTGGATCCGGCGGACTGGGCGCGTCGGGAACGGCGCTTGAGCGTGCGGCGGCAGCGGTGGGATCAACGACTTCGGTGCAGCACTTCGGTCGTGCCGGCTATCGCGCGCGGTAGCTCATTCGGGTGACGGTTGCCCGGCGAATCCAGGCTCGTGTCCAGCGTCATCTTCTACTTCCACCCGTTTCAGGAAGCCAAGTACCGCCCGCTTCAGTTCTACCCCATGCCCGACAAGCAGATGGCCGCCCGTGTCGAAGACGACCAGCTCGGCGTCGGGAACAGTCCGGGCGGCGAACTCCGCCGCGGGGAGCGTGTTGAACAGGTCGTCGCGGGCGGTGACGATCAGGGTGGGCACGGCGATGCGTTCGAGCGGCGGCCGGACCGTGTCCGGGGTGCTGTCGAGGTTGATCCCGGCCACGCGCCGGGACAGCGGCTGGACGCTGTGGACGACGTCGAACACGGCCTCGCGTTCCTGCGGGGTTGCCGCGTCGAGCAGCGCGGGGTCCACGCCCAGGAAACGCACGAGCGTCGACGGTGCGGTCTTCTCCACCGCCCACCACGCGAAGTCGGCCCCGGCACTGACCAGCCGGAACGCCAGCGCGCTGCCGCGGCTGTCCTCGATCGCGACCGGGTTGTCGGGCGCATAGGTGCCGGGCACGATCAGGACCAGCGCCGACACCCTGTCCGGATGTCGCAGCGCCAGTTCGAGCGCCGAACGCGCGCCGGCGGATACGCCCACCACTACCGCCCTGTCCACGGCCAGCGACGAGAGCAGCGCGGCGTGGGCATCGGCCTGCGCGGACACGGACGCTTCGCCCGGCAGCGGCGTGCCCAGGTAACCGAAGCGCGACGGGGCGATGACCCGGAACCCTGCGTCGAACACGCCGGCGACATTGGCCAGCCCCTGGTCCCAGCCGCCGCCGGCGCCGTGGATCGACAGCACCGGCACCCCCTCGCCTGCTTCCGAGTACTCGATCGGGCCAGCGGAGGTGAGCGCGACCGCAGCGCCTTCGACGGCGATGTGCGCACGGCGCATGTCGCGCCGGTACGCGCCGAGTACCAGGACCAGCGCGAGCGCCGATGCCGCGAGCACGAGCAACGCCATCTTTCCGGTCCTGCGCATGCTCCCTCCGTTTCGCTAGACCAGGATGGCGGCCACCGGGCGGCGCGGAGAGTACGGAAGCAGCGGCCCGTAACCGAAGCGCAACATCAGATCGGGCCGCATGCCGGGCGCGCCGACGAGCGTGGCCAGTTCGGGGCGCAGCCGTGCCACCTCGATCGGCTGGTTGATGTAGGCGTGCCGGAGGCCGAGCGTGGTCGCCGTCAGTGCGAACCGCTGGCAGGCGCGGCCGACGGCGATCCAGTGCGCCCGGTCCTCGCGCTCGGCGAGGAAGACCGCGATGCCGGGCGAGGAATCGATGTGCCTGGCGTACCTCTCGTTCTCGGCTTCGGCGGTGACGAAGGCATCGAATGCGGGGCGACCGAGGACATCCGGCAACGGCGGGTTGCCGTTGGCGCCGGAGTACAGACCGTCGCCCGTCGCCATGGCGCTGCGCGGATTGAAGCGCAGCCAGGCCTTGAGTTCGGCCATGAAGGCGGGATCGCGCATCTGCGCATCGTTGCCGGCGACCACCAGGTCGCGGACCCGGTCGATCTGGGCGCGATCGGTCAGGATCAGCAAGCGCACGCCCGGCATGCGGGCGGCGCGCTGCAGCGTCTCGATGTCGGAGGCGGCAACGGGGCGGCCATCGTAGGGCGCGCGCGTGGATTGCCGTCGCGCAATCGCCGCCAGCAGCGGCTCGCGGCGCGGTTCGGCTCTGGACCAGGCGTAATGGATACTGCCGTCCGCCTGTGGCGCCAGCGTGCCGGGTCGCCCGCTCGCGGCACCGGCGATGGCCAGGTTCTCGGCCGCACAGCCGAGGCTGACGTAGAGGTGGTGGTCGTCCGGATCTCCGACGGGCGTGGCCCGCGATGGATCGGGCAGGATGTCGAGCGAATGCTCGCCGATGCGAAACCGCCACGGCTGGGTGTTGTGGCTGTTGGCGGCAAGCGTCGCGTAGCGCACCAGATCGCCGACCCCCGCGTTCGTCGGCAGCGGCGCGCGCAGTCGTTCGACATAGGCCGCGTAAGCGTCCGCGGTGCCGACGCGCGAACGCCAGCCGAGGGCGCCGCCCCCCGCCAGCAAGGCAAGGCTGCCTGCTCCTGCCACCACGGTTCGACGTTTCATCGTGCCTCCTGCGGCCAACTCTACGCACCTGGTACGACACGTCGTTGACTTCGCTCAATGTCGCAAGCGCCGTGGCATCGGCTGTCGGCCAGACCGGGTGAACACGGAAGATGTTGCGACGCAACGGCGCGCGCGTGCCCGACGGCGCAAATCCTGCCAGCGGTCCGAAGCCGGTCTTCGCACCCATCCGGGCGCACAACGGGATCACATCCCGATAACGTGACCGGCGCTACTGGAGTCCCGTGGCCGCGTGCGTATCGTAGGGCCACCTCCCCCACCCGCCGCAGGAAGCCCGGATGCGCCTGTCCTTCATCGCCCTCGCCTGTTCCGCGTTGTTGCTCACCGCCTGCGACGATGTCGTCGTGGAAACCTCCGCCGTCGAAGACAAGTCGGAGGACGGCACGCTGGCAACAGCGGCACCCCGCATGGCTGTATCGCAGCGGCCCCGGTTTGCCCCTGCCGAGGCGAGCGATGCGCCGGCGCAAACCGCCTCGCCCCCGCGCAGCCCCGCACGCGCACCGGCCAGCGCGGCGGCTGGCGAACGCGGCACCGGCGGCCGCGGGCCGCGCCGCCAGGTGGTCGAGCCCGATCCGCCGTTCCAGAGCAACCCGGTCGCGACGCTCGACCAGCCCTGGGCGATGACCTTCCTGCCCGACGGCCGCCTGCTGGTGACCGAGAAGGCCGGCGAGCTGCGGCTGGTGAACGTGGCCACCGGCCAGGTCGGCACGATCAGTGGCGTGCCCTCGGTCGCGTTCGGCGGCCAGGGCGGGCTCGGCGACGTCATCCTGCATCCGCAGTACGCCAGCAACCGCCGTATCTACCTGAGCTACATCGAGCAGAGCGGCGCGATCTACGGCGCGGTCGTGATCCGCGCGCGACTGGACCTGGATGCCGGCAACGGCGGCAACCTCACCGACATCACGCGCATCTGGGAGCAGGTGCCCAAGGTCAGCGGCCAGGGCCATTTCAGCCACCGCCTGGCGTTCGATGCCGACCGCAAGCTGTGGATCACCTCCGGCGACCGGCAGAAGTTCGACCCGGCGCAGGACATGGACGGCAACCTCGGCAAGATCGTCCGGCTCAACGACGACGGCAGCGTGCCCAGCGACAATCCCTTCTTCGCGCAGGGTGGCGTCGCCGCGCAGGTGTGGACGCTGGGCCACCGCAACCCCCTGGGCATCGCCTTCGATGCGGAAGGGCGGCTGTGGTCGCACGAGATGGGCCCCGAAGGCGGCGACGAACTCAACCTGATCCTGCGCGGGCGCAACTACGGCTGGCCGATCGTCTCCAATGGCGACCATTACGGCGGCGACCCGATTCCCGACCACGACACGAACCCGGACTTCGAGGCGCCGAAGGAATGGTGGACGCCGGTGATCGCGCCGGCGGGGATGATCATCTACTCGGGCGAGCTGTTCCGGACCTTCCGCGGCGACGCCTTCATCGGCGGCCTGGCCTCGCAGGCGCTGGTGCGGGTGCGCTTCGACGGGACCGACGCGACCGAGCACCGGCGCTATCCGATGGGTCGGCGCATCCGCGAGGTGGAACAGGGACCGGATGGCGCGATCTGGCTGCTGGAGGACGGCGCCGACGGACGGCTGCTGAAACTGACGCCGCCGGACTGACCGCCTGCACGCCGCACCTGTCCTTCCCCGCCGCGGCGCCGCGTTGACTGCAACGAGGGCGCCCCCGCGCCCGACCGGCAGGCGGCGAGATGAAGCGGATCGCGATCTTCTGCGACGGTACCTGGAACAGCGCGGACCAGGCCAACGAAGGGGCGCCCTGCCCCACCAACGTGATCAAGCTCGCCCTGCGCACCGCCCAGCGCCGCGATGGCGTGTCGCAGGTCGTGTACTACGGCCAGGGCGTGGGCACCGGCGGCTCGATCGACAAGCTCACCGGCGGCGCGTTCGGCAAGGGCCTGGACGACAACCTGTACGCGGCCTACCGGTTCCTGGTGCTCAACTACGAGCCGGGCGACGAGATCTTCCTGTTCGGTTTCAGCCGCGGCGCGTATACCGCGCGCAGCCTGGCCGGCATGGTGCGCAAGTGCGGCATCCTGCGGCTGCGCCACGCGCTGCGCTACCGCGACGCGATCGCCCTGTACTGCGACGCGGTCCACCCCGACGACGACCGCGCGCGCCGCTTCCGCACGGAATGCTCGGTGACCCAGGGCGAGGACATCCCGATCCGCTTCATCGGGGTCTGGGACACCGTCGGCGCGCTCGGCATCCCGGTGCGAGGCTTGCGCTCGCTCACCGCGGACAAGTATCGCTTCCACGACGTGGAGCTGAGTGGCATCGTGCAGCACGCCTGCCAGGCGCTGGCGATCGACGAGCGGCGCGCGCCGTTCGAGGCCGCCCGCTGGGCCTACAAGCCCAAGCCGGGGCAGACGGTGGAACAGGTGTGGTTCTGCGGGGTGCACAGCGACGTCGGCGGCGGTTATCCGATCGAGGAATCCGGGCTGTCGAACATCGCCCTGCAGTGGATGCGCGACAGGGCGGCCTCCGCGGGGCTGGGCATCGACCCGGATGTCGATGCCACCTATCCGCCGCGTCCGGATCCGATGGCCGCGCTGCATGTGTCGAAGAAGGGGCTGTACCGGCTCACCCCCGGCAACGACCGCGTCATCGGCGTGGCCGCCGAGCCGACGCAGCAGCCCGACGGCACCTCGTCCACGCGCGATCCCACGCAGTCGCTGCATCCGAGCGTGCTCACGCGGTGGGACCGGGATCCGGACTATCGCCCGGGCAACCTGCGCGACTACTTCCGCAGCATCGGGGATCCACGCGGAGAGGGCTGAACGTGGTGCGGGCCCCGTGTCGATCCGCGGGCTTCCGGATCGTCGCGTCACGGACTGTCCATGGAACGCCCGCATGAAGCCCATTCTCTACGCCCATCCGTTCTCGTCCTACTGCCAGAAGGTCCTGGTGGCGCTGTATGAGCACGGCACGCCCTTCGAATACCGTCGCATCGACGAGGACGAGCACATGCGCGAGCTGGCGGCGCGCTGGCCGATGCGGCGCTTCCCGATCCTGGTCGACGGCGGACGCACGGTGATCGAGGCGAGCACGATCGTCGAATACCTGGAGCTGCACCATCCCGGCGCGACGCCGCTGATCCCGCAGGATCCGAAGGCCGCGCTCGAGGTGCGGATGATGGACCGCGTGTTCGACAACTACGTCTCCACCCCGCAGCAGAAATGCGTGTTCGACGTGCTGCGCCCGGAGGATGCGCGCGATGCGCATGGCGTGGCCGAGGCGAAGGCGATGCTCGACACCGCGTACGAATGGCTCGACCAGCGCCTGGCCGACCGCACCTGGGCGGCCGGCGAACAGTTCAGCCTGGCCGACTGCGCGGCCGCGCCCTTCCTGTTCTACGCGTACTGGACGCACGCGATTCCCGAGCGGCATGCGCACCTGCGTGCATACCGGCGCCGGCTGATGGACCGCCCGTCTTTCGCGCGGGTGGTGGAGGAAGCCAGGCCGTACCGGAGCTTCTTCCCGCTGGGGAAGATAGAGGACGAGTAGCGGCCGCCGGCGCAGGGCCGCGGCTTCTGGGGCGCTCCGCTTACCCCGGCTACGTGAGTTCGTGGCGGGAAGATCGGCGCCCCCGGGTGCGCCTCGCTTACCCGGGCCACGGGTTCGCGCTGTCCTTCCGTAGTCCGGATACGGCCGAAGGCCGCATCCGGGGGATGCGCGACGGACGCGGAGGTCGTCGCTTCCCGGGTGCGCTTCGCTTACCCGGGCTACGGGTTCGCGCTGTCCTTCCGTAGTCCGGATACGGCCGAAGGCCGCATCCGGGGGATGCGCGACGGACGCGGAGGTCGCCGCTTCCCGGGTGCGCTTCGCTTACCCGGGCTACGGGTTGGCGCTGTCCTTCCGTAGCCCGGATAAGGCCGAAGGCCGCATCCGGGGGCGGTGCGCGCCGGCCATGAGACGCGTCAGCGGCAGATGCGTCCGCCGCCGCGGTCGAAGTGGAAGTGGTCGGCGTGGGCGGCGTTGTAGTCCGGGCCGAGCACGACATCGAACCACTGGCAGGCGCCGTCGCGCACCGCGCGCAGGAAGGCGGCATCGTCGGTGAGGGTCTCCGGACCTGCCGCGGGTTCGGGATCGGCGGCGGATGCGGGAGCGTCAGCGCCCGATGCGGCGCCGTCCGCTTCGCGTTCGCTGGAGGCTACGGCGTCGGCCGTATCGTCTCCCACTCGCGGCGTCCGCGCCCCTCCCCAGTCCCCGAGCACGCGCACGCGGCGCCCGTCTTGCAGCACGAAGCCGGCGATGTCGAGCGCATCCGCGGTGGCGTGGCGACTGCGGCGGCCGCCCTCGCGACCATACCGGTTGCGGCAGGAATACGAACCGAAATGCTCGATCCGCGCGACCGGACTGCCGAGGTGCGTCCGCGCCGCCTGCTGCAGGGCGTGTCGCTCCCACATGGCGAGCGAGAGCGCCGCCCTGCAGCTCAGGGTGAACGCTTCGCCCACCGCCAAGCTGGTCCGCGAGATGCGGACCGCGTTGTCGAAGCCGCAGCCGGGGCCCGTGCTGCGGTCGTCGACCGGCACATGGCGCAGTTCCGCCTGCGCGAGCGCGTCCAGGCAGGCTGCGCGATCGGCCGATGCGCGGTCGAGCTTGAAGCGGGTCAGCGGGTTCGGCGTGTCGTCGATGCGCAGCGGTGCCCAGGGGTTCCAGCGGTCGGGAATCGCGATCGCACCGGACGTCACGCTCCATGCCAGCAGCGCGATCAGCAGCAGGAACAGCAGTCCGCCGTAGCGGCGGCGTGGCGGGGCGTCGGACATGCGCGGCATGATCCCGCCATCACGCACAAGCGCGCGTGATGGCGGTGCGGCGCGCCTTGCGACGCCGTGGCAGCGCTGCGCAGAAAAAGCGCGCGGGCATGTCCGGCAACTGAATCGCGCGCGTCGATCTCGGCGTATTTTCACCGCTGGCTCGCGGCGTGGTCGCCAGCATGGCCGCACCCGAACAAGACCCGGAGTTCGCGACATGAACATCAGACCGATCCACGCGATTGCCGCGGCGACACTTGCCCTCGCCACCACGGGCGCGGTGCAGGCACAGACTTACGGCGAGCAGGACGAAGGCCGCACGTTCAGCGACGGAAGCCGCGTGGTGTGCGAGGACGTCGAAGTCCGGCGCGGCAGCAAGGATCCCAACCGTATTGCCGGGACCGCGGCAGGTGCGGTGATCGGTGGCGTCGTCGGCAGCCAGATCGGCAGCGGCAAGGGGCGCGATCTGGCGACGGTGGGCGGTGCGATCGCGGGTGGCGCCGTCGGCCGCAAGGTGCAGGGCGATCGGCAGGAGGCGCGAGGCGATCGCGTGGTCGAGCGTCGCTGCGAGCGCGTCTGGCGCTGAGGCATGCTCGCAACCCGTGCTTGCGGCTTCGGGCACGTTCCGCTGCGCGGTGAGCTGAGGAACACCGGGTTCGTTCGTCAGCTCGACAGCGTCTGAACTCGACAGCGTCTGAAAATCTGCCACTTCGAGCGCAGCGAGAAGCGCTTTACAAGGGCGAAGCTGGGCAATCCATGCGCCTGATTTACCCTGGATTCCTCACTGCGTTCGGAATGACAATGCCGCGTTCGGAATGACAAGGCCGAATGACAAGGCCGCGTTCGGAATGACGATCCCGCATTGTTCAGGGATTCCCTGCAGGGCCGGCACTGCAGGTGTTCTTGGCGTGCTCGCCTACGCAGCCCGCGCCTTCCACGCCTTCAGCAGCTCGGCCTCGCGCTCGCGGCTGAGGCCGGCCTCGAGCTTCGCCTGGCGCTCGGCGGGGAGGCTGCGGAACCACGCCAGCAGATCCTGCACGGTGGTGGCCAGCGGGCGGAACGTCAGCCCGGCGGCGATCGCGCGCGAGTTGTCGACCGCGCCGTAGCCGCCGTAGGTCGCGTGGGTGCGCGACACCCAGATCGGCAGGCCGACCTCCTGCGCTTCCAGGAAATCGGCCGGCACATGGGTGAAGGTGGCGGGTCCGCCGGTGACCGCGTGGCAGCCATGCACCATCGCGTCCATGCCCAGCGCGTAGTCCGGGCCGCAGGCGTTGAAGGTGCCCGTCGTGCCCGCCTCGGCCAGGCGGATCATCCACTCGCCCAGGTCGCGGCCGTCGATGATCTGCACCGGATCGCGGCCGTCGCCGGGCACCAGCACTTCGCCGCCCTGGGCGATGCGGTGCGGCCAGTAGGTGAAGCGGTCGGTCCCGTCGCGCGGACCGACGATGTAGCCCGGTCGCACGATGGTGGTGCGCGGGCCGAACTGGCGGCGTGCCTCGGCCTCGCTCAGGGCCTTGAGCGGACCGTAGAGGTTGGCGATGTCGGCCATCAGGCTTTCGCGCGTTTCCGCCATCGCGTCGGCACCCTTGTAGGCGGCAAGCGGCGCGTCCTCGGTGATACCGGCCTTCGATCCGTCGGCATACACGGAGATGGTCGAGATGAAGAGGTAGTGCCCGACGTTGTCCTTCAGCACCTGGCCCGCGTCGCGCACCCAGAACGGCAGCGTGGTCGGATTGTCGATGCAGACATCCCACTTGCGGCCTTCCAGCGCCTGGAGGTCGCCGGTATTGCGGTCGCCGTGGAGCTGTTCCACTTCGCCCGGCCATTCCGGCGACGGGCTCTTGCCGCGGTTGAACAGCGTCACCTGGTGGCCGCGCGCCAGCGCGTACTGCACCTGGAACGGGCCGGTGAAACCGGTGCCGCCGAGGATCAGGATCTTCAGCGGACGCGCCGCCTTCGCGACGGGCGCCGGCGCAGCGGTGGCGGCGAGCGAAGGCAGCGCGGCGGACGCGGCGGCGAGCGCGCCGAGCTTGAACAGGTCGCGGCGGGAGGTACGCATGGATTGAATCCCCGATGATGTGCACGCGTTCTAGCACCCGCTGGAGGCGCCGGCCCATGCCGGAAGTCCGGGTGGCCGGACTGCGGCCAGTCCCGGCATGTTCGGCGCGTCCCTGGCCACGGTCGCCGCAGCCGCCATACGCTCCATCCTCCCCTTCGGCCGTCAGTCTGCCCTCGAGCGCAGCGAACGATGACGCGACACCCGGCCCTGGGCATCACACCGGACCACTGCAAACCGCCAGAAACGGCAAACCGGGGACGAGCTGATCCAGACCAGTTGGTCTAGACAATCCATTCTAGATGGAATAGCGTGGCGACCATCGATCCCCGCCGGACATCAGTTGCCACATGGCCCGCAACCCGCCGCCCCCCAGGCCCACCGCCGCCGAACTCGACCTGCTGCGCCTGCTCTGGCGTCTGGGACCGTCGACGGTCAAGCAGGTGCACGAGGCGCGCCTGCGCGAGCGCCCCGACGCGACCTACGCCACGGTGCTGCGCCTGCTCCAGGTGATGCACGGCAAGGGCCTGCTCAAGCGCGACGAGAGCCAGCGCTCGCACGTCTACGCCGCTGCGCAGGCGCGGGGCCCGTTGCAGACGCGCCTGCTGGACGAGCTGATCCACAAGGCCTTCGCCGGCTCGGGCAAGGACCTGGTGATGGCGGCGCTGCGCGGGGGGCGGGTGAGCGATGCCGAGCGCGAGGAGATCCAGCGTTTCCTCGAGGAGAGCCGCGATGACTGAGTTCACCGGGCAACTGGTTCCCGCGCTGGCGATGGCGCTGCTGCACTTCCTGTGGCAGGGCGCGGTGGTCGGCCTGCTGGCCTGGCTGGCGCTGGTCGCCCTGCGCGGCGCGCGCCCACAGGTTCGCTACGTCGTGGCTTGCCTGGCATTGCTGGTCTGCGCCGCATTGCCGGCCTGGCATGTGCTCGATGCGATCGCAGCGGCGCGTGCTCCGGCATCTTCGCAGGCAGCCGTGTCCATGCCGGAAGGCGGCGCCTGGCACGTGGCGATGTTCCTGCCCGATGCAGGATTTTCCTCGACCCATGCCACGCCCGCCTGGATCGTGGCGCTGTGGGCGGCAGGGTGCGCCGTGCTGTCGCTGCGCATGGCGATGGGACTGCACTGGGTGCGGCGGCTGCGCAAGGGCGGCGTGCCGGCCGCTGCGGACTGGCAGACGCGCATTGATGCCATCGCCTCGCGCCTGGGCCTGGCAGCGGTTGCGTTGCGCATCGTCGATGCGGGCGACAGCCCCTTGACCGCGGGCTGGTGGCGCCCGGTCGTGCTGCTGCCCGCTGCGGTGCTTGCGCGGATGCCGGCCGATCTGCTCGAGGCGTTGCTCGCCCACGAGCTCGCCCATGTGCGCCGCCGCGACTACCTGGTCAACCTGCTGCAGGGCGTGGTCGAGGTCCTGCTGTTCTACCACCCGGTGGTGTGGTGGCTGTCGCACCGCATCCGCCATGAGCGCGAGCTGGTGGCCGACGATCTGGCTGCAGCCGCGCTTGGCGATCGGCGACGGATGGCGGTCGCGCTCGCCGAACTCGATCGCATCGCTTCGCCACGATCGTCCTTTCCCCGGATCCATTTCGCGCAAGCCGCGCACGGAGGTCACCTCATGTCCCGCATCCGTCAACTGGTCCGTCCCCAACGCCGCAGTCCGGGCGCCCTGCTCGCCCTGCCCGTGCTGGGCCTGCTGGCCACCGGCGCCACGTTCTACGTCCACGCCGGCAAGGTGGATGCCTTGCCGGTGACCCCCGCCTCGATCGCGCAGGCGGTCGTCGTCGCCGCCAATCCATCCCCCGTTCCGCTGGCTACGCCCGCATCGGATCCTGGCGCGGCCGCCTCGACGACCGCAGCGCCCGGGACGACCGCCCATGCCGATCGCGAAGACGGATACGCACTGGTCCGCGAGGGGGAAGACGGCTTTTCCATGTCCGGGCACAGCGCCGATTCCGACGCCATCGGCATCGCGTCGCGCGCCATCGACGGCGATTTCCTCTGGTTCCGCCGCGACGGCAAGGCCTGGATCGTGAGCGACGCCGACACCGTCGCCCGAGCCCGCGCCGCGTGGCAACCGATGGCACCGCTGGAGGCGCAGATGCGCACGCTCCAGGGCAGGATGCAGCCGCACAGCGAGCGCATGCAGGCCCTGTCCGCGCGCATGCAACCGTTGCAGGCACAGGCCGGCACGGAATCGACCGCGATGCAGGCGGCCGGCGCGCGCATGCAGGAACTGGCCGGGCAGATGCAGGAGATCGCGCAGGAACAGGCCGCCTTCGCCCAGCGGATGCAGGCGGGCGACCCGCAGCAACTGCAGTCCGAAATGGAAGCGCTCGAGGCGCGCCAGCAGGTGCTGCATGAGGAAATGGAACGGCACGCTTCGACCATGGAGGCCGAGGGACGCCGGATCGAGGCCAGCCACGCGCCGATGCAGGCGCTGGGACGCGAAATGGAGGCCGCAGCGAAGCCGATGGAAGCCATCGGCAAGGAGATGGAGGCGGTGGGCGCGCGGATCGAACAGGTGGCGAAGGTGGCCGATGGCGAAGTGCGTCGGATCATCGACGATGCCTGGGCACGCGGGCTGGCGTCGCCCGCGCCCGCCACGCAGTAGATCACGCAGACGGGAGTGCCGGCGGCCAGGTGGCCGCCGGTCCGCCGGGACTCAGACGGCCGCGGTCACCACGATCTCGACCTTCCACTCCGGCCGCGCCAGTCTGGCCTCGACCGTTGCGCGCGATGGCGCGTTGCCCGCGACCACCCAGGCGTCCCAGGCGCGGTTCATGCCCGCGAAGTCGGCGATGTCGGCAAGATAGATCTGCGCGCGCAGGATCCGGGTCTTGTCGCTGCCCGCCTGCGCCAGCAGCGCGTCGATCGCCTCGAGCACCTCCCGGGTCTGGATCTCGATGTCGGCGCCATCGGTCTCGGGGACCTGGCCGGCAAGGTAGACCACGCCGTTGTGGATGCTGGCCTCGGACATGCGGGGGCCGGCGTCGATGCGCTCGATCATGGGCGTTCCTGCTAAGAAGGAGCCGGCACGATAGGCCAATCGATGGCGCGCGTGAAGCGCTGGGGCTCCGCGCGATCCGGCATCCCCAGCGGATGCGTGCGTGACATCGCACCGGAGTCATGACAGCCGCCCACGGTCGCGTCATCCTGTGCTCCCGCCTTCGCGCGTCCCGCCCGTCCGCGCATGCCCGAACTCGAATTGCGCGCCGTGGTCCACCTCCTGCTGCACGCGACGGTGCCGCTGGCGGTCGCGCGCCTGTTCTGGCCCGCACGGTGGAAACGCGCCGCGCTGTGGATGCTGGCCGGCTGGGCGATCGACATCGACCATCTGCTTGCCGACCCGGTCTACGCCCCGGGCCGCTGCAGCATCGGCTTCCATCCGCTGCATACCTGGCCGGCGATCCTCGCCTACGGCGCACTGGCCATCCCGCAGCGGACGCGCTGGTTCGGCACCGGCCTGCTGATCCACATCGCGCTGGACGCGATCGACTGCCTGATGATGTGAGGTGCCGGCCTGTCGGGCCGATCGCGATGGCAGGCCTGCCATCGTGGCCGGTTGCCGCGGCGGTGCGCCGACGGCCCGTGCGATCCTCGCGAAGCCTGGGATACACGGCGCGGCGCACCCACGCTCACCGGGGTAATTCGATTACTTAGATAACTTGTTTAACATGCTGATTATAAACAAATCAACGTCGTCGATTAGCTGGCGGGCCGGCTGTGCGCCGTTCCGGCAGGCGCCGGCCCCGGACCTGTAGAACCGGCTCCGGAGCCGCCCGTGCCAGGGGCGCGCGAACTCGGGCGATCCCGCGGCGCGGCGGGGGGCACCAGCCGTTCGTGCCAGGCCGGGAGCAGCATCAACGCCGCGCTGCCGTACCAGGCGTGGTACTCGGGGACCATTTCACCCTGCACCACGACCGGGTCGGTCTCCGCCAGGGCCTTGGCCTCGTCGAGGCTGTCCACCGCGAACACGTACAGGCCGCGCCAGCCGTCCGGATGTTCGACGAAGGGCCCGGCCAGCACCAGCTGGCCCGCGTCCGAGAGGCGCTGCATGTTGGCGAAATGTCCGGCGAACATCGCGTCGCGCTCGGGCCCGTCGGCCATCCGCCGATCGCCCGTGGTCAGGATCACCAGCACGTAGCGGCGCATGCCGCGCTGGTCCGCACCGACGCGCGCGGCCAATGCCGCGTCGTGACCGGGGGGTGCGCCGGAGGGATCCGCAGGGGGCTTCGCGGCAACCGGCATCGCCAGCGTGAGCCAAAGGGCCGGCAGGAGGATCATGGCACGCATGGCGCGACTCCGTTGGACGGTGCGCCGAGTCTAGATGCGCCAGGGGCGGCGCGCGTGGTCGTCGGACGAACGGGGCGTCCCGTCGGTCCCGCCGGACGCCGACCGCCGCCCCCGCACCGCCGTTTCGCGCCTAGGGCAACTGTTGCAGCCGCGCCACGATCTCGTCGGCATGCTTCTCGTGCAATCCCGCGGTCGACCCGAAGGCGGTCGCGTTCGCGCTTTCGACCTCGAACTCGCCCAGGACGCCGCCGCCGGCATCGAGTACGCGGACCCGGCTGGCCACCTTGTCGCGTCCGGCCATGATCCCGGCCCATGCGCGCGCACCGTCGGAGCGTGCGTAGTAATGCGTCACGGTGACCTCCACCCTGCCCTCGCCCCGCCCGGATGCCAGCAGGCCCGCGTCGCGCAGCCGCTGCTGGATGAAACTGTCGAGGCGGGCGATGCCTTCTACGTCGTCGCCGCCTTCGTTGGCGAAGGCGTACGCATAGGTCCTGCCCTGCGCTTGCGCGGAATCGTCCTGGGCATTGCAGGCGGAGGCGAGGCCCCACAGTGCGAGGCACAGCAATGCAATGGTCTGGCGAATCACGGGTCCCTCCGGTCAGTGTCCACGACGGTGCGGGTCGACCGCGTGCGGACGATAGCCGCACAGTCGTGAAACTCCCGTTCCGGCATCCAGCGCTGCCATACCCTGCCCTGCCGGTATTCCGCCATGGGACGGCGCCCGAAGGCCGGGGATGCGTATCGCGCATCGCCGTGCGCACGAGCAGCATGACGACGTTCGATCCCGATCCCTGCAGCCGACGGAGCGCCCGCGCGCTCTCGCGAGACTTTCATGCGGCAAAAGCGCGTGCGCGGGGCGTTCGGTCCGCGGTCGGCCACCTGGAGTTGACGGGCGCAGCGGCATACTGGCGTTCGCAATCGGGACCAAACTACGGAGGCATTGCCATGGGCATGCTGGTCGACGGCCGCTGGACCAACGACGAGGACGCGCTCACCGACGCCAGGGGACGCCTGCAGCGTCCCGATGCGGCGTTCCGCAACTGGATCACCGCCGACGGCAGCGCCGGCCCGACCGGCGAAGGCGGTTTCCCGGCCGAACCCGGTCGCTACCACCTCTACATCGCCCGCGCGTGTCCCTGGGCGCACCGCGCCACGATCTTCCGCGAGCTCAAGGGGTTGCAGGACCTGATCGGCCTTTCGGTCACCCACTGGCTGATGGCGGAGGATGGCTGGACCTTCGCCCCGGCCCCGGGCGTGATTCCCGATCCGCTCTACGGCGTCGACACCCTGTGGCAACTCTACGTACGTTCGAACCCCGGCTACACCGGCCGCGTCACCGTGCCCGTGCTTTGGGACAAGACACGGGGCTGCATCGTCAGCAACGAATCGGCCGACATCCTGCGCATGTTCAACAGCGCCTTCGACGGCGTCGGCGCGCGCGCCGGCGACTACTCGCCGGTCGCCCTGCGAGAGGAGGTAGACGCGGTCAACAAGCGCGTCTACGACGGACTCAACAACGGCGTGTACAAGGCCG
Source organism: Luteimonas viscosa (assembly GCF_008244685.1). Classification (NCBI taxonomy): domain Bacteria; kingdom Pseudomonadati; phylum Pseudomonadota; class Gammaproteobacteria; order Lysobacterales; family Lysobacteraceae; genus Luteimonas; species Luteimonas viscosa. The sequence goes on from NZ_VTFT01000001.1 coordinate 79,170, forward strand.
GATTCGCGAAGACGCAGTCGGCCTACGACGACGCGGTGGCCGGCGTGTTCGAGACGCTCGACTGGCTGGAACAACGGCTGTCCGCTTCGGAATGGCTGTGCGGCGCACGCATGACCGAGGCCGACTGGCGGCTGTTCACCACGTTGTTGCGGTTCGACGCGGTCTACCACGGCCACTTCAAGTGCAACCTGCGCCGGCTGGTCGACTACCCGGCGCTGTGGCGCTACACGCGCAGGCTCTACGCGCATCCGGCGGTGGCGCCGACGGTCGATTTCGACCACATCAAGCGCCACTACTACCAGAGCCACCGCCACATCAATCCGACCGGGATCGTGCCGCAGGGCCCGATCCTCGCGTTCGACGCGGAGTGACGCTCTACCGGCTCACGGCGAGCCGGCGCGACCGTTCTGCTTCTCGTCCTCGGTCGCCTCGCGCACCTCGAGTACGCGTACGTCGAAGTGCAGCGTCTGCCCGGCCAGCGGGTGGTTGCCGTCGATCCGGACCTTGTCGTCGTCGACCGCCACGACCGTCACCAGCAGCGGCCCGCGCTCGGTGCGCGCCTCGAACTGCATGCCGGGTTCGACCTTGTCCACGCCCTTGAACGAATCGCGCGGCAACTCCTGCACCAGGCCCTCGTTGCGCACGCCGTAGCCTTCTTCCGGCTTGACGTCGACCTTCAGCGTGTCGCCGGCATGGCGTCCGGCCAGCGCCTTCTCCAGGCCCGGGATGATGTTGCCGGCGCCGTGGAAGTAGCGCAGCGGCCGCGCGTCGGAGGACTGGTCGATGACCCGGCCGTCGTCGTCGGTCAGGGTGTAGTGGATGCTGGCAACGCACGCAGGCGCAATCTCCATGGAAGATCTCCTTGGAAGAGTGGAAGGAAGGGGAATGGTCCGGAAATGGCACCGGTGAAAAGCACGGTGCGGAGTGTGGACGCGCCACCACCTTAGCGACTGCGCGCGGATCGCGCAAATCCGGTCTGGGTGAAACCTGCGGGGAAAATTCCCGATTTCCTGCTGCAGGCGCACAACGAGCGGCCTGGTGCCGCGACGCGCGTACGATGGATGCGGGGCGCCGGCGGCACCCCCGGAGCGCAAGTGCCCGACGCGTGGCGCCCGCTGCCGCCCGCCGGGGTCTTCAGGTTCCGGCGACAGCGTCGGGGATACCATGCCGGAACCCTTGCCACCGATACAGGCGGATGCCGCACGACTCGATCGCCGGGGACCCGCGAAACCGGAACCTCCAGTTCGTCCGCCGCATCCACGGCATGCGCATGCTCGGGACGCTGCTGTGCATGCTGCCGATCGCGTCGGTGCTCGACGAGCGCGGTGCCTCGCCCTGGGCCTGGGCTCTGCTTGTGGCGAACGCGCTGGCATGGCCGCAGGTCGCCTACTACACGAGCCGGCGCGCGCGCGATCCGGTGGCCGCGCAGTTCCGCTGCCTGCTGCTCGACTCGGCCTCCGCCGGGGCCTGGGTCGCCCTGATGGCGGTCAGCACCGCGCCCGCGGCCCTGTTCGTCACCATGGCCACCGCAGACAAGATCGCCGCAGGCGGCTGGGCCTTCGTGCGGCGATCGACGCTCGCGCTGCTGGGCACCTTCGTGCTGGTCTGGGCCCTGCTCGGCTTTCCCTTCCAGCCGCTCACCTCGCAACGCACGCTGCTGCTGTGCATTCCCTTCCTGTTCGTCTACACGGTGGTGCTGAGCGTGGTGACCCACCGGTTGAGGAGCCGGATCCTCGACCAGAACCGCGAACTCGAACGCCTCAACCGCACCGACCCGACGATGCAGGTGCCGAACCGGCCACACTTCGAGGCCGTGGCCTCGGCGGAACTGGCGCGTTTCCGCCGATCGGGACGTCCGGCGACGCTGCTGCTGCTGGACGTCGACAGTTTCAAGGCGATCAACGACCGCTACGGCCACGGCATGGGCGACGTCGTGCTCAAGCGCATCGCCGCCCTGCTGCGGGTGAGCGTGCGCGAGGCGGACCTGCCGGCGCGCTATGGCGGCGACGAGTTCGCGGTGCTGCTGGTCGACACCGACACGACGCGGGCGATGCAGGTCGCCGAACGGATCCGCCAGGAAGCCGCGCAACAGACCTTCGATGCCGAGCCGGGCCTGCGCTGCACCCTCAGCATCGGCGTGGCGGAGGTGACCGCCGACGACGCCACGCTCGATGCATGGGTGCACGCCGCCGACGCGGCCCTGTACCGGGCCAAGGCGGCGGGCAGGAATCGGGTGGTCGCTGCCTGAGTGACGCGCGATCCGGGGCCATGCCCCACGGCCCGGTGCTCAGTGCGGAGGTTCGTCGCCGCTTCCGCCGTCGCGCACCGCGGCCGGCTCGAATTCGACCAGCAGCGGGAAGTGGTCCGAGGGCAGGCGCCCGTCCACCGCCCGATCCAAGGTGCGCGCAAGGCGCACGCGCAGGCCGCGGTGCATCACCCAGTCGATGCGTTTGCCGGCATCGCCGGTGAAACCATGGAAGGTGCCCTCGGGACCCTCGCGCCGTGGCGCTTCGATCCAGGCGTCTTGCAGGGCGCCGGTGAGCGCGCGATGCACGGCACTGCCGGGCGTGTCGTTGAAATCGCCGACCACGATCACCGGTACCCCGGGCGGCAGCTCGGCAAGCCGTCGCAGGACGAGTTCCGCACCACGCACGCGTGCCGCTCCGTCCTCCGCGCGGTACGGCAGGTGGGTGTTGAACAGATAGAACCGCTGCCGGTCGGTGCGACGCTCGAACAGGCCCCAGGTCGCCATGCGCGGGTACGGGTGCCCCCAGCTGATGCTGCCCGCCACCTCGGGCGTGTCCGACAGCCAGAAATGGCCGGATTCGAGCAGGCGCATCGCATCGCGCCGGTAGAACACGGCCATCTGCTCGTCGTCGTCTCCCGCACCGCGGCTGCGTCCGAACCACGCGTACTGCGGCAGGCGCGCGGCCAGGAATTCGCCCTGGGCGCGGACCAGCTCCTGGGTCCCGAGCAGGTCCGGGTCCGCGTCGCGGATCGTGCGCACCATCGCGTCGCGGCGCAGCTCCCAGCGGTCGGGACCGTCCGCGTCCACCGGTACGCGGACGTTGAAACTCATCACCCGCAGCGGCGTCTCCGGCGCCATCGACTGGCAGGCGCACAGCGCCAACAGCAACAGGCAGGCGCACAGCGGTTGCATGAGTCGCGACCGGATTGCGAAGGCGCGCAGGCAGAGGATCATCCGCGCGGAGTCTAACCGGACTCCCTGCGCGCCATCGATGCTTCAGCCCGTGCCCGATCGCCGCCGCAACTGCCAGGACGCCAGCGCGACCGCGGGCAGCGCCACCACCGCGCCTGGCCACACGCCCCACGCCAGCGCCGCCGCGAGGCCCGCATACAGCGCCACGCCACCGACGATCGCGCGCCTGGCGTCGTCGACCGCGGGCACGTCGCGATCGCGCCGCAGCTCGAAGCGCAGCACCAGCGCGATCACCGGCGCAACCATCAGCAGGCACAGCGCGATCCAGCCCGCGCGCCCGGCCCAGAAGCCCGGCTCGCCCGGCAGGCCGGCGTCGATCGGCAGACCCAGCCGCTCGCCTAGCCATGCCGCCGGCAGTTCCGCCAGCTTGTGCCACAGGTACAGCGGCATGCCCAGCGCGCCGAGCACCGCGATCGCGCGGGCGGGCGCGTGTCCGGCCAGCAGCCGTCGCGCCAGCGGTTCGAACAGCAGCACCGCGCCTGCCTGCAGCCACATCACCCCCACCAGCGCCAGCGTCGGCGGCAGCATGTTGTTGCCGGCCAGCGCCACGCCCACCATCGCCACCGGATACCCGCTGGCGAGGGCCAGCAGCAGCCACACGGCGCCCAGCACGAGCAGGCCGGCACCCGCCCCCGCGCCACGGAACCTGCCCCGCTTCCAGGCGATGCCGAGTTGCTGCGGCAGCAGCCAGACCACCAGCATGTTGAGCCAGGCGATCCCGGCCGGCCGCGCGTCGACCAGCGCGCCCAGCCGGCGCACGTCATCGGGCGACGAGGCGCCCGCGCGCAGAAGATCGAGTCCCGCCGCGACCGCGACCAGCCCCAGAACCGCGCCCAGGCCGAACCGTGCATCCAGGCGCAGGCACCACGGCAGCAGCGCCTGGACCGTCAGCAGCATCAGCAGGAACCACAGGTGGATGGTGAGCGACTGGTCGAACACGCCGAGCAGGCGACCGCCCGAAAGCAGCGATGCCGCCGCCAGCGCCACCAGCACCGCCAGGTAGGTGACCGTCGGCCGTGCCAGCGACAGCGCGCGCGCCGCCCACCAGTTCCACTGTCCGCCCCCGGCCACGCGCCGCGCCACCCCGTCGCTGCTGACGGCCGCGGAGACGAACACGAACAGCGGCACCACCTGCACCACCCAGGTCAGCAGCCCGGCCGCGTCCCATGTCGCAAGCAGGTGGTCGGTATCGACCAGGCGACCATCCTCCAGCCGCGGCAGGGTGGCGATCCAGTGTCCGAACACCACCACCAGCAGCGCACAGGCGCGCAGGGCGTCGGGGTACGGGTCGCGTTGCGGCGTGGACATCAGGACCAGCCTGTGCAGGGGAACCAGCCGAATGTTAGCCGCCGGGAGATGCGCAATGGCCCGGCGTGCCAGGCATGTTGGGTGATGGCGATCCGCCGCCGTTCGCCGATGTCGCCTCGCGCGGGCGATGCCTGGCGCCCGAAGCGCGGTGTCGGGAGCCGGCGAGGGCCTGCAGGCGTGCCTCAGGCGCCAGGCGCCGGCGGGGCACCGGGCTCGTCGGGCGCTCAGGCGGCCGTGCGGCGGGGATCAGAGCGTCTGCGTGATCTCGCCGCCACGGCGCGAGAGGAATTCCGCGGCGCGCGTCTGCTGCTCGGCCGACAGGGCGTGGACCACGATCGTGGTACCGCCCTCCTCCATCGCATCGCGCGTGGCCTGGATGTAGCGGTCGTGGTCGGGGCGCAGCGACACCAGGCCACCGATCAGCAGGCCGGCGGTGGTGCCGAACCCAAGCGCCGCCAGCCCGGCGGCCCATGGCGATTGCACGACGAAGGGCACGCCCGCCCACGTCAGGATCCCGAACAGCAGCAGGCCGAATACCGCGCCCGCGATCCCCAGCCGGACATGCGCGATCACGATCGTGCGCCAGATGCCACCGCCCTCCGGCTCCAGCTTGATGTCCACGTCGGCGCTTTCGGGCGTGACCATCTTGACCTGGGCCGGTTGCAGATCCAACTGCGCGATCATGGCCGCCGCGGCGTCGCGCGCGGCGTCACGGCTGGCGAAGACGGCGGCCAGCTTGCTGTTGGACACCTCGCCGGTCACGGGCAGGTCTGACATCGCGGCGGTCCTCGTTGCGAGCCGCGATTCTTGCAGGGTCTGCGTCGATCCGATGTGAGAAGACCGCGACACCGCGGGCGGCGATTGCCGCCGCAACCCGTGCCTGCCGTGTTCAGTCGGGCGCCGGAACCGCTCCCGGCAGCGCAGTCTCCGCCTGCCAGCCCAGCGCCTCGCGTGCCTCGGGCGCCACCGCCACTTCCTCCATCCCCGGCGGTCGTCCGGCCAGCTCGAAGCGACGCAACTCGACGCTGCGGAACAGCGCACCCGCGTGCCCCTGCAGCGACACGCCACGCGTCTCGAGCCCGGTGGCCTTGCGGAAACCCTGCAAGGTCGCGAAGCGCGCCTCGCAGTCCTTCGCCGCGACGGGGCTCCACACGATCAGCGGCTCGCCGTCCTCGTCGGCCCGGGCGTAGACGTTGCCGTCGACCCGCGTGGTCATCGGCCGCCTCAGCGTGTCGCACAGCGCGGCCGGCTGTTCGAACCGCAGCAGCGACGCGTCGAAACCGGCGCTGGCGGCCAGCAGGTTGCCTTCGAACGCGTGACCCTCGCGCTCGTCCACGTCCGGGCCGGTGCGCGGATGCCAGCCGAAGTGGTCGCCCTGCGCGCTGCGCTCGTTGCGGTCGATCAGGACCGGCGAATCGAGGAAGGTGTTGTGGTAGATGCGCGCATCGGCGCTGTTGAGGATGCGGACGCCCTGCTCGTTGTCGACGAACACGTTGCCGGCCACCACCACGCCCCTGGAGATCTCGAAGAAGAAGCCGATCAGCGTGCCTTCGACATGGTTGTTCGCGAACACGCCGTCGACATTGCCCACGTCGTACCACACGCCGTTCGAATGCGGATGGTCGATCACCAGGTTGTCGCGCACCGTCACCCGGTAGGACTGGTTGAAGATCTTCACCGCCGCCGGGTAGTAGCCGGTCAGCTGCTCGATGTTGTTGCGGCGGATGATGTTGCGCTCCAGCAGCACGTCGGACGAGCCGATGACGTAGATGCCCTCGGTGCCGGTGTCGCTGATCAGCGAGTTGCGGATCACCAGCCCGTCGCCGCGGAAATAGCCGGCCACGCGCGAGGTGAAGCTGATGGTCACGTTCTCCAGCGTGGTGCCGACCACTTCCTTGCCGTGGTCGGCCGGGTCGGACACGTCCACCGGATCGTCGGTGGGTTCCTCGTTCGGGCCGGTGGACGGCTTCTTGCCCTCGATGTCGATGGCGCGGAACGCGTACTGGGTGAAGGTCAGGCCGCGGATGGTCGGGCCCTTGCGGTCGGACGGCTTGCCGTGCACCTCGCGCGAGGGCCGGTGCAATGCGATGTCGTGGGCGGTGATCTCCACCAGGCGATCGGCCGGATCGACGCCGATGTAGACGTAGCCCTGCTCGTAGTCGATGTAGTAGCCGTCCTCGCCCAGTTCGCCGGCCCAGCCCTGCGACAGCAGCGGCTTGCCGTCGACGAAGACCATGTCGTTGTTGAACCGGTGCAGCGGCGTGCGCATGCCCTCGCGCTCGCGCCGCCACCAGGCCAGCGGCTGCGCCGGGAACAGCGTGGTCCACTTCGTGCGCCAGACCCCGTCGCGCAGTTCCTCCCATTCGCTCGCCACGCGCGTGCCCTTGAACACGGGCCGCTCGTCGCGGTACGGCTGCAGGGTGATGCCCTGGTTGAGCTGGAGCCCGCCGGTCCGGTAGGTGCCGCCGCGCAGGACGATGGTGTCGCCGGTGACCACCCGTGCGATCGCGGATTCGATCGTCGTCGGTCGTGCCAGCTCCGCCCCGGTCGCGTTCGCCGTGCCGTCCGGCGCGACGTAGTAGACCGTGCCCTGGCCGGGTACCTCGTAGGACCGGGCGACGGGGCCATACGGCCCACCGGACGGCTGCGCGAAGGCCGGAACGGCCACAGCCACGCCGGCTGCGAGCAGACCGAGCACGAACAGTCGGGACAGACGGCGACGATGCGCGCGGAGCACGCAGTGGATGGACGGCATGTGGTTTCCTCCCGGGTGGCGACCGCGCGACGCCACGCGGCATCGGCAATGTGTTAGCGCTACCAGAAGGTAGCACCGGGACGCCGTTGTTGCGACCCGATCCACGCTTGCGGTGGCGTGCAAAGGTTTGCTGCTTCGCAACATTCCTGAGCGCCATGCCACCTGGGACGGGCGATCCGTCACTCGCCCGCGCCCGTGCACTCGCCCGCGCCCGTGGTGTCTCTCGTGCCGCAGACCCGTGACGCCAGCGCGTGTGGCTCCACGCTGCCACGAATCACGAATCACGAACGCGGACAGGATTCCCCGCCCGTCCCTGGTCCCGCGGCGTGCCACAACCCCCATGACGACCTCCGCGCGGCTGGCTGCAGACGCGGGACGCCGTCGTCGCGATCAGCGCGGCGGCACGCGCGAACGCGCATTGTCCTGCGGTGCGTCCCCGTCGCGCTCCCGGTCCCGTGCTCCGCCATGCGAGGCATGCGCGTGCCCGGTCGGGTCCTCGAGCTGGATCGCGTTTCCCCGCTGCCAGGCGTCCGCGCCGGGCAGGACCGGCGGCACCTGGATACCGGCGCGATCGCGCCTGCGCTGCGTACTGTCCACGCCCAGGCGCGCGTCGCGGGCGGCGACCATGTCCGGATCGGCCTGGCCGTCGGCGGTGAAGCCCATCATCAGCTGCGGCACGCCGTACGGCAGGTCCTTGTCCAGGTCGGTGTGCCAGGTATGCCAGGTCTTGCCGTAGGTACGGACCAGTTTCTCCATCAGCTCGCGTTCGGCCACCCGCGGCAGCCCGGGTGCCACCAGCTGGCCGGATTTCACTTCGTGGACATGGCTGTGCCAGAGCGCCTTCTCCGCCTCCGGCAGGCCCGCGAACAGCGACTCGCCGATGATGTACTCCACGCCCATGATCCTGGCCTCGCGCACGTTGCCGTCGTAGATCACGCACTGGATGACGTCCTCGTTGAGCACCGAGCAGTAGTGGTGCGCCTCCATCTGCGCCTGCAGCCGGCCGCTGTAGAAGTGGAAGCCGTCGAGGTAGGCGTTGATCGCGTCGATCGGGGGCTTGTCCTGCAGCATCGCCGCGCCGGCGTCGAGCACGCGCGTCTTCGGGGGCTCGTCGCGTCCGGGTGTCTCCACGTTGGGCACGGTATCGCCGCCACCGCAGGCGGCGAGCAACAGGGCCAGCGAAGCCGTGACCAGTGATCGCATCGCGTGATTCCTCCGTTGCGGCCGGCATCGATCGTGCGAGCCGGCGGGCAGGATCCCGGCGGCCGCAGCCCCCGTCTCTGCGAGGCTAGCGACGCCTCCGGGGCGAGCGTGTGAACGCGTTCAGTCTGCCGGTGCTCGTCGCGGAGCGCGCCTGGCCGGGCTCGCGGTACGCGGCTTCGCCGGAGCGGTGCTGCGGGCGGCCTTGCGGGCACGAGGCGCCGGTGCGGTGGCGGTGATGCGGATCCACGTCGGCGCGTGGTCGCTGGCCTTGTCCTGCAGGCGCACCCAGCGGTCGACGCCTGCATCCACCAGGCGTGGCGCCAGCGCGGGGTTCAGCAGCAGGTGATCGATGCGCAGGCCCCGGTCGCGCTCGGCATGGCGACGGAAGTAGTCCCAGAACGTATACGGCGCGGCCTCGCCGAAGTGGGCGTGGAGCGCGTCGGTCCAGCCCTGGGCCAGCAGTTGCGCATATGCCTCGCGCACTTCGGGCTGGATCAGCGCGTCCTTGCGCCAGGCCCAGGGGTCGTAGACGTCGCCGTCGGTGGGGATCACGTTGTAGTCGCCCATCAGCACCACTGGATGCGGCAGGTCGACCAGGCCCGACGCATGGCGCGCCAGGCGCTGCATCCAGCGCAGCTTGTAGTCGAACTTCGGCCCGGGTTGCGGATTGCCGTTGGGCAGGTACAGGGCCGCGACGACGATGCCGTGCACGGCCGCTTCCAGGTAGCGGCTCTGCCTGTCCGTGGGATCGCCCGGCAGGCCCCGCCGGCTTTCCAGCGGCAGCACGCCGCGCCCCAGCAGCGCCACCCCGTTCCACGAACGCTGTCCCTGCCAGAGCGCGCCGTAACCGGCTTCCTCCAGCGCGGCCGCAGGAAAGGCGTCATCCGCGGCCTTGAGCTCCTGCAGGGCGACCACGTCCGGCGCTTCCTTCGCCAGCCACGCCAGCAGCTGCGGCAGGCGGGTACCGATGCCGTTGACGTTGAAGGTCGCCAGCTTCAGGGTCCTGTCGCGCGCCATGGCTTCGCCGCTGTAGGGAGGGCGACAGGTTGGACCGAACCAGGCCACGTTGCCAGCACCGTGCCCGGGGCTCGCGCCGGAGGTCCGCTGCCGGCCGTGCGTCGCGGCGCCCTGCCCCGTCTCAGGGAGGCGCCACCACCAGGCCCGCGGCTTCCGCGGCCAGCGTCCCGCACTCGGCATCGAATTCCGGCGCCGCACCGGACACGCCGACGCCGCCGATGCCCGTTCCGTCCCTGGTGAACAAGGGCACGCCGCCTTCGACGGTCGCGATCATCGGTGCGGACGGTATGTTCCAGGTGCCCGTCACCGCGGACGGATTGAGGTAGACGGCAGCCGAACGCCCTTTCCATTGCGCCACCGCGCCGGTCGCCGGCGTCGCGCCGTCGTGCCGGCCGAAGCTCACCAGGTCGCCGCCGTGGTCGAACACCGCGACCGCAATCGGAACGCCGGTGCCCGCCGCGCGGGCGAGGCAGTGGTCGCGGATGGCGTCCGCGGTGGCCGACTGGAGTACTGCGCGCGACTCCTGCGCCGCGATGGAAGGGCTGATGCACAGCAGGGTGGCCGCGGCCAGGCAAGCGACGAGATGGTTCATGGAATCTCCCTGAGATGGTGGGTGGAGGACGCGCGTCATCCAGCGCTTATTGCCGGCGCTCCTCCTGCGCCGTGAGCCTCAGGATCTGGCCCGGGTTGTCGGTGACCAGGTAGATCGCGCCGTCGGGCCCGACCACCGGTTCGTACGGACGTCCCTGCGTGGTGACCAGGACTTCTTCGTGCTGGACGCGATCGCCGTCGATGGTGAGTAGGCGCAGCTGGCGCGGCGAAAGCGCGGTGACCAGGGCCTTGCCCTGCCACAGCGGGAACTGGTTGCCGGCGTAGAACGCCAGTCCCGACACGCCGATCGAGGGCCGCCAGTACCATGCCGGCTGTTCCACGCCCTCGGCACGCTGGTGCGGGGTGAGCACGGTGCCGTCGTAGTTGATGCCGTGCGTGACCACCGGCCAGCCGTAGTCGCCGCCGCGGCGGACGATGTTCAGTTCGTCGCCGCCGCGCGGACCGTGCTCGGTCGCCCACAGGCGTCCGGTGGCCGGTTCGATCGCCATACCCTGCGGATTGCGGTGGCCGAAGCTGAAGACCGTGGCCAGCGCATCGTCGCGAGCCTGGAACGGGTTGCCGGGTGCTGGCGTTCCATCCGGCAGCACGCGATGGATCTTGCCGCTCGGCCGTCCCGGTTCGCGCGAGAGTTCCTGCACGCCGCGATCGCCGACCGAGAAATGCAGCCGCCCGTTGCGATCGAACGCCATGCGTCCGCCGAAGTGCCAGAACGGTTCGCCGTAGTGGTCGTGGTCGGCTTCGTACACCACCTGCTGGTCGACCCAGTCGTTGCCGCGCAGGCGACCTCGCACCACGCGGGTCATGGCCAGCGGACCGCCTTCGGGGCCGGTTTCGTCCAGCGGGTGGCTGTAGCTGAGATAGATCCAGCCGTTGCTGCGATAGTCCGGGTCGAGCGCGATGTCGAACAGGCCCGCCTGGTTCCAGCGATGGCCGTGCACGTAGACCGGCGGAACACCGGCCACCGGCTGCGGTTGCAGCACGCCGTCGCGGATGATCCTGAGACGGCCCGGCCGCTCGCTGACCAGCACGGTGCCGGGGTCGAGGAATGCCATCGCCCAGACCGTCTCGAGCCCGTCGGCGAACACGTCCAGGCGCACCGCGTAGTCCAGCGTATCGACCACGCCGGGGACGGCATCGAACTCGCGCGGCGGTTCTTCGGCGGCGGCCTGTTCGTCTTCGTCCGCTTCCGGCTCGGCCTGCCCCACGCGCGCCGGCAGGAACGCGGCGATCGCGGTGATCTCCTCCGCGGCCAGGGTCCCGCCGAAGGCCGGCATCCCCTGCGAGGGCACGCCGGTGCGGATCACCCGCTCGATGTCGCCCCGGGTACCACCATAGCGATACGTCCGCGCGGACAGCGCCGGCCCCAGGCCCGTCCCCTGGCGGTCGGCGCCGTGGCAGGACGCGCAGTTGCGCTGGTAGAGCGCCGCGCCGTCGGGCGGATCCGCGGCCGCCACGGCGCCAGCGAATACGAGCAGCGCCGCGGCCGCGGGCATGGCCAGGGTTGGGATGCGGGCAACACGCATGGCACGTCCTCATGGGCAGCGGCGAGCCGCCGCGACCCGACGAGGAGAGCCCGTAAGCCCGGTCCGGTGGGATGGAGGCAACCTAGGGTTTTGCTATAGATTCGATGCAGGCGCCATCCGGCGTCGCCGAGGAGCCCGGCAGCGGGCGATGGGACGGGTGAGCGAGCAGACGGCCATCGGCAAGATCGACGCGGGGTCCGTGGAGCGCCCGGGCCGCGCCGGGCCCGTGAACTTCAGCGCCGGCGAGGCGCTGGTCCAGCCCTCGCTCAACCGGATCTCGATCCGCGGCCGCGTCGCCCAGGTCGAACCCAAGGTCATGCAGGTACTGGTGCTGATGGCGGAGCGGCCGGGGACCGTGATCGCGCGGGACACCTTCCTCGACACCATCTGGGCCGGCACCGTCGCCGACGACTACCTGCTCAACCGCGCGATCTCGGAACTGCGCAAGGTCTTCGAGGACGATCCGCAGACGCCGCGCTACATCGAGACGATCCGCAAGGGCGGCTACCGCCTGGTCGCTCCCATCGCGCCGGCGAGGGTGGCCGCCGCGCTGGCGCCGCCCGCACCGGAAGCGCTGTCGGAAAGCGCGGAAACCGCCGGAACCGTGCAACCCGCCGAACCCGCAGTCGCCGGCGTCCCTCCGCCCGCGCAGGCGGCTGCGCAGGGCGGGCGGCCACGGGCGACGCGGCTCGTCCTGGTGCTGGCGGCCGCCGCGGCGCTGGGGCTGGCTGGCTGGTTCCTGCTGCCGCGCGCGCCGTCCGGCCCTGTCGGCGGTCCTGGCGGCGCGTATGAAATCCGGCCGCTCACCAGTTTCGTCGGTCGTGAACTCGAACCGGCGCTGTCGCCCGACGGCAGCCGCGTCGCCTTCATCCGGGACGGCGATGGCGGCTTCGATGTCTACGTGAAGACGATCGGCAGCGAGGAGGTGCTCAACCTGACCGACAGCCCGGTCGACGAACGCCATCCACTCTGGACCGCGGACGGGCGAGCGCTGCTGTTCGCGCGAACCGACGACGGCGGCCTCTCGGTCATGCGCGTTTCCGCACTCGGCGGCGGCGTGACCCGGGTGCTTCACGATGACACGATGCGCGAGATCCGCGGCATGAGCCTGTCGCCGGACGGCACCCGGATCGCCTACGCCGCGCGCGAGGCCGCCAGCGAGCCCTACCGCATCGTCCTGGCGACGCTCGATGGCGGCGAACGCCGGACCCTGTCGATGCCCGATGCCGGAACGCTGGGCGATACCGACCCGCGCTTCTCCCACGACAGTCGCACGATCGTGTTCGTCCGCGGCGTCAACGAGGTCACCCGCGACGTGTACCGGGTGCGCGCCGAAGGCGGCGTGGCGACGCGCCTGACCTTCGACAACCGCAAGATCAACGGCCTCGCGTGGTCGCCCGATGGCGAACGGATCCTGTTCACCTCGACCCGCTCGGGCATGTACACGCTGTGGTCGGCGGATCCGGAGAACGGTGCGCTGGAGACGGTCGGAGTGGGCAACGAGGACATCCACCAGCCGGCGACGACGCCGGGTGTCGACGCGATCGCGTTCGAGCAGTGGATGCACCGCTCGCAGCTGCGACAGATCGAGCTGAGCGCAGAGGCGGACGCCAGCGCCGGCGCCGCACACCAGTTGCGCTCGACCCGCTGGGATTCCAGCCCGGCGTGGTCGCCCGACGGCGAGCGCATCGCCTTCGCGTCCAATCGCAGCGGCCCGCACGGCGTGTGGATCAGCCGGCGCGACGGCAGCGGCGCCGTGCAGGTCGCCGCGTTCGACGGGATGTTCGTGGACAATCCGGCATGGTCGCCCGACGGCAGGTCGATCGCGTTCGACGCCAGTCCCGGCGGCAGGACCGCCATCTTCACCGTGTCGCCCGAAGGTGGTACGCCGCAAGCGCTGGTGGACGGGCCGGGCGACAACCGCAATCCGGCCTGGTCGCGCGACGGCGCCTGGCTCTATTTCGAATCCAACCGCAGTGGCGAATGGCGCGTCCATGCGCTGCCTGCCGGTGGCGGCGAGGCGGTTGCGGTCACGCCCGGGCCCGGTGTCCATCCGCGCGAGACGGTCGACGGCGGCCAGTTGCTCTACAGCAAGCCGGACCAGCCGGGGCTGTGGGCACTGCCCCGCGTGGACTGGCGGGACGCTGCCCGGCGCACGCCGGAGACCCTGCTCGTCGCCGATCTCGATCCGCGCGACGGCGGCAACTGGGCGCCTGCGGATGCAGGCCTCTACTACCTCCGCCGTCCGCCTGTCGGGGGCACGGTCCTTTCGCTGTTCGCTCCCGCGGACGCGACCTCGACCGACGTGACCACCCTGCCGCCGGACTTCGAGGGCTGGGGTTTCGACCTGTCCCCCGACCAGTCCCGGCTGCTGTTCTCCGAGATGCTCACCCGGGAAAGCGACCTGCGCATCGCCACGCCCCGGGGATAGGCGGCAGCGGATCGGGCCGGATGCGCGGCGACGATGCCATTGCTGCGTTCGTCGCGCGCCGACGCGACATTGCGGACGGTTCGCGCCGCCAACCCGCGCGGCGCGGGAGACCGCAGCGCGGAGTGCGGGGCGAGCGCGGTGCCCGCGCGGGCTTTTCCTACACTCCGGACGGCTCCGGACGGATCGCGTGCGCGGCGTCGCCTCGGCAGACTGGAAGCATCATCGCAAGGACGCGATCATGCCCCGCCCGCCCCGCTTCGATCTCCCCGGGATCGCGCAGCACGTCGTCCAGCGAGGCCGCGAAGGCGCGCCCTGCTTCGTCGACGACATCGACCGGCTCCACTACCTGCGCGAACTGCGCGACGTCGCGCGTCGCGAGTACTGCCGCGTGCACGCCTACGTGCTGATGCCGGACCACGTGCACCTGCTGCTGACGCCGATGGCCGCCGGCCGCGTGGGTCGCCTCGTGCAGCAGCTCGGCCGTCGCTACGTACGTCGCTTCAACGCACGCCACCGGCGCAGTGGCGCGCTCTGGCAGGCACGCTACGCCGCCTGTCCGGTTCTCGAGGACCGCTACCTCCTCGCCTGCCAGCGATACATCGAATGCAACCCCGTGCGGGCGGGGTTGGTGGGCCGACCCGCGCAGTATCCCTGGTCCAGCCATCGCGCCCATGCCTTCGCCGAAGACGACCTGGTGTCGCCGCATCGGGCCTGGCTGGCGCTGGGCGCCGATGCCGCGACGCGTCGGCGCGCCTGGCACGCGTGGTCGACGCGGCCGGTGGCGGCAGCGGAAACCGACGCGATCCGGGAGCACCTGCGATGCCAGCGCCTGCACGGCCCGGCACGGTTCCGTGGCGCCGGGCCCACGCAACGGGAACGCGTGCCGACGTCGCGCGACCCGATCATCGGCGGCGAAGACCCGCGCGCGTTCCGACCGTGACCGCGGCCTTCGCTCAGCGCACCGGCGCCAGGCCGTGCGAGGCCTGTTCGCAGACCACGACCTCGCCCGGTTCCCCGGACGAGCCGGTTGCGCGCACGCGCATGCCGACGGCGAGCGCGTCCATGTCGACGGGCGCCGCCTTGCACAGGTTCCAGCGCGCCGGCAGGTGGACCGCGACCTGGTCCCGACCGGGGACGTCGAGCATCACGATCGCATTGCCGTCATAGGTCCAGGGCCGGGTATCGATCGACGCGATCGTGCCTTCGACCGACGACGTGCCGCCGGAAACCGGGGCCGGATCGGGCGCGGTCGCGCAGCCTGCGACGGACATGACCAGGCAGAGCACGCCGGGCAGATGGGGGACGTGGCGGGAATGGCGTCGCATGTGGATTCCTTTGCGGCTGGATGGTCGCCCCATTGTGGCGTGGCCGGGGCCGGAACGCGCCGGGGATTCGCCCGGTCCAGGCGTCGATCGGACCACGCTGGCGTGCAATCGTGTCGTCGTCCGTGCTGATGCCGGGCGATGTGCACCGGAAAGGACGCCACTTCGCGAAGGACACATGCGGACGCGCGCCAGCCCACGAATCCGCTGCCGCCCTGCGCTTCACGCGCATGCATCAGCCGGGCGGATCATCCGCGGGCGCCGTCCCCGGGCCCTGCGCAGCCGGATCGCCGCGCAACTCGCCGAGCGGCAGGATGACCAGCGTGGTGTATTCCTCGTAGCGCGCATCGGGAACGTCGCGCAGGGCGAGGCGTTCCAGGCGCGCGGTCTCTATCGGCAGCCGCGCCGCCTCGTACAGGATCACCTCGTGGTCCGCCGGGTACCAGCGCAGCAGCTTGTCGACCAGCGCCTGCAATCCCTCGCGCTCGGCATGGAAGCGGCTGCAGGACAGGTCCCCGGACAGCGCCACCTGCCACAGCAGCACCAGCCCGCAGGTGTCGGGCACGCGGTCGTAATGCAGGAAGTGGGTCGCCTCCATCGACTGCACGCCGCGCCGGCCGGGATCGATCCCGAGATCGGCGTAGAGGCAGGCTTCGGCGGAAATCCCCGGCTCCATGCGCGCGGGAATCCCCTCCGCGCGCGCCTTGCGCACCACCGCATGCGGCACGTCGGCGAACACGCCCGGATGGCCGTAGAACACGGCGCAGACCCGCTTGCCGTCCCGCAGTTGCGCCATGATCGCCGCATCGATCTCGCGATAGGTCTGGCGCCGGTCCTTGCCGTCGGCGTAGTACGCGCCGAGGTTGATCGCGTCGGGGCGGAAGTTCTGGATCATCGCCAGCGCGAACGGATCGGTCAGGCAGAACACCACCTGCGCCTCGCGGATCTCCGACAGGCAGCGCTCGTTGACGTGGCGCCCGAACTCGATGCCGCTGCCGACCACGACCAGGCTCGCGGCAGGTGCCGATGCCGCGGCGGCGGCATCGTTCGCACAGACGACGCGCCCCCGGCCGTCGCGCTTGGCGCGGTACAGGGCCTGGTCGGCATCGTGGATCAACTGTTCCAGCGTGGCCGTGCCGCCATCGTCCTGGCACACGCCGGCACTGATGTTGAAGCCGAACGTCTGGCCGAAGACGGTGATCGGCTCGATCCGGTCGCGCAGGCGCTGCAGCAATGTCCCGGCCTCCGCCGCATCCGCATCGAGCAGGATCGTGAACTCGTCGCCGCCGCTGCGCCCGGCGATACCGCGTTCTCCGACCACCTCGCCGATCCATGCTCCGAGCGAGCGCAAGGCCTCGTCGCCGGCAGCGTGGCCGTGGCTGTCGTTGACCTGCTTGAACAGGTCGATGTCGGCCACGATCGCGGAGAACGGACGGCCGCCGGCGCGCGCCCGTGCGAACGCCGCCTCGCCCAGCTTGCGGACCTGCTGGTAGTTGTACAGGCGGGTCAGGCTGTCGCGTTCCGACTGCCAGCGGTAACGGCGGCGTTCGCGGAACGAGCGGCGCAACAGGCCCGACAGCAGCAGCGCGGTGATCAGCAGCCCGGCGATTCCCAGGATCAGCAACCACTGCCGGCGCTGGGTGGCCGTGACCTGCAATGCCGCCAGTTCCCGCTCGGCTTCGAGCAATGCGATCTGCTGTTCCTTCATCCGGGTGTCGAACTCGACCTGCAGGTAGGTCAGGCGCCGAGCGCGGGCATCCGCTTCGGCGGCGGCCGAGGCCGACATCGCCTGCTTGAGGTGCGCGAGCGCCGTGGCCGGGTCGCCGCGCCGTTCGGCCAGCCTGGCCAGCAGGTGCTCGGTCTCGGCAATGGCGAGGTTGGATTCGTGTTCCCTGTAGTAGCGCAGGGTGTCGAGCAGCAGTGCCCGGGCGTGGTCGAGGTCCCGGTTGGATACGATCAGGCTTTCGGCAAGGACCAGACGCGTGCTCCAGGCGCCGGCCGCGTATCCCGCGGCCTCGAACTCCGCGAGCGCCTGCCGGGCCCAGCCCCATGCCTCGTCATGACGCCCCTGCTTCGCCGCCATCTTGGCGACGCCATACCTGCCCACGGCAGTGAAGACCGGGTCGCCGGCATGGGTGCAGGCTTCGATCTGCCGACGCCGCCAGGCTTCCGCGGCGCGGAAATTGCCGGCATGGTCCTCGGCCAGGGCCATTTCAGACAGGGCCACGCACAGCCCTCTGGGATCGTCCCTGGCCTCGACCGCCTGGACGGCGCGCAGCGCCATGTCCCGCGCCTTCTCCGTTTCCCCGACCAGGGTATGCAGGTAGCTGGCGGTCCCGAGCAGCGTGTGCGATTGCTCGGGCGCCTCGGGCAGGTACGACAGGCCCTCGTTGAGCCAGGTGAACGCCCGCGACCAGTCCTCGATGTTGGCGGCCACGCTGGTGGCGGTTCCGTAGATGCGGATGCGCAGAGCGGCCGGCATCTCCTGCTCGAGCAGCGCAGCCAGGCCCTCCATCGCCTCCGTCAACTGGCCGGCGAGCGCAAGGTTGCGCAGACGGACATACTCGATACGCTGGCGCTGCCCGGTCGAGAGCGCATCGGCCTGCGATGCCAGCGCTTCGATTCTTGCGTTCGATTCCCGCCAGTGCGCGGTGACCGCCAGCGCCTCGATCTCGCTGACCTGCTCCTCCAGCCTGTCCGCGGCGAAGACCGGCATGCCGACGAACGCCAGCAGCAGGACCGCGAGCAGGATCAGCCGGCGCATGTGCTTGTGACGGACGAAGACGCGAAGGCTATTTTTCGTAACACTTGATGCTGTGATTGGTGGCGAACTGTCCGTCCGTCAGCCCCGTGAGCTCCTTGATCGCGGTGTAGTCCTTCTCCACCATCGCCCTGCGCTCGGCGTCGGACAGGCCGGCGCGCCGCATCACCGCCTCCGGATCCTTGTCGTACTCCGCGGCCAGCGCCGCATCGCTGCCCAGCTTGCGCATCAGATCAAGCAGTTTCGACATGCTTCTCTCCCCCTGAATAGACCACGCATCGTCACCCCGCGAACGCGACCTGGCGCGATGCAGTGACCCCATGACAACCACCACGACGCGTGCGCCGCATCCGGCGCCGCATAACAGGCCGACATTAGCACAGGACCATGCCGTTCCGGCGCCTGCGGCCGGCGCTTGCGCGCCCGCGGCGGAGACCCGGACACGCTCGCCGGGCGGTGCGCCGCAGGTTCGCGATGGCGCCCGGTCGCCGCACCGTCCGGGCAGGTCCAAAGCCCCCGGTCGCGTGCGCACGACCACGCGCCACCATGTCGAAACAGGTGGCATCGCATACGCAACCGCATATGTGCGTCCTGCCGCGCTCCGGATTGCCGCTACGGGGCCGGGAAGCGATCGGCGCTCGCCAATGTCCGCAGGATCGTGGCGTTCCGGGGTACCGGTGCGCTGGCACGCCCGGGCTGCAAACGTTCCCGTCCCGGATGTTCCGGCCCAAGCGCACGTGCCGGCGGTGCGCGCGATTCGACTCCGCCACGGCTTTTCGACAGACTCTGCCCCGTCCGCCGCCAGGCACGTCTGCGTCCATCGCGCGTACGCAAGGCCTGGCTGCGGACCCGTCCAGCCCAAGGAACGCCAAACGCCCATGACCGTCCTGACCTCCCTGCGCGCCGCCGCCTGCTGCGTGATGCTCTCCGCGACCCCGCTCCTCGCCTCCGCGGGCACCGTCACCGGCAGCGTGCGGGCCGACCAGCCCGGGCCGGTGATCGCACCCGAACTCTACGGCCAGTTCATGGAGCAGCTCGGCACCGGCATCGACGGCGGCGTCTGGGTCGGCCCGGATTCGGACATCCCCAACACCCGCGGCTTCCGCAACGACGTGCTGGCGGCGCTGAAGGAGCTCCAGGTCCCGGTACTGCGCTGGCCGGGCGGCTGCTACGCCGACATCTACGACTGGCGTACCGGCATCGGCCCGCGCGACCAGCGTCCGGTCACCCTCAACCGCTGGTGGGGCAACAAGGAAGAGCACAACGCCGTCGGCACCCACGAGTTCTTCGAATTCGCCGAGATGCTCGGCGCCAGGACCTTCCTCAACGTCAACGTCGGCACCGGCAGCCCGCGCGAGGCCGCGCAGTGGGTGGAATACATCACCTCGCCCACCAATTCGACGCTCGCGCAGGAGCGCCGCCGCAACGGCCGCGAGGAGCCGTGGAAGATCGACTTCCTCGGCATCGGCAACGAGCCCAACGGCTGCGGCGGCCGCATGCGTGCGGAGACCTTCGCCGACCTGTTCCGCCAGTACTCGGGCTTCATCGCCCCGCATGGCGGCACCACGATGATCGCCTCCGGCCCGGACGCGACCAGCGCCGAATGGACCCGCACCACGATGGAGATCGCGGGCGAGCATCTCGACGCGTTCTCGATGCACTACTACACCCTGCCCACCGGAGACTGGAGCGCGAAGGGCCCGGCCACCGGCTTCGACGAGGCGCAGTGGCTGGCCACGTTCGAGCGCACCTACATGATCGAGCCGATGATCCGCGAGCAGTCCGCGATCATGGACGAGTTCGATCCGGAGGCGGAGAAGGCGCTGGTGATCGGCGAATGGGGCACCTGGTACGACCCGACGCCGGGCTCGCCCGGCGGCTGGCTGCAGCAGCAGAACAGCATCCGCGACGGGCTCGTGGCTGCGGTCAACCTCAACATCTTCCACCGCAACGCCAGGCGCCTGCGGGTGGCGGGCATCGCCCAGATGGTCAACGTGCTGCAGGCGATGCTGCTGACCGACGGCGCGAAGATGCTGCGCACGCCCACGTACCACGCGTTCCGGATGTACCGGCCGTTCCAGGGCGCCACTTCGCTGCCGCTGCAACTGGACTCGCCCGGTTACGGCAGCCTCCAGGCCGTCGACGGCACCGCCGCGCGCGGCCGCGACGGCAAGCTGCATGTCGCGCTGGTAAACATCGATCCGGACACGGCGATGGAAGTCTCGCTGTCGCTCCAAGGCGTGCAGGCGACCCGCGCGTCCGGGCAACTGCTCACCGCCGACGCGATCGACGCGCACAACACCTTCGACGATCCGGACCATGTGAAGCCCGCGCCGTTCGATGGCGCGCGCATCTCGGAGGGGACGCTGACCACCACCCTGCCCGCCAAGTCGCTTGTCGTGTTGACGCTGGAGTAACCGCGAGGCGAACACGGTTGCCGGCCCGCAGAGACCGCCTCGCAGGTTCCGGCCCGCGATCCGGAGGCGGCTCCGTCGTACCTGGCGGCATCCGGACACACCGCCTGCCGCGCATCCATCGCCGGCGGCAGGCGGCTCCCAACCGGCGTGTGCGGACCGGAGCGTTCTAGGCGGACTGGAACACCGGTTCGAGCAGCCGGAAGGTGCCGGCGTCGGCATCCAGTTCCACCTGCCCCCCGACCGGCACGATGAACTGCTGGCGGATGTGGCCGATCATCGCGCCGCGGTAGGCCGGGATGCCCAGCGGTCTGATGTGGTCGTCGAGGATCTGCGACAGGGTCAGTGAGCCGTAGCCGTCGCCCGGGTCGCAGTCGGTGCACTCGCCGAAGATGAAGCCGGCGATCCGGTCGAGCGCGCCCATCAGCCTGAGCGTGGTCAGCATCCGGTCCACCCGATAAGGCGCCTCGGATACGTCTTCCAGGAACAGGATGCGGCCATCGAAATCCGGCAGGTAGGGCGAGCCGGCGATGGCGGTGAGCACCGTGAGGTTGCCGCCCACCAGTTCGCCCCTCGCCTTGCCGCCCGTGATGGTGACCGTGCGGTTCCTGCGCGGCACCAGTTCGTCGCCGGCCTCGACCAGGTTCCGGTAGTGCATCAGCTCGCGCTCGAAGAACAGGCGCCGGAACTGGTCGACGTTGAAGCGGTTCCAGCTCCCCGCCCCGATCGGACCATGGAAGGTCACCAGACCGGTCTTCGCGTGGATGGCGCTGTGCAGCGCGGTGACGTCGGAATAGCCGAGCAGCGGCTTGGGGTCGGCGCGGATCGCGTCGTAGTCCAGCAGCGGCAGCAGGCGCGCTGCACCGGAGCCGCCGCGCGTACAGATGACGGCGCGGACGTCCGGGTCGGCGAACGCGGTGTTGATGTCGCCGGCGCGCTGCGCATCGGTCCCCGCGAGGTGGCCGCGCCGCGCGGCGTAGTGCGCGCCGGTCCGCACCGTGAAGCCCAGCGCCTCCATCACCTCTTGCGCCAGTTGCAGGTCGAAGCTGTCGTCGACGGCCGACGACGGGCTGACCAGCGCGACGGTGTCGCCTGGCGCGAGCGGCCTCGGCAGCAGGGGCGCTTTCGGCGCCGCGGCCGCGCCAGCGCCGGCGAGCGGAAGCAATGCGCCTGCCAGCGCCGCGTTGCCGATGAAATCACGCCTGCGCATCAGGGCCGCCTGTGGAAGCTGGGATACGAAGCAGGGTACCAACCCTGGCATGGGCGCAACAATCCGCGAACCGACAGAATCGCCGCCAGACCCGCCTGCGGGCGTGGATCGAACTCGAAGAAGCGCGACCTGCGGCTTCAGTCGCCCGCGAAGCCCGCACCAGGCGACGATGCAGCGCGTTCGGGGTCGCCGTCGCCGGTGCGCACATCGATCACCGTGCAGTTGCGGCCACTGCGCTTGGCGCGATACATCGCGGCATCCGCGCGGGCCAGCCAGTCCGTCGCCGATTCGCCCGGACGGAATGGCGCGGCGCCGATGGAGATGGTGATTCCCCTGCCCCGGCACTGCACCTCCCCATCCACGGCCATGCGCAGTTTCTCCGCAATGCTCCACAACGCTCCGGTATTGGCCCCCGGCAAAAGCAGGCCGAACTCCTCACCACCGAGGCGGAAGAACCGGTCGTTCACGCGCGTGCTCCGGCGTACAAGTTCAGCCACCTGTACCAGCACGTCGTCTCCGGCCTCATGGCCGAAGCTGTCGTTGACCTGCTTGAAACGGTCCAGGTCGAAGATCAGGAATCCGAGCGGGATCCCGCTGCGGATGCTGGACGCGATGGCGATCTCCAGTTCCGCCTGCATGCCGCGGCGGTTGATCGCGCCGGTCAATGGATCCTGGACCGCGATCGCCTCGAGCTGGGACCGCTGCAGTTCCGCACGCGATGCGAAGACGAAGGAGAACAGGCTCATCACCACCGACGTGGTCACGAACATGACCTTCTGCAGGTTCGAGGCCAGCGCCGCGTCGCTCGCGGTGATCGCCGCCACCGCCAGTGTCGAGATCAGCAGCGCCGGCCAGCGCCCCACCAGCAGGAAGTTGGCGACCAGCACCGGATACACCCAGAGCACCCCGGGCAGGCCGGCCAGGTGCGCCACGGCGATGCAGCCGATGGAATACGTGACCGACATGAAGTTCGCGGCGCCCACGGTCCTTCCTGTCCGCCACGCGTAGACCGAGCCGGCCGCGATGCCCGAGACGATCAACATGTCGAGGATCCCGATGGCGCGTTGTCCCACCATGAAGCGAAAAAACGCGAAGGGCGTAATGCCCAGCACGGTGATCGTGCCGAACATCACCACGATCGCGAGGTGGAAGTCGCCTTTCAGCCTGGTCCAAAGCCTGGTCCACATGACGGGTTCAAGGTCCTCGTGAGGAGCGCGATGCGCGGCTGCGTTGGCGCGGCGATGGGGCATCGCCCGGCGGGCCCCAACTGGGGAAACCCGCACGCAAAGCGCTTCAAACTAGTCAACCGCGGTGCGGAGCGGCGTGAACGCGAGACGTTCCGGGGCTTCGTTGCGGGGGGGGAGGTCGGCTCCGGCCGTGTGCCTGTGCGATGCCCGTTCTCAGGACCGTCGTGCGCCTCCTCCCACCGCGCGCGCCAGGGCCAACCACCGCTAGACCGGACGCGATTGTGCATTGCAGCAGACCCGAAGCGGGTTGGTCTTGCGGATGGTCCACCCAGGGTATCGGCCACGACCGCCGGATATTGAGTAGCCAGTTCCCATACCAGACCGCCGGGTGCGAACCGAAGCCCGAGGCCACAGGGCCGGCACTCGCGGATCAGGACAGGCTGTCCATGGAGGCCGCGGGTGAGCGACCGTCCCTCCCCCCGCCCGGCAGGAGTGCGCGCCGCGCGCTTCAAAGCGGCCCGGAGGCGCTGCATTACCCTTTCCACTTCTGCGCTGATCGATCGACCCGCGCAAGGAAGCTAGCGGGCAGCGTTCACCCGCACGCGCGGCGTCATCGCCACGTTGGCATGCTCGCTCATCAGCTGCAGCTCGCCATCCTGGATCATCGCGGTCAGGCGCATGCCGCGTTCGAGCAGGCCGACCGTGGCCTCGACGTCATCCGGCGCGAGATCGAGCACCGTCAGGTTCTTCAGCCGCGACAGCGCCGGCGCGGTCCTGTTCCACCAGATCTCGGCGCCGTTGCCGCTGTAGTTCACCACCACCACCTGGCGCGCGCGTGCGCAGGCCTTGCGGATCCGGCTTTCGTCCGGCTGTCCGAGGTCGATCCAGCGCTCGATGTCGCCGGTGTAGTCGCGTTGCCACAGGTCGGCGTCCTCGTCGCTGCTCAGCCCGCGACCGAACTCCAGCCGTTCGTCGGCGTACAGCGCGAACGCGATCAACCGCACCATCAGCCGGGCCGGCGTCTCGGACGGGTGCTGCGCCAGCGTGAGGTTGTGGCTGGCGTAGTAGTGCCGGTCCATGTCGCTGACCTGCAGTTCCAGCTTGTAGATCGTCGAATTGGGCGCCATGGGACGGCCGGTGGGAAAGAGGCGCGATTGTAGTCGGATGGGCGAAGGATCGTCGCGGCGCCGGTCGCGGGCGGAGACCGCCGCCTCCGGTCGTGGGTGGATCCAGCAGCGGACGTTGGCGGCCCCGTCGCGTCGCGCAGCGGTTCGCAAGCGCTCCGTGGCCGCATCGTCCGTGGCCGCAGCGAAAGACACGCGTGGCGCGGCGTCGCCGTCCATCACGGCACGATCATTCTGCCGATGACAGCATTCCGCCCATGATCGGACGCGCGACCCACGACCGGCCAACCGCCTTCTTCACGCCGCAGGACCTGTTCGCACCCACGGAATCCGCACGGGCATGGGACGTCTCCGTGGCCGACGGTCCCGTTGTGGCGACGGCGATCCACGACGGCCATGCGATCCGCCCTTCGCTCAGGCCATTGATGGCGTTGTCGCCGCAGCAGCGCCTGCGCGAGGAGGATCCGCTGACGGGGTTGCTGACCACGGTGGGCGACGTGCGCATCCGCGTGCCCACGTCGCGTTTCGAGGTCGACCTCAACCGCCCGCGGGACGGCGCGGTCTATGCGCGGCCGGAACACTGCTGGGGCCTGGAGGCGTGGCACGCGCCCCTGCCCGCTGCGGAGATCGAGCGTTCGCTCGCAATGTGGGACCGCTTCTACGCGATGGTGACCGAGTTGCTCGATCGCATGCTCGAGCGCTGGGACGCCGTGCTGCTGATCGATCTCCACAGCTACAACCACCGCCGGGACGGCGCCGACGCCCCGCCGCAACCGCAGGCGGACAATCCCGACATCGAACTCGGGCTCACCACGGCCGATCCCGGACGCTGGGGCGCGGTGGCCGAACGCTTTGCCGACGCGCTGCGCGCGGTACCGCTACACGGTCGCGCGCCCGACGTGCGGGCGAACGTGCGCTTCCCCACCGGCGGCCACTTCCCGGAGTGGGTCTACGCCAGGTGGGGTGCGCGCGTGTGCACGATCTCGCCCGAATACAAGAAGATCTTCATGGACGAATGGTCGGGCCATGCGGACATCGCCGCGCTCAATGCGTTGCGCGAGGGCCTGCACAAGGCCGTCGAGGCGGTCCGGCCGATGTTCGGACGCGCCCGATGAGTCGCGAAGCCGCGACGCCTGGCACGCGGGCGTTGCCGCGGATCGCCGCCGGGGTCGACGCCGCCCTCGCCTCGATCGATGCGGAGCTCGACTGGCTGCTCGCACTCAGTCCGCTGGGCACCGACGCCCTGTGGGACGAGTTCGACGCCAGCGGCCGCACCCGCGTCTCACCGCTGCGCTATGCCGAACCCGCGCTCGATCTCGACGCCACGCGACGGCGGCTGCTGGCACTGCCGATGGACGACATCGAGTCGCCCCTGCTCGCTGGCGTACTGTCGGAAAAGCAGCGAGAACTCGACCGGACCATCGAGCTGGTGCGCCTGCGCGGCACCGACGGCTTCATCGCCGCGAGCATCGACCTGTTCGGCGGCGTCGAGGCGGGCCTGCTCGAACTTGCGAACCGGATCCTGGCCGAGGTCGCGGCCAGCGATCCGCTGCCGGCGGACAGCGGCGTGGACGAGGTGGTAGCCGCCGTCGAGGCGGAGGTGGCCTGGTACCGCACGCAAGCGCCGGACTTCGGCCTGGAGATCACCATCGATGCCGACATCGGCTCGCTGATGATGGTCTCGCACGGCAGGCTCTACCTCGACGCGGAGCTGCGTCTGCCGCGGGCGCGCGTACAGCCACTGGTGCAGCACGAGGTCGGCACCCACGTGGTCACCCGCTACAACGGCGCGCGCCAGCCCCTGCGGCAGCTGGCGGTGGGCCTTGCCCACTACGATCCGCTGCAGGAGGGGCTGGGGGTGCTGGCCGAGTACCTGTGCGGCTATCTTCCCGGCGAGCGGCTGCGGATCCTGGCCGCCCGCGTGCTCGCGGCCGACATGGCGATCCACGACGCGGGCATTCCGGCGATCTTCGCCTGCCTGCACGAGGATCACGGCTTCGCCACCGACGACGCCTTCGACGTCGCCGTCCGCGCCCTGCGCGGCGGCGGGCTGACCAAGGACGCGGTCTACCTGCGTGGCCTGCGCGACCTGCTCGACGACCTGCGCGGCGGCGGTGCGTTCGAACCCCTGTTCGCGGGAAAGTTCGCCCTGTCGCACCGCGTGGTGCTGCAGCAGTTGGCCGAGGCCGGCTGGGTGGCGCCGCCCGCGCTGCTGCCGCGCTACACCGCCGCGGACGACTTCGCCCAGGCGCTGGCGCACTGCCGCACGCTCACGGTCGACGCGCTGTACCACGCCCATCCCCCCCGGACCCCCGCCCAGGAAGTGCCCGCATGAGTGGCAAACCGATGCACCTCGGTTTCGTCGTCAACGACGTCGCGACCGAAAAGAACAACTACACCACCATCCGTCTCGCGCGCGTGGCCCTGAACCAGGGCCACCGGGTGGCCCTGATCGGCCTGGGCGACTTCATCTACGACGCCAACGGCACGGTCCGCGCGCGGGCGCACGTGCCGCGCGGCGGCCCCTACGAGGACGACGACGCGCTGCTGGCCGAGATCCAGGGCGAGGATGCGGACGTCGAGCGGATCGACGTCGAAGCGCTCGACGTGCTGATGCTGCGCAGCGACCCCGCGGAAGAGGTGGTCGACAGGCCGTGGGCGCCGAACAGCGCCCTGCTGTTCGCGCAGCTGGTGACGCGTCGCGGGGTGATCGTGCTGAACGATCCCACCCACCTCACCGATGCCTCCAACAAGACCTATTTCCAGCACTTTCCCGAGGACGTGCGTCCGGTGACCTGCATCAGCCGCGATGCCGACGAGATCAAGTCCTTCATCACCGCGCACGACGGCCGCGGCGTGATCAAGCCGCTGCAGGGGTCCGGCGGCCAGGGCGTGTTCGTGGTCAAAGGCGACGGCGGCGCAAACCTCAACCAGATGATCGATGCGGTGATCCGCGACGGCTACGCGATCGTGCAGGAATACCTGCCCAGGGCCGCCGAGGGGGACCTGCGCCTGCTCACGCTCAACGGCCGGCCGCTGCGGGTCGATGGGCGCTATGCCTGCTTCCGCCGCTACAACGACAGCGGGGATGCGCGCAGCAACATCAGCGCCGGCGGCAAGATCGAGATCGCCGAGCCCGATGAGGACGCCCTGCGGCTGGCGGAGATCGTCGCGCCCAAACTGGTCCGCGACGGCATGTACTTCGCGGGCCTCGACATCGTCGGCGACAAGCTGATGGAAGTGAACGTCGACACCCCCGGCGGCATCAACATGGCCGAGGAGCTGACCGGCGTCGACTTCAGCAGCCACATCGTCGCCGATCTCGCCCGCAAGGTGCGCCTGCGCAACCAGTACGGCGGCACCCTGCGCAACGTCGAACTCGCGATGCTGTAACCACGGCCGGCCCGCCGGCGGGTCGCCTTGCCTTGGCGCAACTGTCGCCGCCGTGGGACATCGCGCCGGCAGCTCCGCTCAATCGACCAGCCAGTCGTTGGCTTCCACCAGGTCCACGCCCGGCGCCTCGATCACGCACTGGCGCAGCAGGTGGGCGTGGCCGTCGCCATAGAACACCACCGCCCTGCCGCCGGCGGGCAGCGCCTGCAACAGGCGCGCGCAGATGCCGAGGTTGCGGGCGTACCAGGCCGAGGCCAGCGCCGCGCCGGGCTGCTCTGCGCCTTCGCCGAAGCGCAGCAGGTCGATGTAGAAGCCGTGCGTCTCCAGGGCGCGGCCGGGCGTGTTCATGTACCGCAACACGGAACCGAGGCTGCCCGCCGCGATCCGCCGGCTCATCTCCTGCACCTCGCGGCCTACCCGTGCAAGCGCCTCGTCCAGGCGTGCGCCGCTTCCGCGGGCATCGGCGAAGGCCTTGACCGGGCCGAACGGGAAATCACCGTCGACATCGATGCCGTCGACGCGTTCGAGTCCCATCCTCGCCGCCAGCCGGAAGCCCAGTTGCACCACCTCGTTGCGAGAGGGATCGAGCGACCCGGCGCGGTAGAGCGCATACCGCTCGTCCGTCACTTCAGGCTTCCACTCCACCATCACCGTGGTCGGCCGGAACCGTGCGAGGCCATCGGCGATCCGCTCGATCTCGGCCTGGCGGCCGTCGGCGAGCACGTCGTCCACCCGCAGGTTGAACATGTCGCGCCCGGGGTTCGAGAAATGGAACAGCCCCACGACCATGACCTGGGCCGGTGGCGACGAGGGCGGCGCGGGCTCGGCAGCCAGGGCGACGGGACCGGCGGCGAGCGCCAGCAGCATGGCGAACTTGCGGAAACGCGACATCGGTGGCTCCTGCGAGATCGACCGCCGTGGGATGCACGGCCGCACGAAAAGGTTCAACGGATCGGGAAGCGCGATCCGGCGGCAGCCTTCCCCGACCCATCCGGCGCAGGTTCGCCCGGCCCGCGTGCGGCCGCGGAATGGATCGCGGCGTGAACGCGGCCTTGCACCCGGCGGTGCTACAAGCTCGCGATGGCCCGCACGCGTCGAACCGACCCGCCACCCCCATCCGGCCTGCCAGGCGCCCTGCGCTGCCGTCGCAAGTTCCTGCGGCAGTTTCCCGGCGGCTTCCGCGATCCCACCTACCTCGACTGGGAACGCGACTACAAGCGCGAAACGCACCTGCGCTGGCACGAGGCGCTCTCGCGCGACACGTTCCGCCGGCTGCTGCGCGAGGACCAGGCCACGGAAGTGGCGGCGCGCGCGATGCGCGTGGAGCAACGCTCGCGCCACAGCATGCTGTTCTCGTTCGAGAAGATGGCCCTGCGCGACGCGCTGCGCTCGGCGGAGGGCGCGCACGCCTTCGCGCACGGGCTGTACGCCTACCTGCACGGGCGCGGCAGCCTGGAGCAGCGCTTCGGGCAATGGGTCGCCATCGTCGACGCGCTGCCGCGCCGGCAGACCCGGGTGCTGACCTGGCCGCTGGTGACCGTGTTCGGCTTCATCGCCCAGCCGACGCGACACATGTTCATGAAACCCAACACCATGCGCGCGGCGGCCCGTGCCTACGGCTATGAACTGCCCTACCGTTCACGACCGTCCTGGCAGACCTACGGCAGCCTGCTGGCCTTCACCGACCTGGTGCGCGAGGATCTTGCGGACCTGCGCCCGCGCGACATGATCGACCTGCAATCGTTCCTGTGGGTGCAGGGGTCGGACGAGTACTAGGGCCGCCGGCTCGCGCCTGGCGCGTGGCGCAGGAACCATCCGCCCACCAGGGAGCGCACGCGCGCGAGGTCTTCCGGCGCGCGTATCGCGTGCGGCAGGCCGGGGACCATCTCCAGTCGCAGGCGGCCGGCATCGTCGCCGTCGTAGTGCGGCGCGAGCGCGCGGTGCAGCCCGCGCACGCCGGCATCGTCCAGCATCGCATCCGCCGCGCCGTGCACGATCAGCAGCGCCGGCGGCGGCTCGCCACGCGCGATCTCGGCAGCACGCCCGGCGCCATCGGACCGACGGGCAAGCGCGCGTGTTTCCGCCGTCCAGCCGAAGGACCCGCCGCTGGCGCGCTCGTACGCGGCGACCGACGCGCCGAGCCCGGTCGAGGCATTGAGCAGCACCGCCGACTCCACCGTCACCTCGCCCTCCGCCAGCGCGTACAGCGCAGCGGCGCCGCCGGCGGAGAATCCGAACAGGCCGATGCCCTGGCCCGGCGCAAGGCAACCGAGCTTCCGCAGCGCATCGGCCACTCCGGGAAGTTCGCGCGCGGCACCCAGCACCACCGGCTCGAACACGCCCGTCGCAAGGTTCTCCGCCTGCCGTCGCGCCAGCTCCGACGGGTCCGCGGGCGCGCGTTTTCCGAACAGCGGGAGCCCGAGGTAGACCTTGACCGCAGGCACGTCGTCCATCGGCAGCAGGACCATCAACGCCTCTTCGCTGGCAGGCGGGCCGAAGCCGTGCCACAGCACGATGGGCGGCGCCGCAACGCGGGCCGGCACCCGGATGATCGCGGGCACGCCGGCGAGATCGACTTCGCTCACGCGCGGTGGTTCCCCGGGCGCGGACGCCGCGCACGCGCGCCCCGCACCAGGCGCCGTGGCCGCAAGGGCCGGAGAGGAAAGCAGGAATGCGAAGATCAGCCAGACGATGGGACGCATGGGGATGCCGGCATCGGGGAACGGACGGATCCTGCAGGGTCGGCGCGACCACCGGAAGG
This sequence comes from Luteimonas viscosa, assembly GCF_008244685.1. Taxonomy (NCBI): domain Bacteria; kingdom Pseudomonadati; phylum Pseudomonadota; class Gammaproteobacteria; order Lysobacterales; family Lysobacteraceae; genus Luteimonas; species Luteimonas viscosa. The sequence goes on from NZ_VTFT01000001.1 coordinate 109,411, forward strand.
TCCGATCGTCACGGCTCACCGCATCCAGGTCGATTGGCGAACCTGCGCATAGACGCAGGTATATCGAAAAACGAATCGACCCATATCTGTCTTGGACCTGTCGTTTTGGCAGCATGCGACTTCGCTCGATCGGCGGGTCCGTGCCCGTCATCCGCGAGCGCTCGAAACCCGGTCGCGCGGTTTGCAGGGCCGACACCAGGAGAGTGGGATGCAGCTTCCGTGAACCGCATGCGCCTGTTCGCGCTGGCAGGCATGCTGGCCGCCGCCATGCCCCTGTCCGCGCAGCAGCCACCGCCGCGCGAGTCGCGCAGTGCCGAGGAGATGGCGAGCGCCCTCGTCGCCCGCATGAACGTCGACGAGAAGCTCCCGCAACTGCTCAACACCGCGCCGGCGATCCCGCGGCTGGGCGTGCCGCGCTACAACTGGTGGACCGAGTCGCTGCACGGCGCCCTGGGCACGATTCCCACCACCAACTTCGCCGAACCGATCGGGCTGGCGGCCACGTTCGACGACGCCCTGGTGCAGCGCGTCGCAGCTGCGATCAGCAAGGAAGTCCGGGGCCTGCACGCGCTCGCGCGCCGGACCGGGCGCACCGGACGGATCGGGACCGGGCTCAACACCTGGTCGCCGAACATCAACATCTTCCGCGATCCGCGCTGGGGCCGTGGCCAGGAAACCTACGGCGAGGACCCCTTCCTGGCCGCGCGCATGGGCGTCGCCTACGTGCGCGGCATGCAGGGCACGCATCCCGGGTGGATCGACGTGGTCGCCACGCCCAAGCACTACGCGGTGCACAGCGGCCCGGAGTCGACCCGGCACCACGCCAACGTCTACGTGTCGCGGCGCGACCTAGAGGACACCTACCTGCCGGCGTTCCGCGCCGCGATCGTCGAGGGTGGCGCCGGCTCGATCATGTGCGCCTACAACCGCGTCGACGGGCTGCCTGCCTGCGCCAGCGACCTGCTGCTCGACGACGTGCTGCGCGAAGCGTGGTCTTTCAAGGGCTACGTCGTCTCCGACTGCGATGCCGTCAAGGACATCCGCGCCAACCACCACTTCGCGCCGGACGCCGCGACCGCCGTCGCCGCGGCGATGCGCGCGGGCGTCGACAATGAATGCAGCGGCGCCACGCTCACCGATACCGACGGCCTGGCCGAGCCGTATCGCGAGGCCTTGCAACGCGGCCTGCTGACGATGGCCGACATCGATCGCGCCCTGGTCCGGCTGTTCGCCGCACGCTACCGCACCGGCGACCTGCCGGGCCTGCGGCCGCTGTCGACCGACAGCGCATCGCCGGAAGACGTCGGCGCCCCCGCGCACGCGGAACTGGCGCTGGAGGCCGCGGAAAAGAGCCTGGTGCTGCTCAAGAACGACGGCCTGCTGCCGCTGCGCGCGGATGCCCGCATCGCGGTGGTCGGTCCGCTCGGCGACGCGACCCGCGTGCTGCGCGGCAACTATTCCTCGCCGCAGTCCGCGCCTCCGATCTCGGTGTTCGAAGGGCTCAGGCGCGCGATGCCGGATGCGCAGGTGCGCCACGTGCCCTACGGCGTCTCGCATACCGATGGCGATCCGGTGCCGACCAGCGCCCTGCGCACGCCCGATGGCGAACCGGGCCTGCTGGCGCGCTACTACAACGCCGCCAAGGCGCCGCCGGCGCGGTTCGCGCCTGGCGAGCTCGACACCTGGATCCGGGACACCGGCTTCGAGCCGGCGCCTGTCGTCACCCGGGTCGAGCGCGACGTGAACTCGCGCAGCCTCGACCTGGCGCAGGTCCGCGACGTGCACCGCGTCGAGTGGACCGGCTACCTGGTACCGCCGGAATCCGGCACCTATCGCCTGGGCATCGCCGGCTTCAACGGCGAGATGCGCTTCGACGGCGAGCCTTTCGTCGACCTGAGCAAGGCGTCATGGAACAGCCTGCCGACGATGAAGACCGTGCAACTGGAGGGCGGCCGTCGCTACCCGATCACCGTGACCACGCAGGCGCGGATCCTCACCGGCATCGGCATGGTCTGGAAGCGCGTCTCCGAAACGCCCGAAGCCGACCTGCGCGCCGCGGCCGCGGACAGCGACGTGCTGGTGGCGGTGGTGGGCCTGACCTCCGACCTCGAGGCCGAGGAAGCGCCGATCGAGGTGCCGGGGTTCAAGGGCGGCGACAGGACCTCGCTCGACCTGCTGCCCGACCAGCAGGGCTTCCTCGAGGCCGCGAAGGCCACCGGCAAGCCGCTGGTGGTGGTGCTGATGAACGGCAGCCCGGTGAACCTGGCCTGGGCGAAGCGGCACGCCGACGCGATCGTCGAAGCCTGGTATCCGGGGCAGTCGGGTGGCCTTGCGGTCGGCAACGTGCTCGCCGGCCACGTCAATCCGGGCGGACGGCTGCCGCTGACCTTCTACCGCTCGGTCGAGGACCTGCCGCCCTTCGGCGACTACGACATGCGCGGCCGCACCTACCGCTATTTCGAGGGCACCCCGGTCTATCCGTTCGGCCATGGCCTGAGCTACACCCGCTTCGACTACGCGCCGCTGCAGGTGCAGCCGCACGCCGGAGGCGCATCGGAGGGACTGGTCGTGACCACCGAGGTGCGCAACAGCGGCGATCGCGCCGGCGACGAAGTCGCCCAGCTCTACCTCGACTTCCCCGACACCGAGGGCCTGCCCCGCATCGCCCTGCGCGGCTTCCGGCGCGTGCACCTGGCGCCCGGCGAGCGGCGCACGCTGCGTTTCGAACTCGATCCGCGCGATCTCAGCGCCGTGGACGCCGCGGGCCAGCGCCAGGTGATGCCGGGACGCTATCGCGTGTTCGTCGGTTCGGGCCAGCCGGGCGCCGGCGTAGCCGGCCGGGATGCCGCCTTCGCGATCGACCGGCTGCGCCCGGTGGCGCGTTGATGGACGTCGCGACACGCCGCCATGCGCAAGGGGTGATCGCTCCGATGCGTATTCGGATCGACCGCCGGTACGACCGTCCACCCGCACCATCCTCGGCCACTGCGGCGACGCCGCACGCCTCCACCCTGCCCTGCCGGAGCTTTCCGATGACACTCAAGACACGTTTGCAGCACGCCGTCGTCCGCGCCACGCGCAGGCGCGCGCCGATCGCGCTCGTCGCGCTGCTGGGCATGCTGTCGCTGCCTGCGTTCGCGCTGGACGACACCATGACGCCGATCGATGTGCCGCCCCAGCCCGATGCCATCGCCCTGGGCACCGGAGCCCTGCCCGATGCGCAGAACGAGGAATCCTGGCATCGCCAGTACGGCAGCGTCTTCGCCCGCAACGTCACCGAGGCCACGCTCACGCCGTTCCTGCCGGATCCCGCCAAAGCCACCGGCGCCGCCGTGATCGTGGCGCCGGGCGGCGGCTTCCGTTCGCTGTCGATGGAGAACGAAGGCTGGGACGTGGCGCGCGCGCTCGCCGATCGCGGCGTGGCCGCGTTCGTGCTCAAGTACCGCCTGAACCAGACCCCCGCCGACCTCGACGGTTTCGCGCGCTCGATCCGCGAGATGCTGGCGGGCCCGCGTCCTCCGCGCGATCCCGGTTCGCCCGAATCGGCGACCATGCTCGCCCCGCAACTGCAGGACTCGCGCGCGGCGTTCGCGCTGGTGCGCAGCCGCGCCGGCGAATGGCGCGTGGATCCCGACCGCATCGGCATGGTCGGGTTTTCCGCCGGCGCGATGCTGACCATGGTCACCGCGCTGTCCGGCGAAGACGCCAGGCCGGCCTTCATCGGCAACATCTACGGGCCGATCGCCGCGCTGCAGGTGCCGGCCGATGCGCCGCCGCTGTTCGTGGCGCTCGCCGCCGACGACGGGCTGTTCTCCAACAGCGGCTTCGGCCTGATCGAGAGCTGGCAGAAGGCCGGGCGCCCGGTCGAATTCCACTACTACGAGCGTGGCGGCCACGGCTTCGGCATGTACCCGAAGGACACCACCAGCACCGGCTGGTTCGAGGCATGGGTATCGTGGATGAAGATGCACGGCATGCTCGATCCGCCGGGCGAGGCGAAGGCGACCGCGCCGGCCGGTTGACCGGCGCGGCGCGGGGCCATTCCGCAACCAGCGAGGCGTCCGCGCGCAGGAGGACGAAGCGACCCGGCAAACAATGCCCGGGAATGGTCGTGGACGCACGCTCGCCAGGGCCGGCGCGCCGTGCATCCGCACCGCGCGCTGCACCTCAGTCCTGGTCGGATTCCGCCGCCGCCTCGCGTCCCTGCTGGCGGATCAGGGCTTCCTCGCGCGCATCGTTGATCGCGTGGCGCACGCCATCGACGTCGATCTCCGATTCGTCGTGGGCGAACACGCCGGTCAGCTCGCTGTCCGGCCGCAACTCGCCCGCCTCGAACAGCGCCCACATCTCCTCGCCGTACCAGGTCTCCAGCAGTTCCGGCGCGAATGCGCCCAGGCACGCGGTGAGGTTGTTGACGTCGCGCAGCAGCATCGTGCGCGCGGCGTTGTTGCCGGCGGCGCTCACCACCTGCGGGAAGTCGATCAGCACCGGGCCATCGGGCGCCACCAGCACGTTGTAGGCCGACAGGTCGCCGTGGATCAGGCCCACGCACAGCATCTTCACCACCTGTCGCACCAGGAAGCGGTGGAACCCGCACGCCTGGTCGTGCGACAGCTCCACCTCGCCCAGCCGCGGCGCCGAGTGGCCGTCGGCATCGACCACCAGTTCCATGACCAGCACGCCATGGAAGTAGCCGTGCGGCTCGGGCACGCGAACCCCGGCATCGCGCAGGCGGTAGAGCGCATCGACCTCGGTGTTCTTCCACTCGGCTTCCTGCTGCCGGCGCCCGTACCTGCTGGCCTTGCCGATCGCGCGCGCCTCGCGGCTGCCGCGCACCTTGCGCCCTTCCTGGTACTGCACACGCTGCTGGAAACTGCGCTGCGCCATGTCCTTGTAGACCTTGGCGCAGCGGATGTCCTCGCCCGCGCGCACCACGTACACCGCGGCTTCCTTGCCGCTCTTGAGCGGGCGCATCACCTCGTCGATCACGCCGTCGTCGATCAGCGCTTGCAGGCCTGCAGGGGTTTTCATGGCGTCTCGAGGGGAAAAACGGTGCGGCGCGCGGGCCGAAGCCGGGCCGCCGGCTGGAATCCGGGGCGACAGAGTGCCTGATCGCTACACTGCCTGTCCCGATTTCCGTGGCCCCGATTCATGTCCGATCCGGTTCGACTGTCCAGGCGCGTGGCCGATCTGGCGCGCTGCTCCCGCGGCGAGGCCGAGCAGTACGTGAAGGGCGGCTGGGTCCGGGTGGACGGACGCGTGGTGGAGGATCCGCAGCATCCGGTGGGCGGTGAAGCCGTCGAAATCGATCCGGCCGCGCGGCTCGAAACCGTCGAGCCTGCGACGATCCTGCTGCACAAGCCGGTCGGCTACGACACGATCAGCGGGCCGGAGCCGGCGGCGCGGCTGGTACATCCCGCGACGCGCTGGGACGCGGACGGGTCGGGCGTGCGCCTGCTCCAGCGCCACTTCCAGCGGCTGACGCCGCTGGTGCCGCTCGACCGCGACGCCAGCGGGTTGATGGTGCTGACCCAGGATGGGCGCGTGTGGCGGCGGCTCACCGAGGACGGCGACGAGATCGAACAGGAGTTCGTGGTCGAGGTCAGCGGTGAGATCGCGCCCTACGGCCTGCACAGGCTCAAGCATGGCCTGTCCTACGGTGGCCGCACCCTGCCGCCGTGCAAGGTCAGCTGGCAGAACGAGATCCGCCTGCGGTTCGCGATCAAGGGCGTGCAGGGCGGGCAGCTGCGCGACATGTGCGCGCAGGTCGGGCTGGGCGTGGTGGCGATCCGGCGGCTGCGCATCGGCAAGGTGTCGCTGGCGAAGATGCCGGTCGGTGCATGGCGCTACCTGCCGGTGGGCGAGCGGTTCTGAATCGCGGGCGCGGGCCCTGAGCGCGCGCCCGGCCGGCGCGGACCCGCCCTCGTCCACCGCGACCTCACCGGCGCCCGGCTAGCGTGGAGTCCTGTTCCCGCCGGGACTACCGCAGATGGCACGCAAGGCCGACCGACATCCCGACCCAGGGCAGGACGACCGCGGCCGGCACGGGGCGACCCGCCTGCCCGGCTTCGACATCGACCACTACAACCTGCCGCTGCGCGATCCGGAAGGCGACGGCTTCCTGGGCGACCGCGCCAGCCAGTCCGCCTTCCGCGAACTGCTGGACGTGGCACGCGCCCGCCACCTGACGGGTGAGGATCCGTTCGGCAGGACGCCTTCCGCCGAACTGGGCAAGGACGCGATCGACCTGGCCCTGGTCGGTGGCGATCCCGATGCCGCCCACGCGATCCACCTGGCCGTGGAGGAATACGCGCGCCGCCTGGCCTACGTGGTGCAGGTATTCCTGGCGCAGCCGCAGTGGCGCGGGGTGGAGCGCATCGTCCTGGGCGGGGGCTTTCCCGAGCACGAAACCGGCGAGCTGGCGATCCGCCGCGCCATGCGCCTGCTGCAACTGGCGGATACCGGCGTGACCCTGCACCCGTTGCGGCATGACCCGGACGAAGGCGGGCTGCTCGGCTGGGTGCCGCTGCTGCCGGAAGAGGCACGGGACCACGATGCCTTCCTCGCCGTGGACGTGGGCGGCACCAACATCCGCTGCGGCATCGTCGAACACCGGCTGCGCAAGGACGCGTACGGCGGCAAGGCGCGCGTGCTCGAAAGCCTCAAGTGGCGGCACGCGGGGGACGATCCGGGCCGGAACGAGGCCGTCGCTCGCCTCGCCGCGATGCTCAACGGCCTGTCCGCGTTCGCCCGTACGCTGGACCTGCGGCTCGCGTCGTTCGTCGGCATCGCCTGTCCCGGCCAGGTCGAAACCGACGGCAGCCTGTCGGCCGGTGCCCAGAACCTCCCGGGCGACTGGGAACGGCCCTTCCACCTGCCGGGGGCCCTGGGCGCACGACTCGACCCGATCGACGACATCCCCCCTTCCGTGGTGATGCACAACGACGCCGTGGTCCAGGGCCTGAGCGAGCTGCGGCGTATGCGCAAGGCGCGGCGCTGGGCGGTGCTGACCATCGGCACCGGGCTGGGCAACGCGAGCTACACCATGCGCTGAACGGGAGGCAGGCTGCCGCCGCCCGGTTGCGCCGGCTGTCGAATCCCGCGTTCCCGCCTCGTCGTAGGGGACAGGCGCATGAGTCGCCTGCCATCCATCACGGAGCATGAAGATGACCCACAAGAACACGATCTGCCTCTGGTACGACGGCAACGCACTCGAAGCCGCCACCTTCTATGCGCAGACCTTTCCCGACAGCGAGGTCACCGCCGTCCACCATGCACCCGGAGACTATCCCTCCGGCAAGCAGGGCGACGAGCTGACGGTCGAGTTCACCGTGCTGGGCATTCCCTGCATCGGGCTGAACGGCGGCCCGACGTTCAAGCACAGCGAGGCGTTCTCGTTCCAGGTGTCCACCGAGGACCAGGCCGAGACCGACCGGCTTTGGGATGCGATCGTCGGCAATGGCGGGCAGGAAAGCGCCTGCGGCTGGTGCAAGGACAAGTGGGGCGTGTCGTGGCAGATCACCCCGCGCGCCCTGATCGAAGCGACCACCGACCCCGATCGCGAGGCCGCCAGGCGTGCGTTCGACGCCATGATGACCATGCGCAAGATCGACATCGCCGCGATCGAGGCGGCGCGAAGGGGCTGACGTCCGCTGGTGGCGCTGGCATCGCCGTGCGCTCGCAACAGGCGAGCGCCACCGGTCGCGAAGCAGGACGCCGGCCGGAACGCTGTTCGCGCCGTCGTTCGCGCGGACTTCAGTAACGCGTCAGCACCACCGATGTCGTCACCTCGACCACGCCCGGCAGCGCGGCGATGCGATCGCGCGTCCCGTTGAGCGAAGGGGCGTCCGGGGCAGCGATCTCGACCAGCAGGTCGATTTCGCCCGACAGCGCATCGCATCGCACCACCTCCGGCATGGCGGTTAGCGAATGGACGATGCCCATGTCGGGCGTACGGGCGAGGCGCAGCATGCAGATCGCGGACAAGGTACCCGCCTGTGGCGCCGTTTCGATGGTGTAGCGGCGGATCGCGCCCTGCGCCTGCATGCGCGCGATGCGGTCGCGGACGCTGCTGCGGGACAGGCCGACTTCCGCGGCGAGCGTCTTCAGCGGACGGCTGGCGTCCTCGCGCAGCAGTTCCAGCAGGTGTCGGTCGATGGCATCCACGGGGCCGTCCATTTGACGGGCGCTGCCGGACGAATGTCGGGGCGCCGGCGAGACATGAGGCGGCATCATAGGGCACCCACGGCCCTCCCCTTTCCAGCATGCGACGACGTGACCTGCTGCCCTGCATCTCCGCTGCGCTGGCGTTCGCGATCCCGCTTCCTTCCCGCTCGAATCCGACCGACATGACCATCCAACCGATCGCGCCCACTGGCCTGGCGTATGCGCAGGCCAGCCTCGTATCCGGTGCCTCCCGCTGGCTCTTCGTCAGCGGCCAGGTGCCCGAGGACCCCGACGGCCGCATCCCGGACGACTACCCCTCGCAGTACCGACTTGCCTGGCGCAATGTGGAGACGCAGCTGCATGCCGCCGGAATGACGTTCGACAACCTCGTCAAGGCCACCATCTTCCTGTCCGATCGCGCCCTGATCGCGCAGAGCGGTGGCCTGCGACAATCGATCCTCGGCGACCGCTCGCCAGCCCTCACGATCGTGATCGCCGGGATCTACGACAGCCGCTGGCTGCTGGAGATCGAGGCGATCGCGGCGGCGTAGCGCGGCGGGCGCGCCGGTCCGAAGCCGCTGGGGCGTCGAACCGGCGCAGGGGAGACGATTCCTGCGCGGCGGCGCGGACGCCTCAGAGCTGGAGCGGATTCGAGCGAACCGGTTCTCCCTTCCTGCTGCAGGAGGGCGGGTTGGTCATGCCCATGCTCAGCAGGTTGCCGCCGTTGACCACGCACGTGAACTCGCGGCCGTCGTTCGCCTGGAGGTTGACGTAGGTGTTGGTGCCCTCGGTCCGGCGGCTGGCGATCGTCAGTTCGGAAGGCTCGTAACCCAGCACTCCGGCGGTCATCGACTGGATCCTCTCATCCGACAGGGTGTTGGTGCTCTGCGCGAGCGACGTGCAGCCGACGAGCAATCCGCCCGAAATGACGATCGCGATGAGCAAATGGGGAGCTTTCATGCGTCTACCTCCATGTAGGTTCGTCCACCATCGATGACGCATCGGCAGGTGCGTGGACGGAAGTCACCCGTCGCCGATCCGAGCACTCGATCCTTGTGCTGCGTGCAGTATCCCGCGCCATGGTGCCGCCGGCCATCGGAAAACCCCGACCCGCGTGTCGGACAATCACCCGGCCGCACACATGGCATTCCGATCGCCGCCATGCAGGAGCAATGGCCCCGTGGCAGCGGAAGCGCGAACGGACGCTCTGGCGATTGCCGCGATGCTTGTTCGGCGCTGTCCGCCGGTCGCATCGCCCCACGTTGGCACACTGGAGCCACGGCCGGCCGTACATGCCGTGGGCAGTTCGTCCGGTGGCAACATGCCGTCGGACCCCGCCAAGGAGCCCTGTATGCATCGCATCCGCCTCCCCCGTTCCGTCGTCGCGCGGCGTCCCCGGCGCCTGGGCCTCCTGCTGGTTGCGACCCTCGCCGCCTCGCCGGTCCTCGCCGCGCATGCCGCCGACCCACAGCAGCACGCCGGCCAGCCGCTGGGCACGGTCGAGTTCCCGGTGTCGTGCAATGCCGGGGCGCAGGCGGCGTTCGACCGCGCACTCGCGCTGCTCCACCACATGACCTACCCGCAGGCACGCGAGGCGTTCCGGGCATCCGCCAGCGCCGATCCCACCTGCGCGATGGCGCACTGGGGCGTGGCGATGACGCTGTTCACGCCGTTGTGGCCCACCCGGCCCGATGCCGCCGCGCTGCAGGAAGGCTGGCGCGAAGTCGAACTGGCGCGATCGCTCGCGCCCGAGGACGTGCGCGAGCGCGGTTTCATCGCGGCGGCCGGCGCGTTCTTCCGCGATCCGGAGCAATCCGACTACTGGGTACGCGTGCGGCGCTGGGAGGCCGCGCAGGCGGACCTGTACGACGCTTTCCCGGATGACGTCGAGGTGGCCACGTTCCACGCGCTGGCGCACATGGCCGGCGCACCGCCGACGGGCGACGAGGCGCGGCAGCGTGCGGAACGAGCGGCCGCCATCCTCGTGGCCATGCACCAGGCGCATCCCGGGCACCCCGGCGCGATGCACTACCTGGTCCATGCCAACGACGTGCCGGGGCGCGAGCACGAGTCGCTCGACGTGACCCGCCGCTACGATGCCGCCGCACCGCGCAACCCGCATGCGCTGCACATGCCGACCCACATCTACACCCGGCTCGGCGATTGGGACCGCGTGATCAGCGGCAATCGGCGCGCGGCCGAAGCCGCGCTGGAACATCCCGCCGGCGATCGCGGCCAGTTCGTCTGGGACGAATTCGCGCACGCCATCGAATACCTCGTCTACGCCCACCTGCAGCAGGGCGACGACGTCGCGGCCGCGGGCGAGATGGCGCGACTGCGGGCCGTGCCCAACCTGCAGCCGAGTGCGAAGACCGCATTCCACCTGGCGTCGATCCCGTCGCGACTTGCGCTCGAACGCGGCGACTGGGCGGCCGCCGCTTCGCTCGAACCGCGGCAGCCCGGTTCGCTCGACTGGGACCGCAACACCTGGCCGGAGGCGATCGTGCGCTTCGCACGCGGCACCGGCGCCGCCCGCCGGCAGGAACTGGCCGAGGCGCGCCTGCAACGCGCGCGACTGGGCGATCTTGAAGCCGCCACGCGGGCGAACGGCGAAGACCTGTTCGCCAACCACGTGCGCGTGCTCGCGCTCGCACTGGACGGATGGATCGCCCAGGCCGCGGAGGACCCGACGACCGCGCGTACGCGTCTGGAGGAGGCGGCCCGGCTGGAAGCTTCCATCCCGAAGCCGCCGGTCACGCCCGGTCCCACCCTCCCGGCCTACGAAATGCTCGGCGACCTGCTGTCCCTGCAGCAATCGCATGCGCAGGCACTGGCTGCCTACGAGCAGGCGCTGTCGCTGTACCCCAACCGCTTCAACAGCCTGCTCGGCGCGGCCCGCGCCGCGGAAGCCGCCGGGGAAAAGACGATTGCGAAGCGGCATTACGAAGGCCTGCTGGCCGTGGCGGCGCACGCGACGCGCCCGACGCCAATGGCCGAGGCGCGGGCGTACATCGGACGAGATCAGCAGGCGCCAGACCGCCCCTGAGACCGGCTCCTCGTCTGCGCCAGCCCGTGCCGCCGGCACGTTCGAGGGCGGTGTCGGGGATCCGTCCCGGTTCCGCTCCATCCGGAACGCCGTCGGCACCGACGCTCCGATGCCGCGCACTGGGACGACGCATTGCCCGCGGGACGATCCCGGCACCAAGCGCCAGGCGACTGCCGGATTCTTCGGCGCGTTCGGGGATGGATGATGCAGGCGGTGCTGCCCGGCGCCTACCCTCGCTGCAGGTCGAACGCAAACGCCTGCGCCGGATTGCGAACGAACAGGGCCTGCACCTCGTCCTCGCCAAAGCCGTCGGCGCGCAACGCCGGGATCAGGGTGGTGAACACAGGATCGAACGGATTGAACTCACCGCCATCCGGCACACCGGCGTCGTACCAGCCCGCATCCTGGGAAACCAGCACGCGGTGCAGCAGGCCCTCGTCGCGCATGCGGCGGATCAGTTCGAGGTAGCGATCCACCTGCCCCGGGCGGAAACCGTCGAACGCCACCCAGCCGCCGCGTCGCGCGGCACGGATGTGATGCTCCGCCAGCACTTCGTTCTGGGCGTGTACCCAGATCCATGCCGACGGATGCACGCCCTCGGCTTGCAGCAGGTCGAGCTGCTCGAATGCGCAACGCGCATTGCGGCCCGGCGCCACTTCCTCCCAGGGCCCGGTGTGCGCCGCGATCACCAGGCCGGTGTTGCGATGCGTGAGTGCCGCTGCGCGCACCACCTTGCGCTCGAGCTCGCTGAGCGGATCGCCCTCCAGGCCCAGCTTGACCAGACCCGGGCGCACGCCGCTGCCGTCGATGCCATTCCGCCATTCACCGGTCCAGCGCGCGGCCAGCTGCTCGCCCGTCCCTTCCAGCACATGGGGCGCGTTGAACCGGCCACCCGCGGCGACATAGGCCCCGGTCGCGACCAGCATGTGCAGGCCACTCGCCTGCGACAGGCGCCGGATGAGCCGTGGGTCCCGCCCGAGCGTGGTCGCGGTGCAGTCGACCAGCGAGCGGCAGCCCAGGCTGCGGATCTTCTGCAGATGCGGCAACACCACCCCGAGCACGGCATCCGCGTCCGCCGCGAGCGGGTGCGCCAGTTGCTCGGCGTACGGACGCAGGTCGGCGTACAGATGCTCATGGACGAGGGTCATGCCCAGTTCCGACGCCTCGATCTGGCCGTTCACCGTCATCACGCGTCCATTGCCGCGGGCTTGCGGATGCGTGGGGTGGCTGCGGCATCCCGGCAGGACCAGGCCGCCCGCGGAGGCCGCAAGGGTGGTGAGAAATGTCCTGCGCTTCATCCGCCTCACCCTCCGCTACCTGCATGGATCGACATGCCTGCGTGGCGTTCATCGCACCGCGCTGCCAGGCGGGCGTGCCCCGTCACCCGATGCGCGAGCCGTACCGTGTCCGCATGCGGGGAACACCTGTCGACCATCCTACGTACGCCTCGACCACGCGCGCAGGGTCGTCGCGGCGTTTCGTCGCGCGGATCCTTCGGTTCGCCGATTCCTGATCGCGCCGCCAACGTGCGTACCGGGTTGCACCGAACCCAGGGCAGGCAGTCCGCTACGGCAGGGTGAACTTCCGGCTGGGGCGCAACGGCCAGATGGAGGTGAAACGCGCGCCGCCCACCAGACGATGCGCCGCCGAAACGCTGTGCAGCACGCCCAGGTCCTCGAGCACGGTTTTCGCGCGCCGGAAGGAGTGCCGTGGATCGCCTGTCAGCACGAACAGGTCGATCTCCTTGGCCCCCACGTCGTATCCGTCGGGCACCGCGGCATCGCCCAGCACCTGCCTGAGCCGGTCCTCGATGGTCGCGAGGAAGCCTTCGTCCGTCAGCGACTTCCTCCAGAACCTGATCACGAGCTGATAGTCCATCGCCATCGCGTACTCCTGACGAACCACGCCGCGAAGCGGCATCGGATGGAACGTCCTGCCACGCATCCGCATCTGCGGATGGTCGCGTCGTGGAGTATGCCTGCAGGCGTCGAGGCACGTCCGCCCGTGTGAAAAACGCGGGTCGCCGCGTTCTTTGCGTGCGACCGGTTTTCTCCAGCCCGTTGCGGGGTGGGCTGCGCTGCCCCGGACCCGGGCTGGCCGGCGTCCATCCGCGGACACGGCATGCGCACGCCCCGGCGCCCGCAACTTCGCCCACGTGCCGCCCGGCGCAGCCGGCGCGCGTCGCAGTCGCCTTGACAGGCGCACATCGCCTCTGCTGTGCTGCGCGCGTTATCTCCGTCGCGCTGCCGCCGGCAGCGTGGACCCTCCGTCGAGGGGCGCTGCAGCGGATTCCGATCCGTCACGCTCGACGCTGGCCCGGATGGCAAGGGCGCCTCTTTGCGAAAGAGGATGCGCGATGCATGGCTCCATGAACTGCAGGTCTGTCGGCCGCGTGGTCGGCTTGTGGCGTTACCCGGTGAAGTCGATGGCGGCCGAGGCCCTGCCGGAGGTCGACGTGAGTTGGCACGGATTCGCCGGGGACCGGCGCTGGGCGTTCGTGCGCGATGGCGTGGCACACAGCGGGTTCCCTGGCTGACGCTGCGCGAACGCGCCGACATGAACCACTATCGGCCGTCGTTCGCCGATCCGGAGCGCCCGGACAAGTCGCGGACCGTCGTGCGGACGCCGGCGGGCGCGACGTTCGACGTTACCGACCCCGCGCTCGCGGCGGAGCTGCACCCGGACGGCGCCCGGATGATCCGCCAGGATCGCGGCGTGTTCGACAGCTTCCCGCTCTCGCTCGTCACGAGCGGCACGATCTCGCGGCTCGCAGAGGCGGTGGGTACGCCGCTCGAGGTGGGGCGATTCCGGCCGAACATCCTGGTGGAAGCGACCGATGGCCAGCCGTTCGCCGAGGACGACTGGCTGGGCTGCGTGCTGCACGTGGGCGCCATGCGCATGCGCGTGGACAAGCGCGATGGCCGCTGCGTCGTCATCACCATCGACCCGGTGACGGGCGAGCGCAACCCGGCGATCCTGCGCACGGTCGCGCGCGAGCGCCAAGGCTGCCTCGGCGTCTACGCCTCGACCGTGACGCCGGGGCGCATCGCGCTCGGCGATCCGGTGCTGGTCGAGTCTCCGGCCTGAGCGCGTTGCGACGTCCGGCGCCGTCCGGCGCCGCCCTCGTCCCGCACCCCGGTGCGCGGGTACCGAAACCTCGCGCTCGCGCAGAGGCATGCCGTGCGCCCACGCCGCCGCGCCGTCGTCGACTCAGTCTTCGAGCAGCGGCCGCATGAAGGTCCGCTCGTAGCGCAGCACGCAACCCGACTCGTCCCGGATCCTGTCGGCGGCAAGGAACTCGGGGTCGTGGCCGAAGCGCGCGCGGTAGCGCTCGTAGCTGGCGAGGCTGTCGAAGCTGAAAAGCGCCAGCGCCTTGTCACTGGCGCCCTCGCCGGGCAGGAAGTAGCCGTGATGGCGGCCGCCATGCAGGTTCACCAGCCGTACCCATTCCCGGGCGAAGCGTTCGAACGCCTCGGTCTTCGCCGGATCGATGGTGTAGTGGATCACGCAGGTGATCATCGTGTGGCCGAACGGTCGTCGCGGGGATGTCGCCAGTCTAGCGTCGCCTGGCCTGCGCCAGCGCCTGCACTCGTTGTCCGCAGGAACCGGCCCGCGGAGTGACGGCGTGCGAAATTCGAGACGATGGCGACTGGTGGGCGTCCTCGCCTGCGTGCTGGGCGGCGCCATGTCGGCGCTGGCCTGGTCCCTGCCCGATGGCGCCATTCCGCAGGCTCCGCACGGCGCGCTGGTCGCGGTCGGCCTGACCGCCGCACTGCTCGGGCTGGTGTTCGCCGTTCTCGCGCACCGGACCGCGCGGGCCGGATCCCGGCTGGTGCGCGGGATCGGCGAACTGGCGCGCTGGCGCGTGGATGCCGCCGACTGGCAGGCCTTCGTCGAAGCCGAGCGCGCCGCGCCGACGGATGCCGCCGGGCGGCGCAACGAACTCTCGCTGCCCGCGCACGTGCCGGCCGAGGGGGTCGGGATCATCGTCGGCGAGGATGCCATCGACATCGGCGGCAGCATCCACCTGCTGCCGCGCCATGGCGCGCCGGAAGTCCTCGAGGCGGAAATGCGCGCTGCCGGCGCCGGCCCGGCCGTCGCCGAACTGCACCTGCGCCACCCGCCCAGCCGGGGTCGCAACGGGCGCCTGAATCCGCCGCTGCACAGCCGGCTGACCTTTCCCGTGGCGCCGGGTGCGTGGCGTGATGCGCGACGTGCGATCGGCCGCTATTCGCTCGGTCGTCCGGGCAAGGCCAGCCTGGTGCACGGCCCAGGCGACGGCAGCGATCCGGAGGATCTCAGCCGCTGCGGCCGCTGTCGCTACTGCACCCACCGCTATGCCAGCACCTGCCCCGAATGCGGCGGCGGCATGATCTCGCGCCGGTGGATCCGGCGCCTGGGCGCGGTCCTGGTCGTGCTCGGTGCCGTACTGGCGGTGGGCATGACCGTGCTGCTGGCCAGACTCGCGCCGATGCTCGCCAATCCGGGAGTCGAAATCGAGCGCATGCGCTTCAGCGGATCCCCGGCCCAGGCGGTGCTGGTGTGGGCCGTGCTGGGCGCGGTGTGGGTGTTCGGCACCACCATCACCGCGCAGGGCGCCTTCCAGATGGCGACCGGACGGCGCGACCTGCGCGTGCTGCTCGCCCTGGCCGGCATTGCGACCCTGGCGTGCGGGGCGATGGGAGTCGTCCTGTCGCTGCGCGACGGCGGGCAGTCCTGACCGGTGTTCAGGCCGGGAGCGGTTCGGCCGGCACGGCAGGCGCGTCGATCTCCGCCAGCAAGGTATCGACCAGCCGGTCGACGTTCGTCTCGGCCTCCGCCACCGACGCGGCCAGGCGTCCGCCGCCGAACTCTTCGTTCTCGATCGCGATGCCGCGCAGGTCGTGGATGCCGATGAATCCGAGCGCGGTGCGCAGGTGCGGGTCGAGGTGGTTCATGTGCGCCAGCGGCCCGCCCGCGTCCATGCCGAAGCCACCGCGCGACGACAGCAGCACCACGCGCCGCGGCCGGTCGGCCAGCAGGGGCACGTAAGGATCCTCCTCGCGCGAAGGATCGAACACCACGGTCCGACCGATGCGCACGATCGCGTCGATCCATGCCTTCAGCGGGGCGGGCATGCCGAAGTTGTACAGCGGCGCGCCGATCACCAGCAGGTCGCTGCCGATCACTTCGTCGACCATCGCATCGCTTTCGGCCAGGCGTTCGATCATCCACGGCTCGCGACGGTTGCGCGGGGTGAATTCCGCCCGGATCCAGTCGTGGTCGACCAGTCGTGGCGGCGCGGCACCCAGATCCCGGTAGCGGACCGGATCGTGCGGGCGCGCGGCACGCCAGCGGGCGATGAAACGATGGCTCAGCGCGCGCGTATGCGAGCCGTGCGGGTCGATGCCACGCCGGCCCGGGCGGGCGCTGGCGTCGAGATGCAGGAGGTGGGTCATGGGGGCTCCTCGTTCGGGTTAGGATCATTCACGCATCGATCCGGGTCAGGTCACGCTAGGACCCATTCGATGAGCTGACAAACGATCTTTTCTTCCAGAATGAGTGAGGAATATTTGCTCATGAACCGTCGCCTGCCCTCGCTGTCCGCACTGCGCGCCTTCGAGGCCGTCGCCCGGTTGGGCAGCGCCAAGCGCGCGGCCGGGGAGCTGTCCGTCACCCCGGCGGCGATCAGCCACCAGATCCGGCAACTGGAAGGCGAGCTGGGCCTGGCGCTGTTCGTTCGCAGGCCGCGGCAGCTGCTGCCGACGCCACAGGGACAGGAACTGCAGCGCAGCCTCACCGGCGCCTTCGGTGCGATGGCGGCCGCGGTCGAGCGCGTGCGCGCGCCGCAGCGGCGCAGCCTGACCCTGAGCACCACGCCGGCGGTGGCCTCGCGCTGGCTGGTGCCGCGCCTGCCGCAGTTGCGCGAGGCCTGTCCCGGACTGGACCTGCGCATCCACGTCTCGCACGAACCGGTGGCGCTCGACGGCATCGAGGCCGATGCGGCGATCCGCTACGGCAGCGGCCACTGGCCCGGCCTGATCGCCTACAGGCTGTTCGCCAACGTATTCGCGCCTGTGTGCAGCCCTACCCTGGCGTTGCGCGAGCCGCGCGAGATGACGCGCCACACGCTGCTGCACTTCGCCCCGCCGGGAGCGCGCAGCGCGCCGGTCGACTGGCCCGCCTGGCAACGCCGCGCACGCGTGCCAGGCCTCGATGCCGGGATCGGGCCGGTGTTCTCCGACGAAACCCACACCATCTCCGCCGCGCTGGCCGGCCAGGGCGTGGCATTGATGAGCCTGGCCCTGGTCGCCGACGAACTGGCGATCGGCTCGCTGGTGCAGCCGTTCGGCCCGCAGTTGCAGGCCGAGCCGTTCCACCTGGTGCATCCGGAGGACGGGCGCGAGGACTGCTGGCTGACGACCCTGCGCGACTGGATCCTCGGGCTGCCGCAACCCGGGTTGCAGTCGCAAGCCGCGCGTTGAGCGGACGGGATCGACAGGCCGGGCCGGACGCGGGAGATTGCCTGGCACGGGCGCGCCCCGCCAGGCAAGGAAGCATGCGGACACCGGGCCGAGGCATCGCGACCGTGGGATCCCGGCTCGGCACGCAGCCCGGCAGCGCCTGCGCGGACCGCGAGTAGATCGTTCTACCCCTACTTCAACCTGCGGCGTGCCTGCAGCCGTCGAAGAACCGCAGCATCTGTGCCGAGGCATCGGGTCCTTGCGGATCGGTGTAACTCCCGGCCGCATCGCCGCCGGACCAGGCATGTCCGGAGCCGTGGACGATCCAGTGTTCGGCCGCGATGCGGCCGTCCGCGGTGCGGTGGAGGGTGCGGGTCGAACTGCGCCCGCCTGGTGTGCCGTCGCGCTCGACGGTGCTGGACGTGGCAGCGTGAGCGGCCCCACCGGCGCTGCCCAGGCTCTGTTCGACCACGCCCTGGCCATTGCCCGGATGCACGGTGGTGTCGCTGTCGCCGTGGAAGACGATCGCCGGCACCAGGGGACGGCGCGCCGCGGACGCGCCTCGCCGCGAGACGCCGCCCTTGCGCATGGCGGCGAACGCCGAAGGCACGTCGCTGGCCAGGCCGATCGGCAGGCCGGAGTGCACGCCGATGGCGGCATAGACGTCCGGGTGGGTGCTGGCGAGCACCGCGGCCATCGCGCCCCCCGCGGACAGGCCGGCCACGTACACGCGATTCGCGTCGAGCCGGTGGCTGGCGACCAGGTGCCGGGTGAGTGCGGCAAGCATCGCCGGTTCGCCCTGCCCGCGTTGCTGGTCGCTGCCGCGGAACCAGTTCCAGCACCGGTTCTGGTTGCGCTCGGCCGACTGCGCGGGCCAGGCGACGACGTAGCCGTGCACGTCCGCGAGCTGGTTCATGCGCGTGCCGCGGGCGAAATCCGCGGGCGTCTGGGTGCAGCCGTGCAGCATCACCAGCAATGGCGCGCCAGCCGGGTCGAGCCCCGGGGGGATGTGCAGCCCGTACTGCAGGTCGCCCGCTTCGCAGGAGAATCGGTGCATCGGCAGGCCACCGGTCCGGACCTCGCCGCGCCGCGAGGACCGGAAGGCAGGCTGCCCGCCGGCGCCGGGCGGCATGGTCACGGCGCGTTGCCACAAGCCCGAAAGCGTCGCCGTCGCGCCGCGGGCATCAGCGGCAGCCGTGGTGGCGCGCGCGTCCTCGCGGTGATCGGCTTCGCGGCGGGGATCGCGTGCGGTACCTGTGTCGGTATCGGCATCGCGGCGCGCGTCGGCGGAGGACGCCCTGCCACTCCCGATCACGCGGAACTCGCCCTCGAGGGTCGCGCCCGGCGCGTCCCCGTTCTGCCGCACGTCCGGCCCGGACGCTGCCGCCGTCGCGCCGACATCGCCGCCGAGCGCCTGCTGGAGGGTGCGCGTGGCGGCGTGCAGGTCGCCTTCCTGCATCTGGCGCATCGCGCGGAGCATGGTGTCGTTGCCGGGTTTCATTGAATTCCTGGTCAGTGGATGCGGCCGGCCAATGCGGCCTTGACCTGCGGGCTTGCCTGGAGCACGCCGAGCACGGCGATCGACTCGATCGCCTCGCGTGCCAGGTCCGGGGTGACGTCTTCCGCGATCCGCACCAGTCCCAGGGCCTGGATCCGCAGGCGCTCGCCGGCATCTCGCGCGGCCTCCAGTTCGGGGCGGCCGTAATCCTGCAGGCCGACCACCAGCGTGCGGCGCGCCAGCGTGTTGCGCAGCGCATCGCCATGCGTCGCAAGCTGGTTGCGGATGGCGGTGCGGATCAGGTCGGTGCGGTTGGAATAGAAGCCTTCCTGCACCAGCAGGTCGATCTGGCCCAGGTCGACGACGCCGAGGTTGATGGTGATCTTCTCGCTGTCGGCAAGGGCGCGCGGGCGGGGCTCGGCCATGGACTGGATCCGGCGGATGGTAGAGGCCATCCTAACACCATCCATATGGATGGTGTGAAACCGTACCTGGCCGTCGCCGGACAGCGAAGCAACGGGACGCCAGCCGTTCGGGGAGGCATGGTCTCTGATCCTGGAAAGGCTGGCCGGCTCTCCGCAGCGGCTATCCCGCCAGGCCCGCCCAAGTCGCATCGGGCACCGTGTCCAACCGTTCCAGGGCCGGCCTGCCGAACAGATAGCCCTGGAACAGGTCGATGCCGATCTCCCGCAGGGTCCGGTACTCGGCCGCCGTCTCGACGCCCTCGGCCAGCAGCGTCGAGCCGATGCCGCTGGCGATCCTGGCAACGCCCGCGACGATGGCCTGGCGTACGGAATCGGCGTCGATGCCGCGGACCAGGCCCATGTCGAGCTTGATCAGGTCCGGCTGGAACGCGGTCAGGCTGGGCAGGCCGGCGTAGCCCGCGCCGAAGTCGTCGATCGCGGTCTGGAAACCGCGGCTGCGGTAGTCGCGGAAGATGCGCGCGACATGCGCCTGGTCGCGGATTTCCTCGGACTCCGCGGCTTCGAAGACCAGGTGCTCGGTCGGAAAGCCGCTCATCTGCGCCGCGAGCAGGGTCAGCCGGATGCAGGTGGCGGGCTCGTACACCGCGTTCGGGAAGAAATTGATGAACAGCCGCTGCCGCAGGCCCAGTTCCGCCGCGGTGACGATCGCCTTGACCCGGCAGGTCTGGTCGAAACGGTACAACTGCTCGGGCTCCACCCGCGCCAGCACCTCGCCCGCCCCGCCTCCTTCGGCGGTGCGCACCAGGGCTTCATAGCCGTAGATGGACCGGTCCCGGGCGTCGACCACGGGCTGGAACGCCATCCGGATATCGAAATCCAGGCGCTGGTCGCCCCGGCAGTTCGCACAAGGCCGCGGATCCGGCGTCTGTTCCCCGAAAAACCGCTGCAAGAACATGCAAGCCTCCCGATGCTGCGATGTGCCCGTATTGCGACGATAACGGCACGGCCGGGCGAACCTGTGCGATGCCTGCCATCAGAACACCGACAACCCCGTCATCCGGGTGAAGCGGTGCAGCGCATAGCGCCCGAGCAGCGAATTGCCCTTCTCGTCCAGCCCCGGCGACCACACGCTAAGGCCCATCACGTGCGGCACCACCGCGACGATGCCGCCGCCCACCCCGCTCTTGGCGGGCAGCCCGACGTAGAACGCGAAGTCGCCCGCCGCATCGTAGGTGCCCGCGGTCATCATCAGCGAATTGATGCGCGTCGCGCCCTCCGCCGTGGTCACCTGCACGTCCGACGACGCGCAATGGCCGGCATCGGCCAGGTAGCGCACGCTGCGCGCCAGATCCACGCAGTCCATCCGCAGCGAACACTGCAGGTAGTAGAAATCCAGGACATCCTGCACGTCGTTGTCCATGTTGCCGAAGCTGCGGATGAAGTTGGCCACGGCCACGTTGCGGTAGCCGCTCTCGCGCTCGGACCTGGCCACCACTTCGTCCGTGCCCACGTCTGGATTGCCCGAGCGGGCACGCATGAAGGCCAGCAGCGTCGCCTCCGCATCCTCGAAATTCGACAGGATCACGTCGGCGGAGATCAAGGCGCCGGCGTTCATGAAGGGATTGCGCGGGATCCCCTTCTCGTACTCCAGCTGCACCAGGGAGTTGAACGGATCGCCGGACGGCTCGCGATCGACCCGCTTCCACAGCTCCTCGCCGATCGCCTCCAGCGCCAGCGTCAGCGTGTACACCTTGGACACGCTCTGGATCGAGAAGCGCTCGCGCGAATGGCCCGCTTCGTGGACCGCGCCGTCCGGCAAGGCCAGGGCGATGCCGAAGCGGTCCCTGGGCACGTCGGCCAGCGAGGGGATGTAGTCGGCGACCTTGCCTTCGCCGAAACGCTGCCGCACCTCCTCGTCGATGGTGCCGAGGATATCGTCCAGGTCGTGGCGGCCGAGGTCGTGCGGATTGTGCGGGGGCTTGCGCATGCGGGGTCCGTGGACGGAGCAGGCACACCTTATGCGGCGGCCCGTAAGGCTGCGTCACGCCGCAACCCCCATGAATCGCCTGTTGCGCACCACCCGCTCACTCGATCCGGATCCGCAGCCGGACCGGATCGCCGCTTTGCGCCATCGCGGTCGAAGGCGGGCGCGGACCCACCCGGTTACCGCCGGCGGACTCAGGCCTTGAGCTTCCAGCCGGTCCTGAAGATCCACCACACCGCGCCCAGGCACAGCGCGAGGAAGCCCAGGATCGCCGCCATGCTGATGCCCACGCCGACGTCGGAGACCCCGTAGAAACTCCAGCGGAAGCCGCTGATCAGGTACACCACGGGATTGAACAGGGTGATCTTCTGCCAGACCGGCGGCAGCATGCTGATCGAGTAGAACGCGCCGCCCAGGAAGGTCAGCGGGGTCACGATCATCAGCGGGATCACCTGCAGCTTCTGGAAGTCGTCGGCCCACAGCCCGATGATGAAACCGAACAGGCTGAAGGTGACCGCGGTCAGCAGCAGGAAGGCCAGCATCCACAGCGGATGCGCGATCTCGTAGGGCACGAACACGCGCGCCGTCACCAGGATCAGCACGCCCAGCATCAGCGACTTGGTCGCCGCCGCGCCGACGTAGCCGATCACCACCTCGACGTACGACACCGGCGCGGAGAGCAGTTCGTAGATCGTGCCCGCCCACTTGGGCATGTAGATCCCGAACGAGGCGTTGGAGATGCTCTCGTTCAACAGCGACAGCATGATCAGGCCGGGGATGATGAACGCCCCGTACGAAACGCCGTCGATCTCGCCCATGCGCGAGCCGATGGCCGCGCCGAACACCACGAAGTACAGCGAGGTCGACAGCACCGGCGAGGCGATCGACTGGGTGATGGTGCGGAAGGTGCGCGCCATCTCGAAACGGTAGATCGCGCGGATCGCGTGCCAGTTCATGCGCGTGCCTCCCGGCCGCCGGCGTGCACCAGGCCCACGAAGATCTCCTCCAGCGAGCTCTCGCTCGAATGCAGGTCCTTGAAGTCGATCCCCAGCTCGCCCAGCCGCCGCAGCAGCGCGGCGATCCCGGTCTGGTCGGTCTGCGAATCGAAGGTGTAGACCAGGGTGCGGCCCTCGTCGGCCAGCTCCAGCGCCAGCGTGGACAGCTCCCCGGGGATCCGCTCCAGCGGCTCCTGCAGCGCGAGGGTCAGCTGCTTCTTGCCCAGCTTGCGCATCAGCACGTGCTTGTCCTCCACCAGCACCAGCTCGCCCTTGTCGATCACGCCGATGCGGTCGGCCATCTCCTCGGCTTCCTCGATGTAGTGCGTGGTCAGGATGATGGTCACCCCGCTCTCGCGCAGCTTGCGCACCATCTCCCACATGTCGCGGCGCAGCTCCACGTCGACGCCCGCGGTGGGTTCGTCCAGGAACAGGATGGCCGGTTCGTGCGACAGCGCCTTGGCGATCAGCACCCGGCGCTTCATGCCTCCGGACAGGGTCATGATCTTGCTGTCCTTCTTGTCCCACAGCGACAGGTCGCGCAGCACCTTCTCCAGGTACGCCGGGTCCGGCGCCTTGCCGAACAGGCCGCGGCTGAACTTCACCGTGGCCCACACCGTCTCGAACGCGTCGGTCGACAGTTCCTGCGGCACCAGGCCGATCTTCGCCCGCGCGGCGCGGTAGTCGCGCACGATGTCGTGGCCGTCGGCGGTCACCGTGCCCTCGCTCGGGTTGACGATGCCGCAGACGATGCTGATCAGGGTGGTCTTGCCGGCGCCGTTGGGCCCGAGCAGCGCGAGGATCTCGCCCTTGCGGATCTCCAGGTCGACCGACTTGAGGGCCTGGAAACCCGACCGGTACGTCTTGCTGAGGTTCTGGATCGAAATGATGGAAGACACGGCAATCCTGCGGTGACGCGTGAACGAGGCGGGGATCGTACCGGACTGTCGGCGGCGGCAGTGTCCCGTAACCGGGAGTCTGCATCCCGACCTGTCCGTTCCTGTCCGCAATCTTGACCTGGGGCCATTGGCCCCTATTGCGGCGGCATGGCCGCGACCGCGAAATCCGGCGCCGCCACGAAACGTCGGGGCGCTGCGTCGAGCGGATCGTCGAAGGCCAGCGCGTGGGCGAACAGTTGCAGCGGTCGGCGGTGCTCGTCCGGCCCGGGGTCCTGCAACGCCGGATAGAATCGGTCGTGCAGGATCGGCGCGCCCAGCGCCGCCATGTGCACCCGCAACTGGTGCTTGCGCCCGGTGACCGCTTCCAGGCGGTAGGTCCAGGCGTGTTCGCCGCGCGCGACCACCTCGATCAGTGTCTCGCTGTCGGGCGCGCCCGGCACCTCGCGCATGCGGAAGAACGGCTCGCCGCGCGCCAGCCGGCTGCGGTGCACGTGCGGAAACGCCAGATCGGGCAATGGCGGCGCGAGGGCCAGGTAATGCTTGCGGATGCGCCGCTCGCGGAACAGCGCCGAATAGGCCGCGCGACTGCCGGGATCGGCCGAGAACATCACCAGTCCGGCCGTCTCGCGGTCGATCCGGTGCAGCGGTACCAGCGAGGGATTCCCGAGGCGGCGGACCAGTCGCGTCAGCAGCGTCTCGCGCACGTACGCGCCCGTCGGCGCCACCGGCAGGAAGTGCGGCTTGCAGGCCACCACCAGGTGCGCGTCGGCGTGGATCACGGTCTCGGCGAACGGGATGTCGGGCTCGTCCGCCACCTCCCGGAAATACCGGACCTCGGCGCCCACGCGGTACGCGGTCGAGACATCGAGCGCGCGCCCGTCGCCGTCCAGCACGCGGCCGCGCGCGAAGCGGTCGCGCCAGGTGGCCTCGTCCACGCGCGGGAAGTGCGCGCACAGGGCTTCGAGCACGGTCGCCCAGGGCCCGGGCGGCAGTTGCAGGCGGCTGGGCGGCGGCGGATCGACGTTGGTCGGGATCGCTCGTTCCCCGGATAGCGTGTGTGTCCGGTCCGGACGGACCGGGTTGGTGCCGGGCATGGTACGGAGCCTGCGCATGCGCCGTCGACCTGACGTTACGCCGGCAGGCTGCGGCTTTCGCTTGCGCCGACGAACGATTCCCTGCCGGCATGTCGCCATCGCATTACGGAATCGCAGCCGGTTTCCCCGCCGCGGCGTCCATCGCGCATGGCACCCTGTCGCGGAATCCGCCTCCTGCCAAGTTTGCGAGACCGCCATGAACCCGTTCCCACACCGCGTCATCGCGACGCTCCTCGGCGCCATGCTGCTCGCTTGCGTCGCCGCTCCTCTGCTCGCCGCCGAAAAGCAGACCTTCGTGCTCGTCCATGGCGCCACCGCCGGCGGCTGGGAATGGAAGCGCACCGGCCAGTTCCTGACCGATGACGGGCATACGGTCTACCGCCCCACCCTCACGGGCCTGGGCGAGCGCGAGCACCTCAACAGCGCCGACATCGACCTGCAGACCCATATCGACGACGTGGTCAACCTGATCCTGTTCGAGGACCTGCACGACGTGGTGCTCACCGGCCACAGCTACGGCGGCATGGTGGTCACCGGCGTCATGGACCGGATCCCCGGGCGGCTGCGCCATGTGGTGTTCCTCGACGCCGCCGTGCCGGAAGACGGCCAGTCGATCTGGGACCTGTTCGGCAACGATTCGCCGCCCGATCCGGAGCGCTTCAGGGACGGCTTCATGCAGGTGCCGTGGGTCGAGCCCGGCGCGAAGCCGCCGTACAACGTCAAGCAGTCGATCAAGTGCTTCAACCAGCCGGTGTCCTACCGCAATCCCGCCGCGCTGGCACTGCCGGTGACCTATGTCGCCTTCGTGCCGAAGGACCAGTCCGCGGAGCAGCGTGCGAAGACCGACAGGAGCTGGCAGAACGCGCAGGCCCGCGGCTGGACCATCCGCACCTTCCCCGGCGGGCACGTCGCGCAGCAGGAAGACCCGCGCGGCGTGGCGTCGCTGATCGCCGCTTCGGTGGCCGATCGCAACGCCACGCCAGCACCTGCCGGGGAATAGACTCGACGGCCCTGCCTCCCGCACGATGCGATCGCCTGCCGCACCCGCGGCTCTCCCCCGGACAGGAAACACGCCATGTCGCTCCCGGAACAGGACTCGAGTACCGACGTGTTGTCCGGCCGGTGCCACTGCGGCAATGCGGGCTGGCGCATGTCGGGCGACCCGGGACCGGTCACGGCCTGCAACTGCACCCTGTGCCGCCGCTACGGGGCGCTGTGGGCCTACGACTACGAGCATGAACGCATCGCCATCGACGGCGACACCCGTATCTACACCCGCGTGGCCAAGGCCGACCCCGCGCTCGAGATCCACTTCTGCCCCGCCTGCGCCTGCGTGGTGTGCTGGCGCGGCTTGCGGTTGCATGAAGGCGGGCGACGCCGGATGGCGGTCAACGTGCGGCTGGCCGATCCCGACGCGGTCGCGCATCTGCCGATCGACCATTTCGATGGCCTCGACAGCTTCGACGACCTGCCCCCCGACGGTCGCTGCGTGCGGGACATGTGGTTCTAGCGGGCATCGGGCCTGCCGCAGGTTGTCATGCCGCTCGCCCCGGTCGAAGCCGGCGCGATGAATCCGCCGAGGGCATGGCGCGGGCCGTGCAGGGGTTCCTGGGCGACATGCTTGCGGCCTGCCAGCCGGGCTCCGGTTGCCTTCGCCGCATCCCTAGCCGTGGCGTGCCCGGTGACCGTCGAGCGTGCGCGTCACGCGGCGCAGCGCCGACGCCATTTCCCGCGCGAAGCCGCCGTCCCCGAGCTCCCGCACGGCCGAGTGCGCAGCGCACACGATGCGCGTTCCGGACCAGCGCGATGCCAGCATCCGCGCCCACGCGGCATACGCATCGGCCGCGCCGGCTTCCGGCTTGAGCGCACGCGACAGCAAGGGGTGCATGCGCAGCGACGACTGCGGGAGCAGTGGGCGCAGCAGGCCCGGCGCCGCCAGAACGTTGAGCGTGTCGTCGACGTGCACGATGCCGTCGCTTCGATGCCGGACCAGCACCGAAGCGACGTGCACGCGCTCGTCCGCACACACGAAATCCACGCCGTCCGGCACGGACAGATCGAACACGTCGACGAGCGGATGATCCTCGCCCCAGGCCTCCACCGGGGGTCCCGTCCAGGGCAGCGACGACAACCGCCTGCGATGGCGCGCGGTGCCGTACAGGGTGGCGTCCGGGAACAACCGCCGTGTCGACTCCACGTGCAGGGTGTGGAACGGGTGCACGTGGACCACGGCCGCCACGCGTTCGCCATTTCCGGTGAGCGCCAGCAGCGCATCGCGCTGCGCGTCGTCGAGCGCGCAGCCATCGATGACCACGAAGCGGCCATCGGCACGCCGCGCCAGCGACATCTGGGTCCCGATGTCGAGCACGCCGCCGACCCGGTGCACGCCACGGATGTTCCAGAAGGTGTCGGAGAGCTGCCTCATCGGCGACAGCTTAGGCAGGCGCCGTGAAAGCCGGGGGAAGACCGCGCGTCGGCGTCGTCCGGCGGGTTGCGTCGCCACGCATGTGCGGCGACGCCTGGCGACGCGTGCCGCCCCCTCAGGCCTGTGCGCCGCGCAGGCGCAACGTCAGTCCCTTCAGGAGATTGCGCAGCAGCTGGTCGCCGCAGGCACGGAAGTTGCGGTGCCCGGCCTGGCGGAAAAGCGCAGAGAGCTCCGGCTTGGTCACCGGAAAGCCCGCGTCAGCGAAGATCGCGTGCATGTCGCTGTCGGTGAGCTCGAACGCCACCCGCAGCTTCTTCAGCACCACGTTGTTGCTGATGCGCTTCTCGACCGGCCTGGCGGGCCTGCGCTCCTCGCGCCCGCGCAGGTGCACGATCAGCCCGTCGAGCAAGTGCGCGAGCACCTCGTCGCGGCAGGGCACGTATCCGGGCTCGTCCTCCTTCAGCAGCATCGCGCGCACCTCGTCCCTGTCCAGGACGAACGCGGGGCTTGCCAGTGCGGCGATGTCGATCACCTTCTGGTCGCTCAGGTCGAGCATGTAGCGGATGCTGCGCAGGACGTCGTTGTTGATCATCGATCCGACAGGCGGCTGGGAATGCAGCGCAGTCTAACGTCCACGATCGCGATCGGGCATCCGGCCACGGCCCCGCTGCCGATCCGGCCCCTTGTGCGGCGCTTCCCGGCCAACCAGTCGCTCCCTGCTTCCTCCGATGCAGGGAGCCGGACGTCGCCGCAGTCCCGGGCACGTGAACCACGCCCTGCGATCGCCTATGCTGTTCCCCTGCCCTGGCGGAGAACTGCCATGCGAATCCTGTCGGCCGTATTCGCCCTGTCTTTCCTGCTCGCGCTGGCGCCGGCGCATGCACAGGATTCCGAAGCGCCGCTTTCCTACGCCGGCAAGACCGCACTGGTGACAGGATCCACCGACGGACTCGGTCGCGAACTTGCGCTGGCGCTTGCGGCCGACGGCGCACATGTCATCGTCCATGGCCGCAATGCGCAGCGTGGCCAGGACGTGGTCGACGAGATCACGCGGTCGGAAAAGGGCTCGGCACGCTTCGTCGCCGCCGATTTCTCGTCCCTGCAGGCCGTGCGCGAGTTCGCGGACATCATCGCCAAGCAACATCCCAGGCTGGACCTGCTGGTGAACAATGCCGGCATCGCCATCCGCCAGGCGCCGCGGCGCAGCGCCAATGAAGACGGCCACGAACTGCAGTTCGTCGTCAACTATCTCGCCGGCTGGATCCTCGCGAACCGCCTGCTGCCGAACCTGCAGGCCGCGGCGCCGTCGCGGGTCGTCAACGTCTCCTCGATCAGCGCACACGCGATCGATTTCGACGACGTCATGCTGGAGAAGCCCGACGCCCACCAGCGTGGCTACGGGCAGAGCAAGCTGGCGCAGGTCATGATGACCATGGAGCTCGCACCCGCGTTCGCCGCACGCGGAGTCACCATGATCTCCCTGCACCCGGCGACGCTGATGGACACCACCATGGTCAGGGGCATCGGCGTCCCCGCCCGCACCACCGTCGCCGAAGGACGCGACCACGTGATGGGCCTGGTCACCGCGCCCTCGCTCCGGCCTGGCGCCTTCTACGTGGAAGGGAAACCGGCCACGCCCTTCGACCCACAGGCAAGCGACCCCGAAGCGCGTGCGCGCCTGGTCGAGCTGAGCGCCGAACTGACCGGCATCGCCGCGCCGTAGGGCGGGCCTGAAGCCAGCCAGCTCGCGGGGATCAGGGTCGTGCAGGTGGCGGCGGAGCAATGCGCCCGGTCCGCTTTCGTTCGCATTGGGGAGCTGCCGGGCTGGATCCTGTCGGGGCGGTTGTTTGGCGAGGCACGGCGATTTCGCCGGTTGCAGCTTCACGGCTCCGCTCGATCGTCCGGCCATCGCCCAGCGAGATCGCCACATGCGCACTGGACGGCTTCCCCGCAGCGCTTTCCGGCTGCGGTGCCTTCGAGGCTTCGGGCCGTGCGCTTTCCTGGGCCGGGACGGCTGACGAGGCCAGGGCCAGCAGCACCACTGCACGTTCGATCGAGATCCTCATGAGGTCCTTCCTCGCTGTGAACCCTGCCCGCACCCTTGCACGGGCCTGTTACCACCACAACGATGCGCGGCGTCCCTCGCGGACAGGCAACGTCGCGAATGCCGTCGACCCGCCGGCGCATCCACGTGCGCACGCGCCGGCCGTCGTCGCTGTCGTGACCGGAAGGCGGACGCGCCTCCATAGAAACGGATGCAAACTACACGCCGATGCGCAGGCCCTGCCCCCCATCCGCTGCTGACGCCTCCGCGGCCGATCCCGCACAAGCGCGCGCAAGCCGGGACCCCCGGCTGCTGCGCCGCCTGTTGCGCGCGAAGGACCGGATGGACGCCGCCTCGCACGAGGCCTGGCCGGTACACAGGCTGGCGCAGGTGAGCGGCGTGTCCGAGGCGCACTTCGCGCGATCGTTCAAGGATGCCTTCGGCGTACCGCCGCATCGTTACCTGCTCACGCGGCGGATCGAGCGGGCCACGACCCTGCTGCGCGACACCGACCTGCCGATCACCGACATCGCCTTCCAGACCGGCTGGCAAAGCCTGGGCACCTTCGGCCGCACCTTCCGCGACATCACCGGCGAGAGCCCGGGCGAACTGCGCGCACGGCAGCAGGCGGCGGCGCATCCGCTGGACCGGGTGCCGCCTTGCTACCTCGCCGCGGCCCAGCGCCCCGCCCTCACCACCGCAGTTTCGGAGAAGCGGCGCGGGCAGGCGGCCGATAGCATCCCCGCGTCCAAACGACCGGAGGTCACATGAGCAAGGGAATCGGGGTAGTCGGGCTGTACGTCCGCGACCAGGAGGAGGCGTTGAAGTTCTATGTCGAGGCGCTCGGGTTCCGCGTCCACACGGACGCGCGCAACGGCGACTACCGCTGGCTGACGGTGCAGCATCCGCAACAGCCGTCGTTCCAGCTCGGCCTGTTCCTGCCGGGGCCGCCGGTGCACGATGCGGCCACCGCACAGGCGTTGCAGGAAATCGTCGCCAAGGGCGCCATGCCGCCGCTGGTCCTGCACGTGGACGACTGTCGCGGCGACTATGCGCGCCTGCGTGCGCTCGGGGTCGAGTTCACCCAGGAGCCGGTCGACCGCTACGGCAACGTGGACGCCACCTTCCGCGATCCGTCCGGCAACGGCTGGAAGATGATCCAGGCGGCAGCGCGATGAATGCGTGGATCCGGCAGGCGCACCGCTGGCTGTCGATCGGCTTCACCTCGACGGTCATCGCCAACTTCGTCGCCATGGCCTTCGGCGAACCGCCCGCCTGGGTGGTCTATTCGCCATTGCCGCCGCTGTTCCTGCTGATGGCCAGCGGCCTGTACATGTTCGTGCTGCCGTATGCACCGAGGCTGCGTCACAGGCGTTGAACAGCCGGAGCGCCGGCGCCACCGGAGATGGGCGCATCCTGCGCCAGCGTCGGCACAGCCAGTTTCATCCTGACGGCGCGCGTTCCACCCGGAAGTCGATCGGTTTGTAGCTGAAGTTGTTCGACTGTCCCGCCGAGCACGCCGTCATCGCGACCACGAGCGGCATTTCGGCACGCAGGCGGATGAAGTCTCCGGGTCCGCTCAGCGGCGGCAGCACGGCTACCTTGCCGGTCTCGCCGTCCACGGTGACGTTCATGAAGATGTTGAAGGCGATCGGGATGCGGTCGCGGCCGATGCCCCAGGGCGCCAGCGCCGCGGCGAGGTTGCCCTCGCAGCCGGGCCTCCCCTCTACTTCCCCATACAGACGCTCGAACATCTCCTTGGAACACGGCGTCAGGGTGAAATCGTGGCGGCCGCAGGTGTCCTCGAGGATGGTGAACATCGCGCGGCTGCGGTTGGAGTACAGCAAGTCGCCGCGCGTCAGCCACAGCTTCGACGCATAGTCGATCGAGCGCCCGGACGACAGGTATTCATTCGTGTCATCGCGCGAGAACGCGGTGAGATCGCTCACCTGCTGGCCCATCGGGTCGATGACCACCAGTTCGTCTCCGGTATCGAGCTCCACGGCGCGCCCGGAGCATGGCGCGATGCGTTCGACCGCTGGCGCTGCGCTCATCGCGGCTTCCTGACATGGAACGGGCACGTCCACCCGGCCTCGACCTCGCGACCGCTGTACTGCCTGGTCTCGGGCGCGGTGCCGAAGTCGGCCAGGTTCGGATTGAGCGACCCCTGCAGGGCGAGATCGCGCGCACGCGTCGCCGCCTGCATCTTCGCGTAGCGGCCGTCCTGGCGCAGGCGGTCGAACTGGCGATGCGAGTTGAACACCATCGCCGGCCAGTCGAACCTCCGCGCCAGCCGGGAGGCGCCCGGATGCAGGCCGATCACGAAGAACGGGTGGCCCGCCAGGCTGAGGCTGAAGCGCGGATCGTCGGGATCGCGGCTCACGTCCGCCGCCCACGCGGTTCCGCGGCCCGCATCCACGTCGTGCAGGCGCTGCAGCTGCGACCAGAGCATCGCCTCGAAACGGCGCTCGTCCGCATCCGTCGGCCCGTCGAACAGGGCCACGAAGGAATGGACCGTCGTATCGTCTTCCGGCGCGTCGTCGATGCCGGCTGCGAACTCCACCAGCGCATCGAGCAGCGGCACGTCGTTGGCGCGATGGCCCAGCCGGGCGAATTCCTGCGTCTGGATCGCATCGCGTGCCAGGGCCGCCTTCGATCCCACGCACGGAAAGGCGGGATCGTCGACGAAGGACAGGAAGCGGGAAGACATTTCGCCGCCGGCGGATTGCGCCGGTCGTTTGACTGCAGAAGTTTTCATGTCGCCTACCCTACCGGCGACATCGCCATGACCATGTGTACGTGATTCGCGAGCAGCGCGCCCGCACGCGACTTCCAGCGTGCGCGGTCAGGGACGGTTCACCGCTTTGCGGAGGGCGACAGGCCTCACGCCACCGGCTCGCGCGCAAGCGAAGGAAAGCAGCGCGCAGCGACGCGTTCCACGTGCGCATCGAACTGAACAAGCTGAACACACCCGCCCGCTTCGCGATTCATTGCACGCATACCCGTAGCCCGGGTAAGCGAAGCGCACCCGGGGGCGCTGTGCGCCCCCTGCCCGCGCCGCGTCCTCGCACCCGTTTGACAAGGACAGAGCCGCTTCGGAGCATGCGACGTTCCGCCACGGAGCATCGCCACCATGCGTCGACTTCTCGCACTTTCGCTGTCGCTGTTGCCATTGCTGTGGCCGGCCGTGTCCGATGCCCGCGACACGCAGGCGACTCCGGACCCCGGTGCCGTGGCCCTGCCGCCCGCACCGGCCTGGCTCGGGACGCTCGATGCGCTGTACGACCAGCGCATCCGGGTCGCTGGGCTGGAAGACCGCCGCTTCGCGCCGGAGCACTGGTGGTCCGTCGCCGGTCCGCTGGCGGACGAGGCCGGCGGTTTCGACACCGAAGTGGTGGGCCGCAGCGTCGAGGGGCGCCCCTTGCGCCACGTGTCGTGGGGCCGCGGCGACACGCGCGTGCTGCTGTGG
The DNA here is from genome assembly GCF_008244685.1 of Luteimonas viscosa. Classification (NCBI taxonomy): domain Bacteria; kingdom Pseudomonadati; phylum Pseudomonadota; class Gammaproteobacteria; order Lysobacterales; family Lysobacteraceae; genus Luteimonas; species Luteimonas viscosa. Next base: position 141,899 of record NZ_VTFT01000001.1, read on the forward strand.
TCGCAGATGCACGGCGACGAGAGCACCGCGTCGATGTCGATCGCCGACCTGTTCCGCTTCCTCGGCGAGCATCCGCGCCACCCGCTGGTGCAGCGGCTGCGCCAGCGCACCACCCTGCACTTCCTGCCGGTGATGAATCCCGACGGTGCGGCGCGCTTCCAGCGCCGCAACGCGCAGGGCATCGACATCAACCGCGACGCGCGTGCGCTGGCCACGCCCGAAGGGCGCGCCCTGCACGACCTGCGCGAGCGGATCGAGCCCCACTTCGGCTTCAACCTGCACGACCAGGACGTCGGTACCCGGGTCGGCGACACCAGCCGCGGCACCGCCATCGCGCTGCTCGCCCCGCCGGCCAACGCCGCCCGCGAGGTGGATGCGTCGCGGGCGCGCGCCATGGAAGTGTCGGTCGCGATCCGCGCCGTGCTCGAGCCCTACATCGCCGGATACATCGCCAGGTGGGACGACACCTTCAATCCGCGCGCGTTCGGCGACCTCACCGCCCGGGCCGGCGTGTCCACCATCCTGATCGAGTCCGGCGGCATCGAGGGCGACCTGCAGAAGCAGCAACTGCGCAAGCTCAACTTCCTTGCCCTCGTCGGCGCGCTCGACGCCATCGCCACCGGTGCGCACGCGGGCCTGCCGCGCGCCGCGTACGAGCAACTGCCCGAGAACGGGCGCGACTGGGCGGACCTGCGCGTCGAGGGCGGCACCCTGGTCCTGCCCGGCACGCCCCCGGCCAGGGCGGACCTGCTGATCGGGTTCGACGACCCGCTGCTGGAGCGCGGCGGTACGATCCTCGACATCGGCGACCTTGCCGACAGTCACGCACGCAGGACGATCGACGCCGCCGGCCTGTACATCGTGCCGGTCGCCGTGCAGGGCGCGGGCGCGAACGCGGAATACCGGAAACTCGCCCGGCACGCGCCGGCCCATTTCCATCTCAGCCGTGACCCGCAGGGCCGCGACATCGTGTGGACGCTGGCGGGCGACGTGGATCCATCGAAGCGCAGCCCCCGGGGCGAGTGAGGCACGCGAAGCCCCGACGCCTGGAGGCCGGGCCCGGCACAGGCTGCGCCTGCATTGGATGCACGGCCTTGCCAGCGGGCCGCGCCCGCGGAACGTCACGAATCGACCACCGGCGTGGTGGTCGATGCCTTGCGCGCTCAGTGATCCGGAAGTGGGACGTCCGCCCTGGGTGCGCGCCCCGAGCCGATGATCGCGACCGCACGCAGCTCGACCACCGCGCCCTCGGCCAGCAACGCCGACGTCCCGACCGCGCTCCACGCCGGATAGTGCGACGGGAAGTATTCGTGGTGGATCGGCCCGAACTTCGCGAACTCGGCCTGGAAGCCCTCGGCATCGGTCGGCCCGGTGTGGAAGCTGGTCAGCTCCACCACGTCCGCCAGGCTGCTGCCCGCCAGTTCCAGGTGCCGCTTGAGCGACTCGAACATCCGCCGCACCTTGTCTTCATACGTGCCCGGCCCCGCCGCCGGGATCCCCGAGACGATCACCATGTCCTTCACCTTGACGACCGGCGTGTAGTGCCACGCGTGGTACGCGCGTTCCGCACCGGGCGGCACGAGGTGCTCACGGGTCGGCACCTCGTCCCCGGCACGCGCGGATGCGGCGGAGGACAGGAGCACGGCCAGCAGGCACGCGTCGCGAAGCTTCCTCATCACGCACTCCGGAGGTCGAGGGCCCCCATGCTGGCGAACGCCGGCACCCGCAGGCAAGCTGCCGTTGGTCATGGGCGATCCCTGTCGGGCCAGCGGCCCAGGGCCGGCACGGCGGGCTGCCCGGGCAAGGGCTGCCGCGCCCCCGCGCTTCGCGGGGGGCATACGCGCCACGGACCGGAATCCGCCCGGTCGATCCGGGTGCGCAGGCGCGTCGACCGGAAGGCCGACCGTCCGTTCCAGCCCCCGCGCGCGGACCCTGTCATGCTGTTCGCGACCTGTTTTCCAGCGCAACCGCCTGCCGAACGATGAATCCGACCCTGCCGCCGCTTGCGGATGTACTCGACCTGCTGCCCGATGCCGTCTGCGTGGTCGACGAGGACGGCCGCTACCTGTACGTGAGCGCCAGCTTCGAGCGCATCCTCGGCTATCGCCCCGCGGAAGTGCTGGGCCGGCAGGCCTTCGAGTTCGTCCACCCGGAGGATCGCCAGGACACCATGCGCCAGGCCGCGGAGGTCACCGCCGGGGCGATCCAGCGCCACTTCCGCAACCGCTACGTGCACAAGCTCGGCCACGTGGTGGACATGCAATGGTCGGCCTGCTGGCATCCGGACCATCGCGTGCGCATCGGCGTGGGTCGCGAAGCCACCGAGTTGCGGCGCGTCGAAGAGGAACTGGAGCATCTCGCCAGCCACGACACGCTGACCGGGCTGCCCAACCGCCACCATCTGCAGCAGGCGCTGACGCGCGCGCTCTCGCATGCGCGTGCGACCGGTGACCGGCTCGCGCTGCTCTACGTGGACCTGGACGGCTTCAAGGCGGCCAACGACCTGGGCGGCCACGACGCCGGCGACCGCCTGCTGCAGGACGTCGCCGGCCGGCTGAAGCAGGGCCTGCGACATGGCGACGTGGCGGCACGGGTGGGCGGCGACGAGTTCGTGGTGCTGCTGCCCGGATGCAGGGACGCCGCTGCCGCCCGCCGTGTCGCCGAGGGCCTGCGTGCCAGGCTGCGCCAGGTCGACCGCGTGGCGGAGCGTCCGTTCCAGCTCGATGCCAGCGTGGGCGTGGCCTGCTTTCCCGGCGATGGCGAGGATGCCGCCAGCCTGCTCGCCCACGCCGACCAGGCGATGTATGCCGTCAAGCGCGGGCCACCGGACGGGGAACGATGAGCGCGACGGCGCGCCGCCTGCCCGGAGCGCGCGCGATCGGAGGCGGGCCCGCGGACATCGGGAAGGGCCGCGTGCCGGGCGCCGCCGGCGTTACGGAACCGGGCTGGCGTCCTGACCGTCGGGAGCCGGTTCCGGATCGGACGCAGGGCCCGCGGAAGCCGGTCGCGAACCGATCACGCCACACAGCGCCGGGTTCGGCAACGCCCTGCCGTAGAGCCAGCCCTGCATCCGGTGCACGCCCGCCGCCAGCAGCGCCGCCTGCTGCTCCGGCGTCTCCACGCCCTCGGCGATCACCTCGATGCCGAACGCCGCGGCGAGGTTGACGATCGCCTGGACGATGGCGCGGTCGCCCTTGTTCTCGAGCATGCCCTGCACGAAGCTGCCGTCGATCTTGAGCGCATCGACCGGCAGGCACTTGAGGTAGACCAGCGACGCATAGCCGGTGCCGAAGTCGTCGATCGCCACCTGCACGCCGGTCTCGCGCAGCGGCCGCAGCAGCTCGAGCGCGCGGTCGACGTCGCGCATCAGGGTGGTTTCGGTCAGTTCCAGGCTCAGGCGGGCCGGATCCAGCCCCGACGCATCGAGCGCCGCCCGCACATCCTCCACCAGGCCGGATTCGTCGAACTGGCGGGCCGAGACGTTCACCCGCACCGTGACCTCGTGTCCGTCGGCGTTGCGCGGCCATGCCACGGCGTCCAGGCAGGCCTGGCGCAACACCCAGCGTCCGACGTCCAGCATCAGCCGCGACGGCTCCAGCACGCCGATGAACTCGCCCGCGACCCGCAGTTCGCCGCCCACGCGCCAGCGCAGCAGCGACTCGGCCGCGACCCAGCGACCGCTGTGGGCGTCGAACTCGGGCTGGTAGTGCAGTTCGAACTCGCCATTGGCGAAGCCATCGCGCAATGCGCGTTCCAGGCGCAAGCCTTCCACCAGCGCCGCGTGGTGCTCCGCGTCGTACATCGCATAGCCGAACCGCCCCGCGGCGCGCGCCCGGGCGGCCGCTTCCTCGCCCTGCTGCAGCAGGGCGGGCGCGTCCAGCGCCGACCCGCGGTCGGCCACGGCGATGCCCACGGCCACGCCGGGATCGACGTCCGTATGCTGCCAGTCCATCGATTCGACCGTCGCCAGCACCGCTTCGGCCAGGCGGATGACGGAGCGCTTCGACGGATTCGCGCCGACCAGGAAGGTGAATCCATCCGAGCCTGTCCGCGCGAGCTCGGTGTCCGTGCCCATCAGCGAACGCAACTGCCGTGCGATGCGGCCCAGCACGTCGTCCACGGTCGGGGCGCCGGCCGACCAGGCGACGCCGCCGCTCACGTCCACCTGCACGTTCACCACCGCCAGCACTTGCTCCCGGCGCAGTGGCGTGGCCAGCAGGCGCTGCCGGATCAGCTCGGTGAGGTAGGCGCGGTTGGGCAGGCCGGTGGCGGCATCGTGCAGGCGCAGGTGTTCCACCTCGGCCTCGGCGCGGCGACGGCGCGCGATCTCGAACGCCATCGCCACGTAGTCGCCCATGCTGGCGGCGAACACGGTTTCCGCGCCGGACCAGTTGCGCACGCGCAGGATGCTCTCGTGGCAGATCACGCCCTGCAGCTCGCCGCCGACGAACGCCGGCGCCTCGAGCATCCCTTGGATGCGATGGCGCTGCAGGTAGTCGCGCAGGGCCAGGTGCGAGCGCGCCATCTCCGCGCCGTCGTCCATCTCGGCCACCTCGAGCACGCGCATGTCGTCGAGCGAGGCGAGGTAACCGTCGCCGTCCAGCGACAGCATCTCCAGCGGCTGTACTGGAAGGTGCGACCCCGAGATGGCATCGAAGGCATGCAGGCAGCGCAGCCGGCCGTCGGCGGCCTCGTAGTTCCAGACGCTGACGCGCTCGATCTGCAGCGCGTCCGCGGCGGTCTCGCAGATCGCCGCAATCGCCGTTCTGAACGTGCACTCCGGGCTCCATACCTGCCGCGTCAGCGCGACCAGCGCACGCGTGAAGCGTTCGCTGGCGGAGGCGTCGCCCGTCGAAGGTGCGGGAGGCAGGACAGTCCTGGACATCTGCAACGACATCACGACACCTGTAGTCGAGGCGCGGCGGGCACCTCTCCACGACTGTGCCACGGCCTCCGACGCAGACCATACTCCGAATCACGACAAGCACGGTGACGGCCGGGCCTGCGGGCGGCCCTGACCGATGCGACGGCCTGCTCTCACCGCTCGGCCCGGTGTTGCATGGCCTCCGCGTTTCCATCGGGCCGGCCCTATGCCGCAGAAGCGTCGCGCGGCCCGGAAAGGCGCAGACGCGGACAAGGGCGGCACGTGCGCCCAGTCGGATCCCGCCCTGTCTGCAGGACATCCCGCATCACCCGGCCGGCACGGTCCATCGCCTGCCCGCCGAGTGGCAGTTGATCACGGCTTGCAATCCCATGCCGCCCCGGTGCGGCCGCCTTTGCTGCTAGGCCCGGACTGCCCGCTCTCCGTGACCGGCCGGGATCTCAACCCTCGTGCCGCAGGGTCGCCAGCCGCAGGAACGTCTCGTGCTGGTAGCGGCTCATGCGCAACTGCTGCCCGTTGTCCATCGTTACCACGTGGTGGCCGTTGAACCAGGGGTCGATCGCGCGGATCCGGTCGATGTTGACGATCGCCGAACGGTGCACCCGCGCGAACCGGGCCGGATCCAGGCGCGTGGCCAGCGTCGCCATGGTCTCGCGCAGTTCGTGCACCTTGCCGCGGGCGTGGAGCTGCACGACATTGCGGTTGGCGCGGATCCAGACGATGTCCTCCACGTCGAGCAGCAACACGCGCTCGTCCTCGCGCACCGGGATGCGGCGCAGGTACCGGTCGCGCTGGCGCAGGTCCTGCAGCGCCTGCGCGATGCGCGCGGCCTGGTCTGCGTCGTTGCCCCGCGCCGCGGACAGCCGGGCCTTCACCCGTCGCAATGCGTCGGCGAACCGCTCGCGTGCGAACGGCTTGACCAGGTAGTCCACCGCATTGGCATCGAACGCGCGCACTGCGAACTGCTCGTAGGCGGTGACGAACACGGTGGCCGGCATCCGCGCGGCGCCGATGGTCGCCACCACATCGAGTCCGGTGATGGCGGGCATCTGGATGTCGAGGAACACCAGGTCCGGCGACCCGCTCCGGATCGCCTCGACCGCGGACACGCCATCGCCGCATTCGCCCGCCAGCTCGATGTCGGTGTCCTCGCGCAGCAGGCGCACGATCGCGTGCCGCGCGATCGGCTCGTCGTCCACCACCAGGGCGGAGATCTTCATGCCGGCGCCACTTCCGGCGCGTCCTGCGGATCGTCGAGCGGGCGGAACGGCAGGCGGATGCGGCAGGCCACGCCCTGCGGCCAGGTCGTGTCCAGGCGCACGTGCGCCGCGTCGCCATAGAGCTCCCGCAAACGCAGGCGCGTGTTCGACAGGCCGATGCCACGTCCTGAAGGCGAATCGCCCTTGCCTTCGAGCGAGCTGTTGCGGTTGCGCACCTCCAGGCAGAGGCTGTCGCCCTCGCGCCGGCTCTCGATCTCGATGCAATCCGCGCCGATGCGTTCTCCGATGCCGTGGCGGATGGCGTTCTCGACGAGCGGCTGCAGGATCAGGCTGGGCACCGCGCATTCCATCGTGTCTGGCGCGATGTAGATCCGCGTGGTCAGGCGGTCCTTGAAGCGCACCCGCTGGATGCCGAGATACAGGTCCAGCAGCACCAGTTCCTGGCGCAGGCTCACCTCCTGCCCGTCGTAATCCTCGAGGAACGCGCGCAGCAGATCGCTCAGTCGCAGCAGCATGTCCTCCGCCGACGTCACGTCCTCGGACAGCAGCGTGGAGATCGCGTGGAGCGTGTTGAACAGGAAGTGCGGCTGCAACTGGGTGCGCAGCACCCGCAGGCGCGACTGCGCCAGTTCCGCTGCCAGGCGGCTCGCCTCCAGCTCGCGCCGGCTCTGCTCGGCGCGGAAATGCAGCGCCTGCCGGATCGCCAGCAGCGCCCAGTACGTCAGCATGCCGGTGGCAGCGTGCTTGCTTGCAAACTGGCGGAACTGTTCCCCGAACCCGCTGGGTTCGAACCAGGTGGACGCCAGCGCGCCCATCACCAGCGCCAGCACCGTCACCCCGATGCTCGCGGCGGCGTGCGTCGCCAGCGCCCGCAGTCGCCCTGGCCCCTGGATCGGATGCCGCCCGGCGATCCGGAACACGAGCGGCGCGAGCGCGGCCCAAGGCAGCCACTGGATCAGCGCCCAGCGCAGGTAGGTCGGCGGCGGCCAGAGGTTGCCGGCGAGCGCATCGTGCACGACGCCCTGCACGGCGAACACGAACGCCACCAGGGTCCACAGGCCGAGGTAACGATACAGGCCGATTTCGCTAGTGCCGAGCCGGACCTTCATCGCGCGCCTGCCGTGGGGAACGCCCGCATCGTATGCGTATCGCCGCACCCCGCAAAGCGTCGCGGCACGTCCGCTACGACTCGCGCGCCCGCCACGACGATTCGTCCCGAACCGCTATCCCGGAGGCCCGCGACCGCGCCTGATGCGGGTGCCGGCGCACACGCGCTCGACCGTTCGCGCCCGCCCGACCCGCATCCGGAGAAGCACCATGCCGTTCAAGCACGCCATCGCCCTGGCCGCCCTGCTCGTTGCCTCCGCCGCCGAGGCGAACGCCGGGCGCGGCAGCGGCCATTACTTTTCGCTGTTCAACGCCACCCACGACAGCGTGACCGCGTTGTCCGTTGCCCGCTCGGGCGACGGCGACTTCCGCCCGGTCGACATCGGCGCGCCGCTGCGCGGCGGCAATACCGCGACCACCATCTGGCTGGACACCGCCGACGGCGGCTGCCGGCAGGACCTGCGCGTCGAGTTCCACGATGGTCGTACCCTGCTCTACCGCGACATCGACGTGTGCCGCAACCGCCAGCTACGCCTGAGGCCACAGGACGGCCGCGCCGGAGACGATGTCCGATAGCGGCACCGGCGCAGCGGCCGGAGCGTCACGAATCCGGTGGCGTCACGTTCCCGACGGGAAACCTCATCGCCTTCAGCGAGGCGCATCCCAGCCCAGGTCGGGTTCGGGGTGATAGCGGATCCCCATCGCGTCCAGGTGCGGCCGCAAGGCGCCCATGCGCTGGCGGAATCCGTGGTAGCCGCGTTGCCCGGCCGGGCTCCACGCCACTTCCGCGGTCGCGGCGAGACGCGGCCACAGCCGGTTGTCCGCGGCTGCATCGGTGTGCACCAGTTCCGTCCACAACGCGGCCTCGATACCGATCGCGGTCCTGAACGGGGCCGGGTCGAAAGCGTAGAGCCGCGCCAGCGGCACGCCCTCCTTGCGGCACCAGTCGTAGGTCTCGGGCTGGCCCGCGTAGTTGCCGTGATCGATGTAGAGATACGAGCAGGGCGAGAGGATCAGCGGGTGTCCTTCCTCGACCGCCGCGGCGATGTCGTAGCGGTCGTTCCACAGTTGCAGCACGACGTCGGTATCGGTATCGGCCACCGAGCCTTCCTCCCAGACGATGGCGGTGCGCCCCATCGCGTCCACCATCGCCGCCGCCCGGGCGACGAAGTCCGCATACAGCGGATGCTTGATCTCGTCGCCACCGATATGGATCTCCTGCGAGGGAAAGATCGCCATCACTTCCTCCAGCACATGGCGGACGAAGGGATACACCACGTCGGGCTTGTCCAGGCACAGGACGCTGAAGCCCACCTCCCGGCCCGAGTACGGCGACAGGTTCTCCACGTCGTCGCAGGCCAGTTCGTTGTACGACGCCAGCGCGGCCTGCACATGGCCCGGCACGTCGATCTCCGGGACGATGGTGATGCCGCGCGCCTGCGCGTAGGCCACCAGGTGCTTCAACTGCGCTTGTGTGTAATGGCCGCTGCGCCCGCCCTCGACCGCGCTGGCGCCACCGATCTGCGTCAGTTTCGGATAGCGCATGATCTCGATGCGCCAGCCCTGGTCGTCGGTCAGGTGCAGGTGCAGCCGATTCAGTTTGAAGAAGGCCATCCGGTCGATGGTCTTCTCCAGGTACGCCACCGACAGGAAGCTCCTGGCCACGTCCAGCGAGAGGCCGCGCCAGCGATACGCCGGCGCGTCGGCGATCACGATCCGCGGCAGGCGGTAGCGGGGCTGCGCTTGCGCCGGCAGCAGTTGTCGCAGGCTCTGCACAGCGTGCAGCAGGCCGGTATCGGTGCGGGCGCTCAGTTGGACGTCGTCGGCGACCACCAGTCGATAGCCTTCCTCGCCCGGGGCCGCGTCGTCCGACAGTCGCAACCCGATGCGCGTCGTCGCCGCATCGTCGGTGGCGATGCCCAGTCCCGCCAGCACTTCCTCCAGCGCGCGCCGCGCATTGGGCGCAGCCGCATCCACCTCCAGTCTCACCGGGCCCTGCAGCGGGAGCTCGCCAGGCTGGATCTCCATCGACTGCGGCGCAGGCACCAGGTTCAACGCCACCTCGGCGGGACGCGACGCGGCGGTGGATTGCGAGGTGCTGCAACCGATGGCTGCAGCGCTCAAGAGGCAGAAAAGCGTGGCCCCGAACCTGGCTGGAAGTTTCATCTCGACGCGTCATCCATGCGGAACGGGACCGGCATCACGGCCATGCGGCGGGCACGCGATCGCGTGCGACGGACGGGAAGTCTACCCTGCCGCCTGCGCGCGGCGGCGTCGTTCCGGCCTCGACCTCGTGCCACCGCGATGCCCGCAAGCGACGCCGGCGAAGGCTTCGATGGCCGTCATCGACGACCACAGGCTGAGCGTGACGATCTGCGACCGGTCCGCGTCGAGGTCCCTTTGCGCGATCGCCACGCCGAGACTGCCGGGCGTCCGCGCATGTTCGACCAGGCCCGTGCCGCGCACGTACCCGGCATACGTGTCACGCGACGGTCCGCGCTCTGCGCGCTGGAGCAGTTGCGGACCTTCGAGGACCGTCTGAAACGCTGCCGCGTCTAAGCCGGTGCGGCTGGCTGTTCCTGGACACCAGCAGGAACGATCGCCGGCAATGGTGTGCGATGGACACCTGCGGAGCGGCCAGCAAGATGGCGCGTTACCGGGCCCGGAAGGCCTGAGCGGACGCGGATCGCCGGGGTCCGTCGACCAGGCTCGATCCGCCTGCCCTTCGCGGCAGTCTCTGCCCGGCCCTCCGGCCCTGCCCTTCCCGCCTCAGCCTCCCAGCAGACGCGCCAGGTCCGCATCCTTCTCCTGCCACAAGCCGTTCATCCATTGCTGGAAGCGGATGCGGAAGGCGCGGTCGTTCTGGTAGTCGCCTTGCAGCAGGTCGGCGGGGATCGGGCGCTGGCGCACATGCACGTGCACGGCGGGAATACGGTTCGCCAGCAGGTCCACCATCGTCGGCCGTCCGTCCGGATAGGCGATGGTGACGTCGAGGATCGCGTGCAGGCCTTCGCCCATCGCGTCGAGCACGAATGCCACGCCGCCCGACTTGGGCTTGAGCAGGTGCCGGTACGGTGCGCCCTGCCTGGCGTGCTTGGCCGGGGTGAACCGCGTGCCCTCGACGAAGTTCATGATCGCCACCGGGATCTCGCGGAACTTCTCGCAGGCACGGCGGGTGGTTTCGATGTCGCGCCTGGCAAGCTCGGGTCGGCGCGCGACCTGCTTCGGCGTATGGCGGCCCATGAACGGAAAGTCCAGCGCCCACCACGCCAGCCCCAGCAGCGGCACCCAGATCAGCTGCCGCTTGAGGAAGAAGCGCAGCAGCGGGATCCGCCGGTTGAACACCTTCTGCAATACCACGATATCCACCCAGCTCTGGTGGTTGGCCAGCACGAGGTAGTGACCGTCGGCCTGCAGCGCCGCGTCCTCCTCCACGACGATGCGCGTGCGCAGGAAGCGGTCCGCCATCCAGCCGTTCGCCCCGATCCAGCTTTCCGCAAGGCCTGTGAGCACGGTATTGCTGGCCTTGCGCAGGCGGTCGAACGGCAACGCGGCCTTGACCAGCGCCACCAGCAGCAGCGGCACGACGTGCAGCACGGTGTTGGCCGCAAGCGCCAGGAAGATCAGCGTCACACGCAGTGGGAGCATGGGCAAGCGGAAGCCGCGGCGGGATGCCCATTGTCGCGGAAATCGGGGCCGGATCCTCGTCGTCCCGCTCGGGCTTCGCAGTCTCCACACCGGCAGGTGGCTAGACTCGAATCCCCCGCTCCGATCGAGGCTCGCATGCGCATCCTGATGACTGGCGCGACCGGACTGGTCGGACAGGGCGTGCTGCTGGAGGCGCTGGCGGATCCGGAGGTGTCGAAAGTCGCGGTGCTCGGCCGCCGCGCGCTCGCGCACCCCGATCCGCGCGTGGAAGACCTGGTGGTGGAGCGGTTCGACGAGCTGACCCGCGTGCGTGAGCGCCTCGCGCCGTTCGATGCCTGCTTCTACTGCGCGGGCGCGCCGCCGCTGGGCACGCCGGAGGACACCTACCGGCACGTCACCCTCGAACTCACCCTGCACGTGGCCCGCGCATTCGCCGAGCGCAATCCCGGCGCGCGCCTGCTCTACATCTCCGGCGCCCGTTCCGACCCCGACAGCCGCCTCATGCCCCTGCGCGTCAAGGGCGAGACCGAAGCCGCCCTGCGCGCCCTGCCCGTCACCACCGTGATGCTGCGCCCCGGCGGCATCGCGCCCGCCCACGACGAACGCAGCCCGCACGCCTGGATGCGGCCCTTCTATACCGTTGCCGGGCCCGCGATGGGGCTGGGCGTGCGGCTGATGCCGGGGGTGATGACCAGTACCGCCCATGTCGGCCGCGCGATGCTGGCGCTCGCGGCCATGTCCCAGCCGCCATCGGTACTGGAGAACGACGGGATCAATCGCCTGAGCCGAACACCCTGACTTGAAGCGGGGTCGCTACGGACCGGCCGCCTGGTCGACCTCGTGCCGTTGCGTCTTTCTCGAGTCCGGCGCCGGGATCCGACCTGCGCCCTGCCAGCCGCACGCGCCGGGTCCGCCCATCCGTCGGCACCAGACGGCGGACGCAGCCTCCCGGACATCCTCGGCAATGGTTCCCGACACGTATGGCAAACCCCATGTTGCAGCACCTCGAGTGCATCGAATCCGTATCGAAACTCCAGCTGCCCTACATGGATGACAGGGCGTCCCCGGCCTTCAATCGGCTCCGTGGCATCGGCCACCCACGAGACCCGCCAAGGAGGTCACCCCATGCTCGCCCAGAATCCGCTTCCACGATCGCCCGCAACCGCACTGTGCCTGTGTGCCCTGCTGCTCGCGGCCAGCCTTCCCGCCTTCGCGCAGACCCCATGGGATGCGCAGGACCAGACCGACATGTGGCGAAGGCTGCAGGCACAGGGGATGGTCAGGCCACCGGAATCCGCACGCACCGAAGCCGCGACACAGGGCGAGCCATCGGCGATGGCCCGCTTCCACGAGGCCGGACGCGACGGCGCGACGGGCGCCGATCCTCGACGCCGCTCCGGCCAACGACGCCCCCTGCGGACACCGCTGGCGCCCGAGGCCCGGGCGCTGCCCCACGCCGGGGCGACGACCGATGTCGAGACCCCGTCCACACCCGCACAGCCCTGCACGTGAACTCCAGCTTCGGCTCTGCAGAACGCGATGACCTCCTGCGCGCTGGAGCCCCTGCCCGCGCGCGAAGGCAGGATGGGCCCGGTTGCGTGGCATGCTCCACGCGGTATCTGCCGGAGCGCGGGCATGCCCGTCGCCTTCCTCGCGGATCGGCCCGGCCCGCGCAATGGCTCACTCGCGCGGAAACGGCGTGACCCGGCTGATCTCGCAGCCATGCGCGAACGCGCCGGTACGGGGACTTCCCATCCGGGCGAAGCCTCCCGACGCCTCGTCGACCAGCACCACCTTGTCGCCCGGATACCCGCACACGGCCGCACCGCCGTTCCTCGACATCAGCCTGATCGAACGGACGCTTGCCAGGTCCGGGCACCTGTTCTCCGTCTCCACCCGGTAATACCGATGTCCTGCGTGGCGCCATGGCGGGACCTCCACCACCAGCCCGTCGCCGTCCTCGCGCCAGCCGCGCACGAAGCGCGCGTCGACACAGTAGTCGGTGGTGCCGCCGATCTCCCGCCAGTGGCGTCCCTGCACCTCGACACGATCCAGCGTCACGTCCGCCTGCGCGCGCGCATGCCGCCTGCGCGAGGCGTCCGCCAGTTCCGCGGCCGACAGCGCACGCATCCGGACCACCTGGCAGGTGGTGCCACCGCCACGCACCCACACGCGGCCGTCCGGACATGCCCAGCCGTCGGGTGCCAGCGTCTCCAGATCCACGCCTTCGGCGAACACCGGGCAGGCCGTGTCCAGTTCCAGGCGCGCACCGGCCTGCCCGCTGGCGCGGATCACAAGCGCGCGCTCGCCGATGCGCCAGCCGCCGCCGGGATCGTGCAGATCGATGCAGCCGGCAGCGGGCGGCTCACGCGCCACCGAAAGCTGCGACCACGTCAGCAGCCAGGCGCACATGGCCGTGGCGATCCATCGCATTGCACCCTGTCCCGCCAACTTCGTCGTTCCTCGAAGAAAGGAAGAGATCAGCCCGATGCCGAGGGTACGGCACAACGGCGGACCCGGCCACGAGCCGCGCGAACCCGCCCGCTGGCGGCCGGGGACCGGCCCCGACGGCGCGCAGGCTCGACGGGGCCGATCCGGCTTTCCTGTCGGGCGGATTGCCACATGTCGAAAAGCGGACGCGACGTTCGTCGTCCAGGCGAATCCCGGCCAATCCATGCGAGGCACTGCCGTGAACAACTCCACGATGCTCTGGACCGGCCGCGTCATGACCGGCCTCTTTGCGCTTTTCATGCTCGGAGCGTCGATCGCGCCCAAGCTGCTCGGCATGCCGGTGGCCGAGGAAACGCTGGCGCAGCTCGGCTGGCCTGCGGGCTATGCCCTGACGATCGGCCTGATCGAGTTGGCGTGCCTGGCGCTGTACCTGATCCCGCGAACCAGCGTGCTCGGTGCGGTGCTCATGATGAGCCTGCTCGGCGGCGCGATGGCCACTCAGGTGAGGGCGGAAAGCCCGCTGTTCAGCCATATCCTTTTCAGTGCGTATCTCGGGCTGTTCATGTGGGGTGGCCTGTGGCTGCGCGACCCCAGGCTCCGGCAACTGTTTCCCGCCATCCGCGAGACCGCACGATGACGGCGAAAGAGGCCCGCTTCGTCGAATCCCCGCCCCACAGACGCTACGGAACTGGACGTTGTCGTTTGTCCGCTCCTTCATCCGTCGAAGGGGCGAGCGCACATGGCGTTTCGAAACGCGGGTTTCCATGGCGAGCGCTGTCCCGGCATGCGCGTGGCCAGTTCCACCGGAACCCGTCGCCAGCTCCATCCACCCGACCCACCAGCAAGGAGAAGACATGAAGATCGTGACCAGCCTGAGCTTCCAGGGACAATGCCGTGAAGCGTTCGAGTTCTACGCGCGCGTACTGGGCGGCAAGATCACCGCGGCCTTCCCCTACGCCGACGCGCCGCCGGACATGCCGGTCACCAACGAGAAGTACAAGAACTGGCTCATGCACTGCTGGCTCGACATCGGCGACCAGTCGCTGATGGGCGCCGACATGGACGTCGACTGGGCGCCCAACGTCGACAAGCCCAAGAACGGTTTCGACGTGTCCCTGCACACCGACGACATCGACCAGGCCAGGCGCTGGTTCGAGCAGCTGTCCGAAGGCGGCAGGCAGGTGATGGCGTTCGAGGAGACCTTCTGGTCGCCCGGCTTCGGTTCGCTGGTCGACCGCTTCGGGGTGCCGTGGATGGTCAACACCGTGCCCGCGGCGGACTGGAAGCCGGCGAAGGGCTGAGGTTCGGAAATCGGCCGCATCGACGGCCTCGACGCGCGCGGGTCTATCATCGGCGGCGAGGAAGATGGACCAGGAGGCGAAGCATGAAGACGCCTGGAAAGGCCGCGAACCGCAAGCCACCGGAGCCTTCGAGCGACCACGCCGGGATCGCGCAATGGCTGCAGGGCACGATGCCTGGCCTGCAGCCCGTCGTCGCCCACCTCGATGGCCTGATCCGCAAGACCATCCCCGGCCTGCAGTACGCAGTGAAGTGGAAGAAGGCGTACTACGGGCTGCCGCGGCACGGCTGGCTCATCGAAATGGTGGCCTACGATGTCTCGGTGAACCTCGTGTTCTTCGCCGGCGCGAAGTTCGAGCCCGAACCGCCCCTGGGGGAAGGCTCGCGCTACGTCAAGATCCGGTCGTTGGAGGAAGCCCGCGCACCGGAGGTGCGCACCTGGATCGAACAGGCGGCCAGGCACGCGGGATGGCGTTGAACTCACGCCGTCCCGCACCCTCGTAGCCCGGATAAGCGAAGCGCATCCGGGGATGCCGGTTGGACCGGATACACCACTCGTCCCGGATGCGCTTCGCTTATCCGGGCTACGGGCCGGCATGTGTGCCGTCGGTTGTCTTCGAGCAGCAGCAACGCCAGCCCGTGGATCACTGCGCACCCGCCACGTCGATGGCCACCTTGCCGCGCAGGGAATGCCGGGCGCTGTTCTCCAGCAGGTCATGGGCATCGCCCATGCGCGCCAGCGGCAGCACCGCGCCGATCACCGGCTTCACCTGCCCGCGTTCCACCAGGCGGGTGAGCGCGTCCAGCTTGCCGCGGTTCTGGCGGGTGAAGACGAAATGGTAGGCCGCGTTCTTTCCCCATGCCTCCACCAGGTTCTGCGGCGTGGGAATGTCCACCAGGCTGACCACGCGGCCGCCATCGGCCAGCGCCAGCGGGCTGCGTGCCAGCGTATCGCCGCCGATGGTGTCGAACACGACGTCCGCGCCCTGCCCCCGGGTGATCTCCGCCACCGCGTCCACGTAGTCGACCGCGGTGTAGTCGATCGCTTCATCCGCGCCCAGTTCGCGCACGAAGGCGTGGTGTTCCGCGCGCGCGGTCGTGATCACGCGGGCGCCCATGGCCCTGGCCACCTGGATGGCGAGCGTGCCCACGCCACCGGCGCCGCCGTGGATGAGGATCGTTTCGCCCACGGCCAGCTGGGCTCGGGTGACGAAGGACTCCCACACCGTGCCGCCAGCCAGGGTGAGGCTGGCCGCTTCCAGGTGGCTGATGTTGTCGGGCTTGCGGCCCACCAGATCCACGTCGGCCACGTGCTGTTCGGCATACGAACCCGGGCCGTCGAAGATCTTCGGGGTGTAGTACACGGCGTCGCCCGGGCGGAATCCGGTGACGTCCGAGCCGATCTCCTCGATGACGCCGGAGATGTCGTGCCCGATGATCGCCGGCAGCGGCACGTGCTCGGCATAGTCGCCACGGCGGATCTGGTAGTCGAGCGGATTGACCGCGGTGGCATGCACCCGCACCCGCACCTGGCGCGGGCCGACGGCCGGCACAGGCACATCGCGCAGTTCGAACGCGTCGCCTCCGCCGAAGCGGGTCAGCACCATGGCTTTCATCGTCTGGCTCATGGGAGGGTTCCTTGTCGTCGGTGCCACGTCGGTGGCGGTGCGTCATGCTCGCGCGACGATGCCGCGCCGGTAACCAGCGCGTGCCTGAATCAGCTTCAAGCGCGGCTTGAAGCTGCGCCCCTGCACAGTTGTTGGCGCCACAGTGGCGATGATTCGGCGATCATGTACGCGGACCCACCTGCCATCTCCCGGCTGGAGGACGCGATGGATTTCAATGACCTGACCCTGTTCGTCCGCGTCGCCCGGCTCGGCAGCATCAGTGCGGCCGCGCGCGATCTCGACATCACGCCAGCCGCGGCAAGCGCGCGCCTGGCCTCGTTCGAAAAAGGACTGGGTGCCCGGCTCGTGCACCGGACCACCCGACGCGCAACGCTGACCGAAGACGGCAGCGCCCTGCTGCCGCATGCCGAGCATCTGCTGGAGGCCGCCGCCACCGCCCGCGCCGTGCTGGGCCGGGAACAGCTGTCTCCGCGCGGCGTGCTGCGGGTGGCCGCGCCGTCCTCGTTCGCACGCCTGCACATCGTGCCGGCGCTGCCCGCGTTCATGGCGCGCTACCCGGATCTGCGGCTGGACCTGCGCATCTCCGACAGCGTGGTGGACCTGGTCGAAGGCGCGTTCGACGTGGCGGTGCGCTATGCCGATCTTGCGGACTCGTCGTTCGTGGCCAGGCGGCTGGCGCCCGACCGCCGGGTGCTGGTGGCCTCCCCCGGCTACCTCGCCCGGCACGGTGAACCGGCCTCCCCCGACGATCTTGATCGGCATGCCTGCCTGGTGGTCGGCACCCTCGACGTGTGGACGTTCCGGGACCCTTACGGTGAAGTCGTGGCCAGGCGCGTGACGCCCGTGCTGCGCATCAACGACGGCACCGCGGTGCGCGATGCCGCCGCCGCGGGCCTGGGCATCGCCCTGATGGCGACCTGGGCGGCCGCCGACGCGCTGCGCGGCGGCACGCTGGTACCGGTGCTGCGGGACCATCCGCTGGTGTCCACCCAGACCCTGTGGGCGCTCTACCCCAGCGCCCGCGAACTCGCCCCCAAGGTGCGCGTGTTCATCGACTGGCTGGTGGAGCAGTTCGGTCCGGAACCGCCGTGGGACCGCGATCTTCCGGTGCAGGCCCACCCCCGCTCGATCCCGTAGCCCGGATAAGCGAAGCGCATCCGGGGCGCACGGTTGATCGGGGACATGCCGCGAGCCCCGGATGCGCTTCGCTTATCCCCGGATGCGCTTCGCTTATCCGGGCTACGGCCGGCTATCCTGCGCGACACCTCAGCAGGGAGATCCATCGACATGCCGTTGCAGTTGCAGATCGAGTCGCGTAGCGGAGATGCCGCCCCCACGACCGTCGCCATCCCGCTTGCCGACGAGCCCGGCTTCCCATCGGATGTCTCCGAGGCGCTGTGCATGCAGGCGCTGGAATGCCTGCACGCCTCGCTGGAACGGGCGAAGCAGGCATCGGACGACGACGGGGTGTCTTCATTCGCCTTCCAGCTCCGGTCCGTGGACGGCGACGGCAACCTGGTGGCGGCCTGGTCGGAATACGAGTTCTGCGAACATGCCGCCCGGTTCGCGTCCCTGCACCCGGCCCTGCATGCCTACGCCGTCGCAACGGCGGATGGAGCGCACGACGACCGGATGTGGGCGGATTCGGAGACGCCTGCCGGAACGACGGCCATGCTGGCGCTGCTGAAGCGCGATCGCGCATGGATCCCGGCCTACGTGGATTTCCTGCGCAGCTGCGACCTGGACCACGAGGTGGACCAGTGGGGCGACATGGACGAGGTGGTCGAGCGCTATGGCTGGCAGCCCGACACCTGTGCGCTGGCCGCCGCGCGCCTGGCGAGCTGCCATGGCCAGCACGGAGAGGAACAGTTTTCCGGCTGGCTGGACGCCGGCTTGCGCGAGTACCTGGACACGGGCGAGGGACGCGCCGGGTTCCTGGCCGCAGCGAAGGCGGAGTTCGACGCCGACGGCCCGCAGATGCGCCGGAATCTCGAGATGTCGCGCGAGGCCTTCTGCGACGATGCCGACTTCTGGGTGGACTTCTTCGCCGCGGCCCTGGACGAGGACGAGGTGGAAGCGCTGCGGCAGCACGCGCACGGCCGTTGGGATCGAGCCCGCGCGTCAGCCGCGTGAAAGTAGCCCGGATAAGCGAAGCGCATCCGGGGTGCGCGATGTCTCCGGCCTGGCCGGAATCCCCGGATGCGCTTCGCTTATCCGGGCTACGTTGCTCGCTTCGGGCAGAAGAAGTCGATTCTGGTCCGCACTTCCCGTAGCGCGATGCCTCCGGCCTGACCGGGATCCCCGGATGCGCTTCGCTTATCCGGGCTACGCTGCCGCGGCTGCGCGCGCATGGGCGGCGGGATCGCGCGCGTGGCTTGGCTGGATCCGGTCACGACGGCAGGGGCCGCGCACTCCTGCCAGGCAAGACCGGGGACAATCGGCTGACGGTCGCGGAGACACCACCCGCGCTACCTCCTACACTCCGCCGTATCCACACACGGGAGCAGGCGGAATGGCAGTTGGGATTCGAATCGGCGGCTGGCTGCTCGCCCCGGCATTGATCGTGGGCGGCCTGGCCATGGCGGCGCCGCCGGAAGCCGCGACGGCAGGCGAAGGCGGCACGACGGTGCTGGTCACCGCCGCGCGGATGCTCGACGTACGCAGCGGGCAACTGGTGGAGTCGCCGGCGCTGCTGGTGCGCGATGGGCGCATCGTCGAGGTCGGCCGGGGCGCACCGGCCAGCGTGCCCGCGGGCACGCGCCATGTCGACCTGCCGGGCATGACCCTGGTGCCCGGCATGATCGACCTGCACACCCACCTCGACAGCGATCCCTCCTACGGCGGCTACACCGGCTACCAGTTCAACGACCGCTTCTGGTCGATGCTGGCGGTCAAGCATGCGCGCGACACGCTCGAGGCCGGCTTCACCACCGTGCGCAACCTGGGCTCGGATGCCTGGAACGACGTCGGCCTGGCCCAGGCCATCGACGAAGGCAAGATCCCCGGCCCGCGCGTGGTGGCGGCGGGCTACTCCTTCGGCGCCACCGGCGGGCACTGCGATTCGACCTTCTTTCCGCCTTCGTTCGAATCGCGCAACCCCTACAACGCCGACACGCCCGACGAGGTGCGCAAGCGCGTGCGCGAGCTGCGCAAGTACGGGGCGAAAGTGATCAAGGTCTGCGCCACCGGCGGCGTGTTCTCGCGCAACACCGAACCGGGCCAGCAGCAGATGAGCCTGGCCGAGATGACCGCCGCCGCGGAGGAAGCGCACCAGTGGGGCCTGAAGGTGGCCGCGCACGCGCATGGCGCCTCGGGCATCAAGGATGCGATCCGCGCCGGCATCGACACCATCGAGCACGCCAGCCTGATCGACGAGGAAGGCATCCGCCTGGCCCGGCAGCACGGCACCTGGCTGGTGTTCGACATCTACAACACCGATTACACCCAGGCCGAAGGCGCGAAGAACGGCGTGCTCGCGGACAACCTGCGCAAGGACCGCGAGGTGGCCGACATCCAGCGCGAAAACTTCCGCCGCGCCCACCAGGCCGGGGCGAAGATCGCCTATGGCACCGACACCGGCGTGTACCCCCACGGCCAGAACGGCCGCCAGCTGGCGATCATGGTCCGCTACGGCATGCGCCCGGTGGAGGCGATCCGCAGCGCCACGCTGCACGCGGCGCAGGCCCTGGGCCGCGACGACGTCGGGGTGCTGGAAGCCGGCCGCTGGGCCGACCTGGTCGCCGTACCCGGCGATCCCACCCAGGACGTGCGGTTGCTGGAGCAGATCCCGTTCGTGATGAAGGGCGGCGAAGTGGTGAAGGACGCGCGCTGAGCGGCTGCCCGCCACCGCACCGGTTGATCCCGTAGCCCGGATAAGCGAAGCGCATCCGGGGATTCAGGCCCACCGGATACCGCTGATCCCGGATGCGCTTCGCTTATCCGGGCTACGTCGGTCATGTGCCCTGCGCCAGTGGAGACGACAGGGCTCCGCGCGTGCCCTAGTCCAGGTCGGTCTGGATCCAGCGCGGCGAGTGATGGATGTCGATCGTCTGCAGGCGACCCGGCCCGAGATTCTCGAAGCGATGCGGCACACCCGCGGGACCCAGGACGACTTCGCCGGCAGCCGCGTCGATGGTCGTCTCCCCCACGAAGAACCTGGCCCGCCCTTGCGTGACGATGAAGGTCTCGTCGTACGGATGCACATGCAGGCGCGGACCCGCGCCTGGCGTGTCCGTGCCGTAGGCCAGCACCGTCACCGCGCCGCCGAGGGCGATGCCCTCGAGGGATCCGCGCCACGGTCCCCCGGCCGCGGGATCGAACAGCCGCGCCTGCGCCGGCGGGCGGCCATCGGGCTCGACCGTGGCAGGGTCGAAATCATTGCGCGCCATGGGACCTCCTCATCATCAGTGCATGGTTCTTCAGCTAGCCATACCCCGACCGGGACGGCGTCGCCCGCGGCGGTTGGCGCGTGCAGCGTCCCGACCCGCTCCAGGCGCTCGGCCAGTTCGTCATCGGAGAGCGCGCCCTCGCGGTGCAGCCACTGTTTGCGCTCGACCAGGGGCTGGCGGTCGCGACCGATCCGGGCAGGGTCCACCGGGAAGGCCCGGCTGCCGGTGCCATCCCCGATCGAACAGTCGAGCGCATCGACGTGGAACACGAAGCGGATCCGGTAGGAATTCTACTTCCGCCGGATGTCCATGCATGCGCTCCCCGGCACGTGATCGGCCCCGCCCCGCGCCCGCGACAACCCGCGTAGCCCGGATAAGCGAAGCGCATCCGGGACTCCCGACCAACCCCCGGATGCGCCGCTGAGTCCCGGAGGCGCCGCTGCTCTCCGGATACACCGCTGGTCCCGGATGCGCTTCGCTTATCCGGGCTACGGGTTACGGGTGCGGCGGGCGGAGCCTATGGAGACCGTGGATGCCACCGATCCCATGCCATCCGCCGCCACCTGCAGCGCCAGCACGTCTACGGGCCGCAACGGTTTCGCATGGCAATCGGGGCGGAGCGTCGGACCGGAGAAGACGGGACGGCCGAGGAAAAGCGGCAGCGCTGCTCAAAGAGGGTTGAGAAAGTCGAACCCGCCCCTGTTGTCGACCCCTGTTTTCGCCAGGGGGTTGAATCCGTACCCCGGCTGCGTTGGGATGGCAGCCCCACGATCCGGACCACCCCATGCGATCTCCCGTACCCGACTACCTCGCCGACGTGCTCGATGCCGTGCGCTCGATCGACGACGGCGCGCCCGCCGACTACATCGAAGTGCTGGCCAACGCCGACACGTCGCGGCTCGCCGTGGCGCTGGCCACCGTCGATGGCGAAGTCTATGCGGCGGGCGACAGCGACGTGGCCTTTTCGATCCAGTCGATCTCCAAACCGTTCGCCTATGCCGCCGCCATCGAGGACGTGGGCCTGGACGCGGTGCTGGCCCGGATCGGCGTCGAACCGTCGGGCGATGCCTTCAATGAGCTCTCGCTCGAGGACGGCACTCATCGGCCGATGAATCCGATGATCAACGCCGGCGCGCTCGCCACGCATGCACTGGTCGCCGGCCCCGAGGCGAGCGGCCCGCAGCGGGTGGAGCGCCTGCGCGCGCTGATGTCGGCGATGGCCGGTCGCGAACTCGGTTACGACGAAGCCGTGTACGAGGCGGAACTGCGCGACGCGCATCGCAACCGCGGGCTGGCGCACATGCTGCGCGCCGGCGGCATCATCGACGCCGAGCCCGAGACCATCGTCGATGGCTACGTGCGCCAGTGCGCCGTCGACGTCACCGTGCGCGATCTCGCCCTGATGGCCGCCACCCTGGCCAATGCCGGCGTGCAGCCGCTCACCGGCCGTCAGGTGATCGATCGCGCCGGCGTACGCCAGGTGCTGTCGGTGATGACCACCTGCGGCATGTACGACGCCGCGGGCGACTGGGTGTCCAACGTCGGCATCCCGGCCAAGAGCGGCGTGGCGGGCGGCATCATCGGTGCCCTGCCCGGCCAGCTGGGTCTTGCCGTGTTCTCGCCGAAACTCGATGCGCACGGCAACAGTGCACGCGGCGTGGCGGTCTGCGAACGCCTCTCGCGCGACATGGGCCTGCACATGATGGATGTGAGCCAGATCGGCCGTGCGGTCGTGCGCAAGCTGGTGGTGACGCTGGCCGGCGGCAAGGGGCGCACGGGCGATGCCATCGTGCCGGTCTACGAACTGCGTGGCGCGGTGCGGTTCGGCGGCGCCGAACTGTTGACGCGCGCACTGGCGCACGACCTCGGCGAGGCCAACGACGCCGGTGGCGGCCGCCATCGCGAAGCCACCGCGGTGATCCTCTCCCTGCTGCACACCCATTCGCTCAACGATGTCGCCACGCGCATGCTGCTGGAGAACCTGCGACGCCTGCACGCCGGCCGCCGCGCGGTGGTGCTGGTCGATCCCGACGGCGTGCTCGACCTCACGTCCCTCGACCCCGCGCAGCGGCCACGCGTCGTGGCCACCGATGCCGAGGCGCAAGTCGTGGTCGGTGGTGATGCCTGCCGCGTCGTCGCCAGCCAGGAAGACACGAGTCGCTAGGCAACGGATTCGGGCGAAGGGTGCATCAGGACCGGCATCCGCGACCGTCGTAGAACCGAGCAGTCCGGCGAGCACCCCGCCCGCGACGATCGTCATCACCGTCATGCCGGCGCTCCCGGCGTCCATGATGGCCTCAGGCCGCCAGTTCAGCGGCGGGCGTGCAACGACCGAGCCTCGGCCCGCTCAGCAGCGGTGGGCGCGCTTGTGTCCCGCGCCCGTCATTCCCGGTTCCACCACTCGCCTTCCCTGCTCCAGTCCACGCCGTGCCACTGCGTGGCGAGGCGCCTGAACTCCGCCCTGTCGATCTCTTGCCATTCGCTGCGCCAGCACCATTGCCGCTGACCTTCGGGAAACAGCGTCCGCGTCGGCCCCTTGCCGAAGATGCCTCCATGCAGCGCCTTTCGCTCAGGGCACGCGTAGTACTTCTCGACGATCATTGCGAAGGCAGGAGGCTGCCTCAGCGACTGTCCCCAGATGCACGCCAAGAGCGCTGCGACCGCAAGCGCGATGACCGCGAGCATGACGAACACGACGGTAGCGAGGGTCTGGACCATGATCCGTGGAGAGCCCGCCGGCGACCGCGGCAGCACCACCGGAGGATACCCAATGCCAGCGCATGTGAGATCGGGACCGCTCCACCCCCAGATTCAACAGGCCGCCCCGTCTCCTTCAATGCCGTAGCCCGGATAAGCAAAGCGCATCCGGGGCTCCCGACCAGCCCCCGGATGCGCCGCTGATTCCCGGATGCGCTTCGCTTATCCGGGCTACGGGATGCGGGAACGCGTCGCCCGAGCCTCCCCACCAATACCCCCACCGGTAGCGGGCGCCGTAAAATCCGCCTGGCACCATTCTCCGGCTTTCAAGCATCCGTCTTGTCGAACACCTCTTCGACGCTGAGGCCGAAGGCGTCGGCGATGCGGAACGCGAGGGGCAGCGACGGATCGAACCGGCCGTTCTCGATGGCGTTGATCGAGTTGCGCGAGACGCGCACGTGGTCGGCCAGTTCGGCCTGGCTCCACTGCTTCTCGGCACGCAGCACGCGGATGCGGTTCTTCATGACGACACCCGGCCGCAGGTCATGGCTCTCCCCCGCCTCCCATGCGCCGCTGCCAGATCGCGGAGGCGAGGATGACGGAAGCCAGCTGCATCAGCACGACCAGGATGACGCCGAAGAACAGCGCCAGGTGCACGGCGCCGCGATCGGCCGCGTCGGGCGTCCCGGTGCTCAACAGGTTCGTCATGTCGATCAGCCAGTTCGTCACCGGCGGCAACAGCAGCAGCGCCACCGTGGCCATCGCGCCCCAGACCCAGCCACGGGACGTGGCGAATCCCGCGCTGGCGATCTCCACCTCGTCCAGCTGTTGCTGCAGCCTGTGCGAGATGAATAGGGAGTAGCCCATCACGAAGAGCGACACCGCGGCAGTCAGGGCCAGGACGAACGCATCGTCCTGCTGCTTCAGCCACGGGATCGCGGCGAAGAAGCCGCCGGCCGCGATCACCACCGGTGAAAACCACAGCGCGTAGCGGCCGATCCTTCCGGACGAGTGGGTTGTCATGAGGGTTCTCCTTTGCAAAAGGGCTGCGGACGACGATTCTGGTGATCGCGGCGCGAATGCCCACAGGGCGGCCCGCGGAGCCGAGGAGCCGAGGGGCCGAGGGGCCGAGGGGATGGAGCCGGAACGCATGAAAAATGAACTGCCTACTTGTCACGACGCAAAGCAAGCTTTGCATATTCGCGGCCTGATGACAAGTATTCTTTGCATACTCGCGATGGCCGGCAGCGCGTCCGCCCAGGACGACCGCGATCTGTGGCCGGTAGGCAGTGCGCGGCACACGCTCTTCGTCGAGGTCGAGCGCGAGCAGGCCCTGCGCTCGGCGCTGGACGCCGCCCACGCCCGCCTGCTCGGTGCGTTCGGCGACACGCCCGACGATCCCGCTCCACTCGCCCAGGCCGTCGCCAACCAGCAGCAGGCGTGGCTCGCGTACCGCGGCAGCGATTGCCAGCTTGCCGGCATGCTCACGGGCGCGGGCGGGGCCTGGCCCCACGTCCACGCCCTGACGTGCAGCAATGCCGTCCTCGCGCAGCGGACCGCAGTGATCGACGCTGCCGCCACCTGCCTGCAGCGGCTGCCCGCCGAGCGCTATCCGTCCGACGAGGAGGCATGCCTGCGGCCGCTGGTGGAAGGGTCGACGGGCGAACCCTGAGCGTGCCCCCTGCGAGGCGCGAGCGGGTCGAGCCAGGCCTTCGCCCCATCCCTGTGGCCCCTTGCGCGCCAGCCCACCAAGCCAGTGTCGATCAGCCGCTGGACATGCCCATCGCGCGCGCCGCCTCCACTTCGCGCCGCGGCGGCGCGCCGAACAGGCGCCGGTACTCGCGACTGAACTGGGACGCGCTCTCGTAGCCGACGCGATGCGCCGCCGCCGCTGCCTCCACGCCTTCCATCAGCATCAACTGGCGCGCCTGCTGCAGCCGCAACTGCTTCTGGAACTGCAGCGGCGTCATCGCGGTCGCGGCCTTGAAGCGCTGGTGCAGCGTGGAGGGGCTCATGTGGGCGACCTCGGCGATCTGCTCGATACGCAGGTGCTCGGTGTAGCGCGCCTTGAGCAACTCGATGGCCCGGGCCACGCGCTGCGCGGCGCCATCGGCGTGACACAGCGCACGCAGTCGCGAGCCGAGTTCGCCCGCCAGCACGCGGTAGTGGATCTCGCGCAACGCCAGCGGCGCCAGCACGGCCGCCTCGCCCGGCGCATCGAGCAGCCGCACCAGGCGCAGCATGGCATCGAGCAGCGAAGCGTCGGTGCGGGCCAGGTAAAGCGCACGACCGTCGTCGGGCGCAACCGGTCGTGCCGGGGCCAGTTGCGCCGACAGCTCCGCGACCACCGCCACATCGATGTCGATGCGCAGGCACAGATAGGGACGCCCGGGCGACGCCTCGACCACCTGCCCGACCGCGGGCAGCGTCATCGACACCACCAGGTAGTGCAGCGGGTCGTAGCGGTAGAGCTCTTCGCCGACCATCGCCTGCTTGCGTCCCTGCACCACCACGCACAGGCTGGGCTGATAGACGCAGGCCAGCGGCTGCGAGGGCGTGTCGGCGCGGATCAGGGACAGGCCGGGCACCGCGCAGGCATGCACGCCGTCGTGCGGCGCGTTTCGGACAATCCGGTCGGCCAGTTCGGCGCGCTGCGCCTCGCTGCCCTGGCGGGCGGCGACCACCTTGGATGTGCGATCGGACACGGCATCTGCTCGCTTTCGGGATGGCTTCGATTATGCGCATCGGGCGCCCGGGGCCCAGCGGGTCGCCCGCGCTCACGGAGGATCGGGCAAGAATGGCCGAGCAATCGACTAACCGGCGAAGTCGCCCCGGGCCTAGGCTGTCTCCACTCCCCTTCCCCCCCAGGAGACGCCGCATGAACACGAACCTCCCCCGCCGCCAGCTCGGCCGCCAGGGCCCGACCGTTTCCGCGATCGGCCTGGGCTGCATGGGCATGTCCGACTTCTACGGCGCCAGCGAAGAGGCGCAGAACCTGGCCGTGCTCGAACATGCCGTCGACATCGGCGTGAACTTCCTCGATACCGCCGACATGTACGGCGTCGGCCGCAACGAGGCACTGCTGGCCAAATTGCTGCGCGCGCGGCGCGACGAGGTGGTGCTGGCCACCAAGTTCGGCAACGTGCGCGCGGCCGACGGCGCCTTCCTCGGCGTCGACGGCCGGCCCGAGTACGTTGCCGCCGCGTGCGACGCCAGCCTGAAGCGGCTCGGCGTCGACCACATCGACCTGTACTACCAGCACCGCGTCGACCCGAACGTGCCGATCGAGGACACCGTGGGCGCGATGGCGCGCCTGGTGGACGCCGGCAAGGTGCGCCACCTCGGCCTGTCCGAGGCCGCCCCCGACACCATCCGCCGCGCCGCCGCGGTACATCCCATCGCCGCGCTGCAGAGCGAATACTCGCTGTGGACACGGGACGTGGCCGACACCGTGCTGCCGGTGTGCCGCGAACTCGGCATCGGCTTCGTTCCCTACAGCCCGCTCGGCCGCGGGTTCCTCACCGGTGCCATCCGCAAGCCCGACGACCTGGCCGAAGACGACTGGCGCCGCCAGAATCCGCGCTTCCAGGGCGACAACTTCGACCGCAACTACGCCCTGGTGGAAGCTGTCACCGAAGTCGCCCGGGCGCGCGGCGCCAGCCCGGCGCAGATCGCCCTGGCCTGGCTGCTGCACCAGGGCGAGGACATCGTGCCGATTCCGGGCACCCGGCGCATCGAGCGCCTGGACGAGAACGCCGCCGCCGCGCAGTTGCGGCTGGAACCCGAGGATCTTGCGCGCATCGACCGCCTGCTCGCCAGCCACCCGGTCGCCGGCACGCGCTACCCGGAAGCGCACATGGGCGCCGTCAACCGCTGAGATCGCGTCGGAGCGAATCGAGGGACGCGCGACACGCAGCCACGGGATCGCCCGGCCGCGCGCAGGACGGGCGGGCGCCCGTCAATGCCCGCCTGCATTCCTGCCATGGGCAAGCATGTCCATCCGCTGCCCTCGGCGAGGCGACCCGGCTGCCTCCCGAGGGCGACTCCGACGCCTGCGCCTCGCGTGCGATCCGCTACGCCGAACCCGGCGCTGGGCCGGGAAACCGCCTCTGCACTCAATTGGTCGTCGGAGCGCCCTGGACGAAGTCGTAGCCGTTCTGCCAGGCGTCCTTGATGGAGACATCCCCGTTCGGACCCTGATAGGTCCCGTTGGGATCCGTGCGATTCGGCAGGACGTTGTCGCTCATGTGCTCATAGAGTTCCTCGCCCAGCTCCGACAGGTCGACGCCGTGATCCATCATGTCCTGGATCGCTTCCTCGATATGTCCGTCCCTGATCTTCTCCTGGATCGCCTCCTTCGCGGCGTCCGAGGCTCCCGTCAGATCAAGCGCCTGCGACACGACGGCGCCGATCGGGCCGGCCTTGTCCAGGCCCTTGCCGACGCCGAAATCAATCAGCTTGAACAACGGGTCCATGATCTCGGCGGCCTTGTCCGCGTCGTCCTTGACGCGTGTCAGGCCGGCGTCAAGCGCCTCGAAGAACACGCCGGTCATCTGCCCGTAGGCGGCGGCCATGGCTCCGCGGTTGCGGCCGTACTTGTCCTCGAACGCGGCATCGTCCATGGTCCTCAGGTCATCGCCGATCGCCTGGTACCTGTCGTCGATATGGCGCATCAGGGCCTCGGCGCTGTCGGAAAGCGGCGGCGTGAACAGAGTCATTTCCAGGACCTTGGAGTATTCGTCACGGGTCGTGCTGCCCAGGTCCTCGCCATTGGGCCCACCATCGGCATTCAGCGCCCTGTCCAGGAAATCGTCGTGTTCCTTGAGCGCCAGGGCGCCAAGCTCGTCCTTGAACTGCGCATCGTCCGCGAACTTGGCGAAGACATCCTCATTCGTCAGCGCGCTTGCGGTCGCGTCGAACAGTGCCTTCTGCAGCTCGGGCGGATAGTCGGGAACGACGATCTGGGCGTGGTAGTAGACCGTCACGTCGTTCGCGTTCGCAAGAATCCCGGAGATCCCGCCGATGGTCACGGTACTGTGCGAGTCGCCTTCACCGAAATACTTGCGCAGATCGATCCCTTCGAACTGCCCTTGCATGGACATTTCGACAAAACGGTCGAGTTCGGCCTGGCTCATGCCGCCAAGAATCCGGGTCTGGTCCTGCACCGGCATGTGCAACAGGACGTGCGACGCGATCGCCGCGGAATTCTCGTTGCCCTCGGCCATCGCCGCGTTGAAGAACAGCTCCTGCACCTCCGGGGAACTGTTCGCGAACAGATCGGAGACGAGGGTCGGCCCGAACACGTTCCCGTCGCTGGTGTCGAGATCCAGGTCCTTGTACAGGGCGGTCATGTCGGCCTGGGTCAGGTAGCCGTCCCTCGCCAGCGTGTCCAGGGCCGTACGAAGATTGTCGACGGTGCTCTGGTAATATGCGACGGCAGCGTCGTTCCCGCCGCCGCCGATGCCACCATAGGCGGAAGGATTGGCGGTTGCGGTGATCGACAGCCGCATCAGGTCGCCGACCCTGTCGTCCCCGAGCGCAGCGAAGTACTCGCTCAGCCATTCCGCGTCGTCCTTGTGGGCCTCGATCTGCTCGTTGAAGTAGTGGGCCTGGGTCGACATGTCGGAGTGACCCCACCGCTGTTCGTGGATCATCGATGCAGCGGCCTCACGGCCCGAGGCGCTCGTGTCGCCGATTGCGTAGCCGCCGGCGTCGAAGACCACGTCGGCGTTCTCATCGAGTCTCGCGCCGTCGTCGAAGGTGGCCGGGGTGTCCGAGGGAGTCTGCGGGCCGGCGTTGTGCAGCACGGGTGTCGCCGCGTCCGTCGGTGTCCCCAGGGCCTGGCTGGGCACAAGGGAGCTGGTACCGGTGTCAAGAATGATGGCCATGGCGACGATCCTCAGGGGCGGGCTACCGCCACGTTAGCCATGGCGGGCCGCCTCGAAACCTAGGGCGCACCCTATCGACCCGCCACCCCCGTAGCCCGGGTAAGCGAAGCGCACCCGGGGCGGCCCGGCACCCAAGCCCCCGCCAGAGGCAAAAGGCGTGGGAAAAAGACGTAAGGGACGATTGCCGCTGCCCGCTGGCCTGCCCCCTCGCCCGCAGACCCGCCTGCCCGTGCGCTGCGTGACCCACGCCTGGAACCCGTCCAAACCCAGGCCGAGAGGCGACCGTCTGGCGGACCGGGCGGGTTAATTCCCTCCGTCCCCTTTCCTCGTTCGCGCCACGCCATCGACGTCCGACAGTGCATCGCGCGAACCGTTCCAGCCGGATGTGATCACGCTGAAGGTGCCGTCGGTCTCCAGGACGACCGCATCGACACCTTCCAGCGATGCCTGCCCGGACGCCCTCACCGCGGCGCACAGTTCCCCATGGGTCACCCGCTGCCGGCGCATCGCGTCCACACATGGCTTGCCATCGCGCAACAGCAGCGTCGGCGCGTTCTTGACCGCCTCCTGTACCCAGCCGACGCGCACCGACGTCCACGTGATCGCGTACTGCAGCATGATCAGCAGACCCATGCCGACCACGCCCTCCACCAGCGCCACGTCCTGGGTCAGCAGCACCGTGGCGAGCGTCGAACCCAGCGCGATGGTGACGATCAGGTCGAACGCGTTCCACTTCGAGACCGTGCGCTTGCCGGTCACCCGCAACCAGGCCACCAGCGCCAGGTAGGCGAGCGTGCCCACCACGAGCACCCGCAGCACCCCGTGCCAGCTGTCGAAGAACATCGCCGCCTCCCGCACAAACCTGCGTGCATTCACGCATACGGGCGGTCGATGCGAGGTAACGGGACGCTACTCGCCAGCCCGCCGATCCAGCGATCGTGAGCCGTTCGCCCCTTTCACCACGCCCCCGGCGCCAGCCCGTCTTCCCGGCGCCCCATACAGATACTCGGCCGCGGCCTCTCCCATGCGCTTCGGATCGTGACCGACGCCGGGAACCACCTCCAACGTCCATTCGAAGTGCAGGCCCATCTCCTCAGCCGTTCTGCGGGCCTGTTCATGAAAATGCCGACCGCGGGCAAGGCGGTGCAGTCCCTGCCGGTCCGTGTCCGGGCTGCGAACCAGATCTCCGCGCGTCTCACTGGCGTCATCCAGCTCGCCCAAGAACACGACCAGCCGCCGGGCGAACGCCGTCGCCAGGCCGCGCGCGTCGATCGGCGCGTCCTCGAGGCCGAAGGGAAAACGTGCGTCCGGTGCTGGCACCGTATACCAGCCGGCATTGGAGGCCAGGATCCGGTCCGCGCGGGTGTCCTCCTCCGCGAACAACGCGAAGCGGTGCAGGAACTGTCCCCCGGCCGAATGCCCGAACAGGTCGTAGCGCCCGGTCTCCAGTCCGGCGGCACGCGCCGCCGCGGTGAAGATCAGGTCCATGTCACCGAACAGCCAGCGAGCACGATCGGCGACGATCCTGTAGTCCGTCATCGCACGCGCCTCCCGGTCGATGACGACATCGGCAAGCATCCCGGCCAGGTTGTAGTTCCAGAATCGCGGATAGGCCTCCTCTGCGTAGTGCGGCGAAAGCACCAGCACGCCGTGGCGCTCGGACGCGTCGATCCAGTGGTCGCGATAGGTCCAGGCATTGCGGCCCGCGCCGGGCAGCACGATCAGCACGGGCGAATGTTCCTGCAGCCGCGATGGCCGGTGGTAGAACACTTCCACCGTGCGCGACCCCCCAGGCCCCGTCCTCATGACGAAGGAACCGGAACCCGCCTCCAGCGCCAGTGCGGCGGTGTGCTCCACGCCGGCGCGCGGTTCCTCCAGGTTGGCCGCCGCGACCGGCATCGACCAAAGGCAGCCCGCGAGGGCAAGCAGGCGCAGCATCATTCAAGTACCTCCGGTTCGTGGTGAAACGCATTCCTTCGGTCAACTTCTGCGAAGCGCGCCCGCCACTCCGAGGGCCGCAGGCCGGTCTGGCGGAGGAAGGCGCGCGAGAACGCGTCGGTGTCGACATAGCCGCAGGCCCCGGCGATCTCGGCCAGGGCATGGCGACCGCAGAGCAGGCGCTGGGCTTCGTGCAGACGGATGCGCGCGACCAGCTCGGACACGCTGCAGCCGTAGCGCTGCAGCACCCTGCGCTGCAGCTGGCGCGGGCTCAGATGCGCCTGCGCGGCCAGCACGTCGAGGCGGGCGTCGCCGCCCGGCTGCGCCAACAGCCTGGCCACCAGTTCGCCCACCCGGTCGCCCCGGCCCGCCTCCAGCCTGAGCGGCTCCGAGTACTGGTCCTGGCCGCCGCTACGGCGCATGTACACGACCAGCTCGCGCGCCGTCGCCAGCGCGACCGAATGGCCGCAATCCTCTTCCACCAGTGCCAGGCACAGGTCGATACCCGCGGTGATGCCGGCTGAACTGCCCAGATCGCCCGCAACCAGGTGCAGTGCCCGCGCATCCACCTCCACGTCGGGGTAACGGCGCGCCAGATCGCCGGCGAAACGCCAGTGGGTGGTGATCCTGCGGCCGGCCGCCAGCCCCGACTCGCACAGCGCATAGGCACCCGTGCAGACCGAGACGATGCGCCGGCACCGAGGACGCGATCGCGCGAGCGCCGAAGCGACCTGCGCCAGCACCGCCGGCCTGCGCAGCCCCGATCCGCCGGGCACCAGCAGGGTGTCGACCGCGAGCCGCGCTGGGAGCGGCGTATCCGGCATGAGCACCACACCCGCCTCCGACCGCACCTGCCCCCCGCCGACGCCGTAGGTGCGCACCCGGTAGCGTCGCGACACGCCGGCCTCACGCGCATTGCGGTCGGCAGCTGCGAATACCTCGGCCGGACCCGCAACATCCAGCAACATCACTCCGTCGAACAGAATCATGCCGACGGACAGCTCGCCCGCGGAAGGAGGTCGATCACGCATGCGGGGAAGAATACGCTCGCGCGCCTGGTCGGAGGCGCCGTCGATCCGGCAGATCACGCCATGCGAGCGGCACGAGGATGTCAGGGGAAAGGGTGTCGCACCAAGGGGGCAGAGCAGGGAATCGGCCCAACGCCGGATCCAGCGCTCGGGCGCTCCCGCTATTCTGCGTTTCCAGTGCGCGCGGAGACCGACATGAAGGCAACGAAAACGACGGAAACGACGAAAACGGGACGGAGGGAATTAGTCACCCTTAATTCCCTCCGTCCCGTTTAGTTGCTCCGTCCCGTTTAGTTGTCAATCGCATACGGCATCTGCAAAGATCGCCCGGCTCTTCGGCAAGAAATGGCACGAACCAGCCCGGCCGATGAATCATCCAGGGAACTGGGAACCAGCATGAGCGTTCGCCCCACAGGTCGAGTTTTTCCCACGGCAACCGGCGCAGACCTGGTGATCGAGCGCAGCTTTCAGGCGCCGATCGAGGACGTGTGGGCCAGCGTCAGCGAGCCCGACCGCCTGGCGCGCTGGTTCGGGCGCTGGAGTGGCGAAGCGGGGCCGGGCAAGTACGTGATGCTCCAGCTGGGTTTCGAGAAAGACGCGTCGCCCTGTCGGGTGTTGATCGAGAGCTGCCGACCACCGACGCACCTGGCGGTGTGCATGAAAGACGATCACGGCGACTGGCGCCTGGAGCTGACGTTGGAGCAGCGTGGCGACACGACCCAGCTTCGTTTCGTGCAGCACCTGACCGATCCCGGACTGGTGGGCGACACCGGCCCGGGCTGGGAGTATTACCTCGACATGCTGATAGCCGCGCACGGCGGGCAGCCGCTACCGGATTTCGCCAACTATTACCCAGCCCAGCGCGAATACTTTGCCAGTCAAATCGTCGCCCAGCAGGTTGCAGGGGCAGACGGCTGAGCACCGGGCGCAGGCAGTCAATCGAAAACGGGACGGAGGGAATTTGTCACCCTTAATTCCCTCCGTCCCGTTTAGTTGCCTATATTTGGCAGAGCCGGTCAAGTGGTTTTCGCCCTCGGTTGCCGCCTGTCCCGGAAGCACCGGGCAGAGGATGCCTGCGGGCTTTCTGTAACCACTTGACGGTGGCGTAGTCGACCAGATGGAGTGGAGTGACCCCGTTTACTCGCCCTCGTCCAGGAACGCCCGCGCGATGGCGAACGCCGTCTCGTCCATTGGCGCGCGGGTGGTATTCGACAACAGGAGGATGCTCAGGCCGTCGCCCACGTACCGCAGCAGGGTGGTGTTGGCGCCCATCACCTGCCCCGGCCGATGCGCCACCCGATCCGCCCTGCCGCGTACGGTCGCCGGGGCGACCCACAGCCCATGGGCATATTCGTCCTTGTCCACCGTGAGCAGGCGCGCCAATGCATCGTGGCCGACCAGCCGGCCGTCGAACAGCAGATCGGAGAATCGCGCAAGGTCGTCGGACGTGGAAAACAGGCCACCGGCCGCGCCCCAGTTCTCGTGGTACACCGGCAACTCGTGGATGCAGGGCACGTCGCGCCCGAAACACAGGTAGCCGCTCGCCACCACGGGCGAGAGCGCGCGCCAGTCCATCATCCCGGTATCCGCGATCCCGGCCGGATCCAGCACCAGCCGCTTCAGCGCCACCGGGAACGCCTCTCCGGTCACCTGTTCGATGATGCGCCCGAGGATGAAATAGTCCGCGTTGTTGTAATCGAAGTGCGTGCCCGGCGGATGTACCAGCCTGCCGCTGGCGTACCGCTGCACGATCTGCTCCGGCGTGGCCGGCTGCTGGTACAGCGGCATGCCGTCGGCCACGGCCTGCTCGAAACTTCCCACTGAATCGCTGTTGGCGATCCCCGAGGTGTGGGTGAGCAGTTGCCTCACCGTGACCACCGGCCCACCCTCGCCCGTGTAGCCGGGCAGATAGTCGTGGATCACCGCGTCGTAATCGATGCGTCCCTGCTCGGCCAGCCGCGCGACGGCGACCGACGTGAACAGCTTGCTGATCGAGGCGATCCGGAAACGCGTATCCAGACGCATGCCGACGTCGGCCTCGATGTTCGCCTTGCCATACGCGCGATGGAAGAGCACGTCGCCACCCCTCCACACTCTCACCACACCGCTGAAATCATGCGACCGGAGCAGCGCATCCACGTCGTCGACCGGGTCGGCCCAAGCCGCCGCGGGCCACAGCAGGGCGAGCAGCAGCACAATCGCGTGCTTCATCGTGAGGACTCCGGCCAGGCGGCACGACAGGGTGCCCCGTACCACCCCGGATACGCTCCAGGCGCGACGGGTTGCAGGAAGGCTGCCGACTCGACGTTTCCGCCTTCGGTCGCGGTCCGTCTGGATCGGTCGGTGGCGTCCACATCTGCTGCAGCAAGTAGCCCGGATAAGCGAAGCGCATCCGGGTCTCTCTCGCGCCCGGAACCGACGCGACTCCCGGATGCGCTTCGCTTATCCGGGCTACGGAAGCTCTTGATAACGCCGTCACCCCCGGCATGCGAGCACCTCCGCCGGTCCTTGCCTACGGATTCGATCGAAGCAACGTGGGACTTCCGGTTGACGTTGTCTGCGCCTTGGCCGCGGATGGCCGCAAACGGGGGCCGGCGGACGGCTCGGCCGCACTAGGCCGCGATCCGCTCGATTCGATTGATGGCCTTGCCCAGCACGCGATGCGCCTCTTCCAGGTCGTAGTCCGCCTGCAGGCCCAGCCAGAACCGCTCGCTGGTACCGAGCGCCGCGGCCAGGCGCACGGCAGTATCCGCGCTTACCCCGCGCTTGCCCAGCACGATCTCGTTGATCCGGCGAGGGGGCACGCCCATGGCGCGCGCCAGCGCGTTCTGGCTGATCCCCAGCGGCTCGATGAATTCGGCCTGGAGTACCTCGCCGGGATGGACATTGGAGAGGGTCACCATTGGTCGACTCCTGACAGTTCAGTGGTAATCGACGAGTTCCACGTCGTGGGCGTCGCCATCCCGCCATCGGAAGCAGACGCGCCATTGATCGTTGATCCGAATGCTGTACTGCCCCCTGCGAGCACCCTTGAGCGCTTCCAGCCGATTGGCCGGCGGGATCCGCAGGTCGTCGAGGACGGCAGCGGCATTGAGCATGCGCAGCTTGCGCCGGGCGGTCTGCTGAATGGTGGACGGCAGCTTCCGGGAAGGGGTCCCTTCCCAGATCTTCTCGGCTTCCCTGTCGATGAAGCTCCGGATCACGACTGCACCATAACGTTATCCGTCATATAACGCAACCCGTTATAGGTCAGCAAGACGGGCGCGGTTGAATCCCCGCCACCAGCTCGATCCTGGGGGACGTCGCGCCCATGCCAACGTATGGAGATCGCAGGAACGCGGTGCCCGGCATCATCACCGGGCCCGGCACCGCGCCCTGCCCGCTCAGTGCAAGGTGGCTGCCGACGTGCGCCAACCCGTGGGCCCGCGCGGTGGCGCCATCGACATGGACGCGTCGAACGCGAGGCTTGCCCCGGTGGGCGCGCCGTAGGCGGCATGCGCTTCGCGGACGCGGCGCTTCCCACGCAGCTCGTCGGGAAGCTGCTGTTCGGCCACCTGGTCCATGAGCTTGCTGGCGGCCTCGGCGTCTTCGAAGATCACCTCGCCGAGGACGGTGGGCGTGCCGTCGGCCAGATTCATCCGTTCGAGGCCCAGAACCATGTCGCCATAGGCGTGCAGCCGGTCGTGCAGGCGGTTGAGGGCGTCCAGCTGGTCCATTGTCATGCCGATGACAAGGGGGTCGGTGGTTCCCGCGTCGGCATCTGCGGCGACGCTCGCGTCGCCCGCCGCGTGAGCCATCTCATCCCCGGCACTCGCCGGCGGCGCGTCCCCAGCCTCGTCGTCGTCCTGCGCCCGAGCGGTCAAGGCTTCATCGGCCTCCTCCTCGTCCGCGTCCTCCAGATCGTCCTCATCGCGTGCCTGGGGTCGTTCCGGCTTGACCTCCCGCTCTGCCGGCCACGTCACCTCGTCCAGCACCTGTTCGGCCTGCTCGGCCAGCAACTCCATGCAGACGGCCAGGTCCATGCCGCTGATCACCGGGCCCCGGTTCGTCTCTTCCTCGTCGTGCCTGCGTGGCTGCGCCAGCTGCGACAGGAACTCCATGTGGCCCTGCAGCTTCTTCAGCCGGAAGTGGGTGTCCTCGGGCAGGAAATAGCCGGTGGTGTCCATCTCGTCCAGTTCGTACTTCGACATCGTCGCCTCCTCGTTCCATGAAAGGACCACCCGCCGCCACGCAGCGGGTGAGACTTCGCGAGATTCGAAACCGCACGGAGCCGCAGGAAGATCCCGGAGGGTCGTCGCATGCCGCACCGATCCTGGAGCGGGTCTCGTCCCCGCCCTTCACCGGCGCACGCGCCACGACGCGGAATCTCCAGCTGCTCAGACCACTGGTTTCCATTCTCGCGACCCCGAAAGTATCCATCAACGATACTTCGGGTGTCAACCATGCAGAAACGACAGATGTTTCCCTGCCTTCGAAAATACCCGCCATGAGCAGCACTTTCGGTACACGGCTGAAACAGTTCCGCGACGCGCGGGGCTGGTCGCAGGAGCGCGTGGGGTTCGAGCTCGAAGTAAGCAAGGCCACCGTCTCAAAATGGGAGACCGGCCGCGCCCAGCCGAGCCTGGCGCACCTCGCGAAGATCCGCCGGCTCTACGCCTCCGATGGGCTGACCCTCGACTACCTGGTCGACGATACGTTCGCCGCACAGACGCACCAGGGCGAAGCGCGCCTGTATGTCAGCGAAGGGGCGAGCGAGCCCGCAAGGACGGCGCAGAACCAGCAGGAAGTCGCCCTCCTCACCCGTTTCCGTGCATCATCACCCGCCCGGCGCCGCAGCCTGCTGAACCTGTTGGCGGAGTAACGGCGCAGGCGCGAGCACGCCGTAAGTTTCCGCTCCGACTGCGAGGATTTGTCGGAGCACGTCCTGGGGATGACGGCCTGCAATCTGTTCGCCGTTCCAAGGCGCGACAAGCCGGATTAATCCCCTCCGTCCCCAATACTGGAGGCACAGGCCCCATCCGGTCGGGTCTCAACACCCCTACAACTCCAGCTCCCACGTCTGCTCCACCAGATCCCGCCCGAACGCACGATGCGGCGCCTGCGCGGTCAGGCTGAAGCCCGCGGCCTCGTAGATGCGGCGGGCCGAGACCAGCACGTCGTTGGTCCACAGCGTGAGTTGTCGGTATCTGAGTTGCCGGGCCCGGGCGATGCAGGTGTCGACCAGGCGCCGGCCCACGCCCAGGCCGCGGGCATGCGGTTCGACGTAGAGCAGGCGCAGGCGCGCGATGTCGGGCGTGTCGCCCTTCATCAGGAAGATCGAACCCACCACCTCGCCGCCGCGCTCGGCGATCCAGCCGTCCTCGCGGGCCGCATCGAAGCCGGTGGCGTAGTCGCCCAGGATCCGCGCGATGAGCGCTTCGTAGGTCCAGTCCCAGCCGTACTCCCGTGCATAGAGCACCGCTTGCCGATGGATCACCCAGCCCAGGTCGCCAGGCACCGGTGCCCGCAGCGTGACCTCCACCGGCAATGCCTGCTGCGCATCGAACGCGCCCTGGATGGCGTGCATCGAGTGCACCAGCGCCTGCTGGCGATCGCCGGCCAGGGGTTGCAGCACCGTGGCCATGCGTCGACGGGTGCCTGCGTCGAGTGCCGCGAAGGCGTCGCGCCCGGACGGCGTCAGCGAGAGCAGCCGCCGCTTGCCGTGCGCAGGGTCGACCTCGCTGGCCAGCAGGCCACGGCCGGTGAGCGTGCGCACCACCCGGCTGAGCTGGGCCTTGTCCATCCCGAGCGTGCGCGTGAGATCGGCCGCCGCCTGCCCGCCCGCGGTGGCCAGCTCGTACAGCACTCGGCCTTCCGGCAGCGACAGGCCGCTGTCGGGCAGATGCTCGTCCAGCAGGCCGACAAGGCGGGTGTAGAAGCGGTTGAACTCCCGGACTTCCTGGACCACATCCATCGCCCCGCCCCTCTATGTTGACTCGATCAACACTCTAGTCGGAGCCCATCGGGGTGGCAAGAGCTTTCTTCGCCACGATCCGCGGCGGCATCGAGTACGTGATCAACAACCAGTACCTGCGCTCGGTGGGTTTTCGGAGACGCGCGGCAGCCTGCATGGTTGCGGCCGAGGGGAGGCAGCGACCTGATTCCGGGGTGGCCCGAGCGAACGACTAGTTCCTTCCGTCCCCTTAAGTTCCACCCGGAGGTCAAGTTGCCATGATCTCCAGGATTCGACAGGCGATCTCACGGTTGCGCCGCGTCAGCCGGCGAATCGAACTGAGAACACGGCTCTCCAGCTCATCCATCGCAAAATCCTGCGTGAGCGCGGTCGGGGTCAGGTCCAACCCGTCCAACCGCATCGGTCCACGACCGGTGGCCAGCCACTCGAAGGACACACCAGCGGCCAGAGCGATATCGACCAGGTGCCCAATGCTCGGCGACGTCCCTTGAGACGGCTTCTCCCACTGGGCGACGGCACTACGCCGCACACCCGTGGCCATCGCCAGTCCTGACTGGGAAAATCCCCCCAGTCGCCTGCATTGCCGGATGCGGACATGCATATGACTCATGGCGAACCCTCCAATCCTTCCCCTGGATGGTGGACAGCGGTACTGGCCTGGTAAGCGAATCTGCTGCGATTCTGTACAGGAACGCTGCCCGGGCCCTTGTCAGGCCATGGAAACTTCGATTTTCTGGCCCACGGCAAGTGGATCTGACGACGCGTTGGCGGCTTCGACTATTGCTCCTTCCGCTCCGTTGTGTGATCAGTGTCACGCGGCACGGGGAGTGCCGGGCGTCACCAAATAGTTCGCGACTACCGGGCTGCCGCCCCGATGGTTTCAGAAGAATTCGACCGTTGCCCTGGTTCGAGGGGCAAGGGGCGGTTCCAGAGACCTTCTGCCTGGCCCATATCCCGAAGCCCCCACCGATTCCAGGAGAGCACCCCATGCCCGTCCTTGTTCCGCACGCGGAAGACCTGGAGATGGATGACCCGCTGATGTACTGGAATCTGGTCGCCCTGGATATGAATCGACTCACCCATTCGGTGGGCGCACCGCAGGGCGGCCCACCGCTCAGCGCCCGAGCGCTGGCGATCGTCCATCTGGCGATCCATGACGCGTACTTCTCCGTCTTTGGGCGGCAAGGTGGAGAGCCGGCGCATGCGCTCCACTTCCTCAAGCCCGACGCCGAGCATCCCGGCCCACCGACAACAAGCCCATGCATGTGATTGCGGGCGCTGCTGCCTTCAGGGGACTCCAGATACATTGCCTCTCGCCCGAGTGCGCCTACTTCGCAAGGTTGGCGGTTGGGGAATGCGCGGGGGCTAGCAGGAAGATCCTGGCAGTTGGCCTCGATGGATGCGTGACCGCAAGGCAACGCAGACCACACCAGCGGACACCGACAGCTATTGCCGACCTACAGTTTCATGAAGTCCTTGCGTGACAGCTCTCAACTGAAAAAAAGAGGATGATCGTGGCAACCCTCTACCTGCGTCAGAGCGCCAAGTTGCTGCTGCCCTACTCTTGACCGGCTGCACCAACTTGCAGACGCTGAGTCGTCAAAGTCGTCTACCTCTCGCCGAGCGTGATGGGCGCACTAGTCATTTAGATGCCCAACAACGCCTTATCTCTTTCACGGCGGAAGGCTACTGTGCCGAACCGAGCTCCGATGCACTCGCCGCATACGCTGCTGCGCGCGGCATCGCGCATGCCGGAGCGGTAATGCATCAACATCAGATTGACAGCAAGACAACGAGTCACATCTCCCCCACTGTCCAGACGCTCGTTATGGAGCTTCTTAGCATGTCATATTGATTGCACAGACAACAATAATGGAGGCGGCATGGACAAGCACATCATTTTCTTCGTGCATGGAATGGGCAGGCATGACAAGGATTGGTACGAATCAGGACTAAACATACTCAGGAGCGCATACAGCGAGTACGATGCTTTCAGTAATCGTTCTTTGCTCGATACGATCGAGGTGGTGCCAGTAGTCTACGACGACCGCATCGAAACTTGGCGACAGCGAATGTCTCAGGACTTCTCTGCCTTCCGCACCGCATTCCTGGCGGAAGTGGATCCCACCGAAGCCAAGGCTGACTCGTTCAAAAAGAACCTGGATAATCTTGAGTCATGGATCGGCGCCGGCGATGATCCTGGCTTCGCTTGGACGCATGTGGCGGACGTGCTTATTTATCGCTGGATGTCGACGTTACGTTCGACGATCGATACAGCCGTGGCCACTCAGATTCTCGCTACACTGGCAAAAGATGGCGGAAACAAATGGTCTATTGTCGCCCATTCGCTTGGGACTTCGGTCGTCCACAATGTGCTGCACATGCTTTACACCAGTGGCACGGCAACCCAACAACCGCTGAAGGCCGTAGAGACGCGACCGCAGGTAGTGATGATGGTGGCCAACGTCTCGCGTGTACTCCAGCGTCCCGGAGCCAAGGTCTTCGAGAGCAACGTCAGGCCAGGTCGAGCGTCCACAGGCGCGCTCTGCAGCACATACCTTAACGTCCGCCATCGATGGGATCCCTTCGCCTATCCGCAGCCTTTTGCGCCGGACTTGTGGCCAACGCCTGGAACATTCGCTCACAGCGCATATCAGCATCTACAGCCGGCGCACCTGCACTTTGATACGGATAAGTTGTTCAAAGTGCATGATCTTGATCACTATGCTAGAAATCCGCGCGTGCACGTCCCTCTGTTCCGCGCATTGTTCGGCAGCGCATTGATCCCGGAAAGCGAATTCTTGGAAGCTAAGTCCAGCTTCGACTCCAGCATAGTATCGGACAACATTGAGGCCACTCGTTCGAAGCTCGCGTCTCTTCTGCCTGCAGAATCTGGAAACTGGCGGACCCTACTCACCTTGATTCAGCGCTTGCGAGCATAAGAAGATGCACATGACACGCGTGTTGTTCTTACTAACGTTGTTGGTGGCACCCCTGCTTGCATGGTCTCAGGACTGCAGCCTACCCAAACAAGCTGCGTCATATGAGGTGTTGTTCGCGCAGTATCAGCAACAACATTGCTTCGGCGAAAGCGCTGATAGCAGCGATGTTAAGCGCCGCATGGATGAGGCCATAGCAAGCATGAAAGGGGCGGTTATCACTGCCGATGACTCTCTAGCGTTGCGCCTGCAGGCGGCACGGGCGTTGACGGATCTGTCGAGCTCGCTGCTGGAACAGCAAGATGTGGCCAACGACGACTGGCGGCAGCGCTTGACTTACGTCCGACAGCGACTAGAACAGGCGGCAGCCGAGACGGTCGTAGCCGAGCGCGACATCCGGGCCGGCGACTGGAAGGTGGATGACTTAACCATCTTTGACGGCTCCTACTCAGTGGTGGAGCCGTTGATGCAGGATTGCGCCAAAGGCTACACCTCTGCTTGTCAACAGGCGCAACGCTCGGCTGCGGACATCCTAAGACACGCTACATTGGCAAATGCAGTTCTGGGACGGTTAGTACAACTCGTGCGCTTGGTACCTAAATATGAAGATTTGAAAGTATTAGACGATCAGTGGAGCTACTACTGGGAGCGAGGTAGATCGCAGTACCCATGGGAATTGTGGGTGAATCAGCGGCGCTTCCTTCGCGATCATCCAGATCCGAATCAGTTCGTCGGTCCGCCTACAAGCCAGATCATCCTGCTGCATTTGGATGCTGCAATGGAGTACGCGAAGTCGCATAGCGGCATGGGTTCCGAACTCAATGCCATAGCGCTGGTTGAAGTGATCGGCTACAACCGTCTCTCGTATGCGGCCGACGGCAGTTCTGGGCGCTCATTTGGTGGCTCGATCATAACCACTGTCTCACCTGAGAGCGGCGGAAAGCGCTTTGGCTGGGGTGCGATGATGCATTTCACGGACAGGATTTCGCTTGGGGTTGCCCGCCGTGACCTAGGTCGAGGAGAGGGCGAGACCACTTGGTTATTGAGCGCGGATGTAGGTAAGTTGCTCAACCTGACACCGGAAGAAGAGCAGAAGGCATTTCGAGCAGCGGTAGGTAGATGTAATGACCCAGTGATTTCCTGCTCAGGGGCTACCCTTTGAAGGAGAGCACGATGAGCCAAATGATGGACGAAGAGATCAAGCGTTGGACGGCCCGGCGGAAGTTGGCGCTGGTGCTGGAGATCATCCAGGGCAAGACGACGTTGGCCGAAGCCAGCCGCCAGTTCGACCTCACGCCCTCGGAGATCGAGAGCTGGGGGTGACCTGCCGCCACTGAACCGTACCACGTGAACGTGTAAAGTCCGTCAACCCGAGAGGTCGATGACAAGATCCAGCTCTACAACCACGGGCGCCCGCACCAAGCGTTGGGCATGAAGACACCCGCAGAGGCATATGTCTTACCGGCCTAACCTGCGCAGGAACCGCTGTGTCATTACAGCTCTGGCAGCAGATGATCTTCGACCAGCTTGACAACAGAACAGAAAGCTACCAAGCCGCCACCCCATCCCTCGACGAATCAAAGAAGGCAGCCG
This sequence comes from Luteimonas viscosa, assembly GCF_008244685.1. Taxonomy (NCBI): domain Bacteria; kingdom Pseudomonadati; phylum Pseudomonadota; class Gammaproteobacteria; order Lysobacterales; family Lysobacteraceae; genus Luteimonas; species Luteimonas viscosa. The sequence goes on from NZ_VTFT01000001.1 coordinate 184,558, forward strand.
TCAAGACCAGGAACGCTCTGGATAAGACCATCCATGCCACCCATGCCACCCCGAAGGCAGTGAAGAAAACCGATAACGTCATTAAACTGTGTTAGAACTTCTCGTCTAGACTCATCTAACCGTCATGACGACATAGTCGCTGCAGTTCACCCTGCACTGCAAAACGGATCGGCCTTACTGTTCGTCGATTCAGAAATTAGATTGCTGTGGCGAATAGTCGAGGGATAGCAACCATTCCAATGCCTGCACTTGCGCCGTCATGACGCCTTTCGTCCTAATGTGATGGTAGAAGATCTGATACGTAGCCGCCAAATCCATCCGAATGGCTTCGGAGTCACTCTTCAACCACATGGCTCTCTTGAGCTCCACTTCAAGGTAAACATTCGAGACAACCACGTTCAAGTCACGCAGCGATCTTTCCGCGTTCTTCAGCATCAGCATCATCTTGTCCCGAGATAGGTACGCTCCTCCGCGCAAAGCCGCGATATCGAGAAAATACCCGTGCCAATCCGGCGGCACATGCTTCCCAATCAGATCATGAAGCCCACTGTCCTTTATGGACTGCGCCATCGGAGTATCGATATCTCGGTACCAATCCACCCCATGCTGAGCCGCCGCAACCATCGCATATAGCATTTCGCCATATGTCGACACTTCAACCCCATGTTCAAGTAACAATGGAGCGATCTCGGCCACGACGCTCCGTTTGATCTCAATCTCTTCTTCGTGGGCACTTTGCGCCGACTTCGCATCTAGAAAACTTTCAAACGATATCCGGATGTGGCGCTCCGATTCATCTGCCAAACGAACGCAATCAGCGGACACGTCTACGAACTGGCTAGACATCGCTATGTCCGCTGGCGTAGTTTTCTCGGGAGGCCTACCTTGGATAATCGGCAACCCGGCCGATGCATATGCCGCGGCTACCAGCTGTGAACAGAAGAACTTGCCATGCTCTACCGAGGGGACCATGGACAGGACCGCCGTAAGCACATCGATGTCAGCGTACTCGCGCTCCACTTTGGACTCAGCATAGCTGGCAGCACTCTCAAGATCGTCTCGAAGATTATCTGCGTCGCAATGCCGCAAGACTCGGACATTGGCGATGTCATTTATCAGAAAACGCCGCAATGAGATCTTGACGACACCGAATTCGGCCGATTCGACGCAGATCGGCGGCCGAGTACAAATGATCACATGCGAGAATTCACCGCGCGTTGCGGTCTTTATCGCGCCGCTTACAAACGATCCCGGGGTTCGCGTAGCGATAATGTCGCCAGGCCTTAGAGCCTCATGGTCGATGACCCAACGGGCCACGTCGGGATCATATGTACCGTTGGCATCCCCTTGCTTCATGGCCCACTACGGATTTGGCTTCACATACTGGATGACGTAGCTGGCGGAGAACAGGCCGAAGAAATTTGCTCCTTGCTGCATCTCAATTGTCTGGGCTCTTTGCTGCAAGTCCTTGTGAATCTCCGACACATCGGCGTCAGTTGCCGCCGCTGCGAGGCGCTGTCGCCCTTCCGTGACCAATCCTTGGAACTGTATCCGCCCGTCCTCGCGCAAACGCCACATGTCGTAGAGTTTGAACTGCACGATCGCCGATGCCGCCAGGCCACTGATTAGCGGAAGGACGACAACTGCGGCCTTTACCCATCGAGTGAACTCTCCAATTTCTGTCATAGCGGCGATCGCTGCTGCCGAGAAGCTCGCGAGAATCGCGATGACCTGCATTGCAAGGTACCAGCGATACGTTGACCTCGTAGCCTTTGCATACCACGCTTCGTAGTCCACGTGGAGTTGATCGATGAAGAAGGCCAGCTCTCCTCTGGGATTTGCCACATCTGACATATGCCCCTCCGAAACCTACCAGTGTGGGATCTGCAGCTCGGTCACGTTGTATGACGCCCGTGCCATGCTCTACATCGTCGCTAACGTCAACTGAAGCGGGTGAAGGCCACCATCGTCGGAGCCTGTGCAAGACCCACTTTCTCCCGAACCGCCGGTATCCATCGCTGGCGGCTTACAGCGTCGACCACGCTAGTGCGGTCAAGTCGGCACAGCCGCTGCCTTCCTTCAACGAGTCGGGACCTGCAACCAGCGACTCGACGCAATCGGCTGGCGTCTTCCGTTGGCAAGCGACCAGCGACAGCGGCCGCGTCGGGCGGGATCCCGGCGACGGCGCGGCGTGCCGCGACCAGGCAGTCTTCTTCTGCCACTAGCGCTTCCCTGTCCAGCAGGGCCGGATGCGGGTGATCGGGTATCCAGTTGTTCCGTCGCCAGGTCCGCCGGGGAAGGCTGCTGCGTTTGCTCCATGGCACATTCCTTCAAAGGGCCGTGCGTGTCACGCGATTTCAGTCATGGATCCAGAATGAACTGCTCTTGAGCTTCGACGACGTCCACCACAGCGGCGCGCCGAACTGGAAGTTGACACGCCCGGCATTGCTCTGCAGCGGCGCACGCACCCGTCCGTCGCGGCGATCGGCACGGTGGGACCCCGACTCCGGCACCACCGGGCAGATGTGGCCAGACCGGTTCGCATCCACGTGCTGCGCCGAGATGATGCAAACCGCACCCTCGTTGGCCGCCTGCTGCAGCGCGCTCAGATCGAACTCGCGGCGCCAGCCGAAGCGCGCCCCGAACTCCGGAAGCCAATGGTGCAGGCTGTTGGCATTGAGCTCGCGCACCGTAGCGGCGTACACCGGCTCCACCGGCACGCCATGGTCGAGATCTCGGAGCGCGGTTGCGGTCCACCACACCCGCGGCAGGTAGGTGCTGCCGAGGCAACAGTAGTCGTAACTGTAGATGTTGCAGTAGGTGCTGCCGGCCGTGGGCAGGTAGCGCACGCTCCTGTCCACGCGAAGCCAGCCCACAATGGCGAGCAGTTGCCTCGCGTGCTCCGCCGCCGAACCAGCTTTGCGGCGCGGAGCGTCGGGCTCATTCAGCGGGGACGCCCGCCCGCCGTCCTGCGAACGCTTGACCGGGTTCTTTGACTGCAGGTGCACCTCGACCAGCCGGTTGGCTGGCGTCTGCCGCGGCAACTCTCCGGCCGACGTCAGCCAGTCGGAAGACACATAACCTTCTACCTTTGTTCCGCCCAACTCGGTGCGGACCTTCCACCACGGTGCCCGCGCCTTCTCGACCAGTTCGACCGCATGCCCGCGCGGCAACAGGCCGATCCGGTTGGTGGTCACCACCCGTGGCGAGGACCGCAGGTTCAACTCAGATGCGCGTACCAGATACATGCAGCCTCCTTTGCTGACGCAGGGGACACAGATACAGAGCGGGGCGTACGTGCCGTGGCCACAGGGAATTGGTTAGCGTTGCGACGAGCCTGAGCCTACGCAGCCGACGCGCCGCCTCGGATAGGTCGGCGCTGGCTGTCGGAGGAGCGGTCGGGAACGTTGGCTCGCGCAACCTTCACCGGTGTCGCATGGCAGGCCGGCGCGGCGTGATTGTCCCGGTCTCATGGAAAATCCTCCATCAGGTATCCCCTATCACGGTCTGCAACAAGCGTCCCTGCCCTTCAACTCAAAAACCCTAACGTCTGGCTGTTGTCACCCAGCACGTGTTCAGGCCTCTGGCATTCGCAACGCCGTCGACGATCTCGACGAAGCGCGCACCAATCTCATCGTCCAGCCGCATCGGGCGAAACTGTCCGTCCTTGCAAAGCATCTCCACCATGGCCGGCGATCCGGCTAGCGTGCCGGCTACCGCTTCAAGGGCAGCCTCCTTGTCGCCGAGCTGGAAATGCAACAAGGCAAGGTTGTATTGCGCCCAGCGGTACCGTCCGGCCGTGCCCTCCTGGAGGGCGACGGCCTTCTCCAGGCTCGCTCTGGCACGGTCGTAGTGTTCTTTTGCAGCAGACGGATCCTCCAGGGACTTCGCATACCGGAACTCCGCGTAACCCAGGAAATTGTGGGCTTCCGAACTGTCCGGAGACACCGCCAGAAAGTCCTGGTAACTCTTGATTGCCTCGGGATACTCGCGGCTCATCAGGTGCCGGGTCCCTGCTTGCAGGAGAGGCAGCGCTTCATCCAACTTCCGGAGTCGGGTCTCCACCTCCACCAGCTCTTTCCGCTTCTCCTCAAGCTCCCCGTTGAGTACGGTGATCTTGCGCGACATCTCGGCTTCGGATGTCTGGAGAGCCTGAATCTTCTGTTCGAGGGGTGTGAGTCTGGTGGCGCTGTAGTACAGCGCGCCCACGAGAAAAACAGCGCCCGCAGCGATCATCAACATCGACATTGCCGATGAGCGTCTGAGCTTCGACAACGCATGCTCGATACGCTTGTCATCCATCGCTTCCATCCTCGATCAACTGCTCAATCAGCTTGAACGAGCGATTGAAGAAATAGATGATCCGCGCGGATGACATGGCAATCATCCCAGAACTTCCGAACAGCGCTACAAGGACCTCCGTGTTTCCCGGTTGCCTGGTGACCAGCATGTACGCTGCATACAAGAGAAGAAGAAAGGCGAACATCGTCAACAGCAGGTAGACGTATCGTTCGATCTTGAACATGGCCATCAGGCGCTCGAGCGCGCCGAGCGCCGTGTCGACCAGCTCTCTCCTTCGCCTGAACTTCGCGGCAGTCGATGGAACTCGCACACCTGAACTGGGCGGAACGGACATGGGGCATCACCACTTCTGCTGGATCAGCGATCCGGGCGGCAAGACGGAATGCTGGCAATGGCGAATCTCTCGGGCCCCGCGCGGCCACCCGAGAAGCTTGAAGTTGCGGCCCGCGGAGCGGGTTCAGCGCGACGATCGGATACCACGGCTACTGCGTCCTGCATGACCGGATCCTCTCCAGTGGGTCCCCGCCCTAGGGCAGAGGGAGTCAGTCGAGCCCCCTTCGACTGCCCCATTCGCCAATCTCCATTAGTCACAACGCACGCGGCTTCCCAGATCGGGCAGCCTGAATCGACCGTTCGTCGGAAATGCGCGAGACCGGAATCAATGCCCGCCAGAGTCCGCTTGCCCTAGGGACCACGATCTCGCCACCGGATAAATTTTGTCCAGCCGCCGGCAAAATTGGCCCGACCCCTGCCCGAACAAGCCGGCTAGCCGGCTCCCAAAGTCCGGCGACGGGCCGAATCAGTCGGCCAGCCAACAAAAAAAGCCCCGCGAAAGGAGCTTTGGGGCGCTGCGATACCGGGAACGAGCCATGCCCGCTTTCTTTGCCGGGGCGTCACTCCGCCGGCGCCGCACTCAGACGGGAACTGCGGCGGCTAAAGCGCGCGCCCAAGGCTTCGGCGGCGCCTTCCAGGCCGCGGTTGCGGCCGGAGACCTTGAGCAGGCCGTAGCCTTCGAGCGCGGTGTTCATCAGGTCGCTGCCCAGCGCCATTTCCGAGTCGGCCACGCGCTCGGTCAGGCGGTTCAGGCGGCTGAGCACCGGGCGCAGACGGTCCATCGCCACCAGGTCGGCCTGGGCCTCGGGCAGGCCCAGCGCCGGCGGCACGATGTCGGGGTTCTGCTCCAGCACCGTCAGCGTCTGGCGCACGAAGGCCTCGGACTTGTCGCCCATCTTGGTGATCTGGCGGCGGGTAGCGTTGTCCAGCGCCAGCAGGCCGGACAGGCGGGATTCCAGGTCGGACAGCGCCGCGTTGACGGCGGCCACGTCCTCGTCGGACAGGGTGAGCGACAGCAGGTTCTGGGTCACGGCAGGCTCCTTTGCATTCCATGTGAGTGGGTGCCCGGCGTGCGCCGGGCCCGTGCACAGTGCCAAGGGGCGGTGGGGATGGGTGTCGGGAAACGGCGCGAGCGCTCGTAGGGAAAACCTGAAAGCTGCGTCAGGCGAGTCTCGCGGCCATGTGCTCCCCGGTTCGGCCAGCGCACAGCTCACCTCCCCTCTATTTCGACGCGAACCCGCGGTGACGGGACCACAAGTTAATTGCCCCGTCCCCTAAATCCCGATCAGATGTCCACACGCGGCATCCCTTCCTGCGAATCGTTCATGAAATCAAAGAGGCTTCGCCCTTCCGTCACCGGAAGACCCATTACCGACGTCAACATTGCTCCATAGGCATCGCGTTCCCCGGAAAAGCTCCGGCTGACCACTCCACGCACCACGGCACCGTCACCACCGAAGATGGGCGCCCCACTCATCTTTCCCGGCACCTTTGCCCTGTAGTTGAAACAGGGGCCAGGCGTAGGCACATCCTTGAGAAGATGGTTTTGAGGATAGGACTGCACGGTCTCTCCGACCGATACAAACAGCTCCCGCTTAAGGGATGGTGTGCTCAATCTCCCATCGGCAGCGATGTCGATCGGGAAATCCTCCATCTCTGCGTATCCGATCGTGTACGTGATTTCCCCATCTGCGAACGTGCGCAGAGAAAGGTTCAGAGGCTGGTGGACCATGCCGTCGGGGAGTTCCGCCACCTTGCACACCGCGATGTCGGTGAACATCTCGAACCGGTCCCGCTCGTGCAGAAGCGGACTTTGCTTCCACTCTCCCCAATAGCGCGCACGTTCGAATGGCAGGAACTTTGCCTCCTCTCGACCCGACGCGGGGTTGACCGGAACAATGACGCCTATATTGAGATTGGCCTCGAACGCCCTACCCTGCGGCAGCTGAGTCAACCTCGCATAACCGCTATCGTGGGGATCCATCAGGACGTGACTGGCGGTAATTACGTATCCGCTGCAACTGACGACAAATGCGGTTCCGATGCACCTCGCCGTATTGCCACCCTCCATGAAGGCGACAACGGGCAGGATGCTTTGCTGCAGCAGCAGATCCGTATGACCGAAGCTTTGGAGCAGGCCTAGAAAGCTTCCGCCTCTTGGCCTCGACGTCATCAGCTCGAACCTGGGATCTATCGCAAAGTAGTCGTCTTCGCTCCCGGGCTTCGATTTCAGCGCAAGGCCCTTCAACCCTGCTACTTCCCAACGACCGTCCCGCCCCCTGCTCCATAGCGTCTTCAGAACGGAAACATCACCGGCCATCTCAAGGCCTGCTCTTCTTGCCGGCCTGAATTTCGGCCAGATGTCCGCGATACGCACTGGCCAGCTTCGGCGGGATGAAGACGAACTTCAAGAGTTCGTCCAGCATTTCCGGGTAAAGATACAGATGCGGATTCTGGGCGTTGAAGTGTTCTTTTGCCATGATCGTCCGGCGCATTCTCGAGCCGAAGCACGCATTCTGCCAAAGCAGGGCGGGACGACTGCAATGTGATCGATCGGCCAGGATTCTCTCGAGCAATCCTCCATGCAGGCGAAACTTGTATCGAGGCACTTTGTCGCTGCGCGCGAGGTTTGACCAGGCCTCCTCCAGCAGCTTCCGCTCTCCAAGTGGCAGTTCCTTACCGAACACATCCAGCACTTGGCAATAGCGACGAATTTCCCAAACTGTCAGGTCGAGATCTACCAGGACATGTCCGCGAACATGGAACGGAATGTCGATGTAACGATACTCGCCGTAATGCTTCAGATGGTCCAGAAACTCACGGCTCCGCGACGAAAGATTGATCACAAACGAAAGCCCTCCAACGAGCGACATGGCCTTGCCAAGGTCGTGCCGAACATCGGTGGCTTTGATGCGGTTATAGAGAAGGATCGCTTTGAGATACTTCTCGATCGCCTGATGCGCCGCCCACAGGAACTGCGGAAACAACTCGTATCTGCACGCAAGCCTGGCCGCGATGTAGTCGCGATCTGCTTGGTCGCGGAATGACTGGGTGGCAAATGAGTTCAGCGAGCGATCCAGTTTGTCCTGCTCACTGGTGTAGGGCGCAAACGACAATTGGCCTCCCCGCGGTCGCCCGCGCTTGTTGTGTGTGCGCGCACCGACGGGCAGGCGGCCTACCACGGGAAGTCGCGGCCGTGGCAGTATTTGTACCTGCCTCCGCTACCGCAAAGGCAAGGACTCTTTTCACGCCGGCCCTCCGCGATTGACCGCCCAAGGAGCGATCTTGCATCCATGAGCGGCTCGATCTCGTGAGCCGGGATGCTGACATAGCCATACGTTCCGGCGCGCTCGCCGCGGTTCATTACTTTCACGATCTCCTCCGACACGCGTATGAAATGGCGTATCAGAAGGTCATCCCGAATGGCGAGTCGCACATTGTCCTTGGCGAGACCGGCGTATGCCAAGGACGGATCGCCGACAAACAGGATTCGACCCTCGCCCTCCTGTTTCGGAGTAACGTCCACAAGCCGGCCATCCAGCGAAAACCATACCGCATGGAACTCTGCCTCGACCAGCACATTCGGCCATTCCCATATTTGCCAGCCGCAAAGCATCTGACCGCCCTCAGCTTCGACCTGCTCTTGGACATTTAGGAAGCATTCGTTGACTCGCGCAGTCGGAGTCGGCTGGACTTGGAGGTAGCCTGGCGTCTGACCAGGTGCGACCATGTCTACCAGTCGCATGACGTAATCCGAAATTTCTGGCGGAGTGCTGGTATGCAATGGTGTCTAGGCTCGGATGCACTCGGCGACCTGCCCGCTGGTCGTGCCAGTAGTACTGACAAATCCTGGGGTGAAGGTTACTGCGTTGTCCGTTTGCTGTGCACGATCGTTGGCCGCGAACTGGAGAAAGTCGACTCTGACCCCCGTTTTGGCAGGCTAGGATTCGTTCGCGGCGATGATATGCCTTGCTCTCTCATATAGCTCATCGTATGTAACGATCTCTGGTTGGATCGTGTTGCGACGAAACAACTCAAAGCTTCTGAGCTGTTCTCGACTAACGCCGTGCTCACCAACAAACTGCTCTAGTGAGCCGGCGACAACAAACGCCCGAGAGGAGAAGTTGAAGACCTCCTCGGCGGTTGGAAATCCGCTATCGTCTGTTAGTCGGAATGACCCCATCAGCGCTTCTGCTGCGAACGCCACAGTTCCTTGTACTTGCGCAACCGCTCCAGCAAGATCATCGGAAGGTGCCCAACACCCTTCACGATAGCTTTTCGATTTCAGCAACTTCGTCCTGTGGGTCTTTATTTCGACAAAACACAAGCTCGACGCCCGCGCCTTGGTTCTCAGAAGGGCGTCAACTCGCTTTCCGGGCTGCGCCACGTCGCTTCCTCTGACTGCTTGTTCCAGCTTCTTCCCATCGAGACTGGATGCGAATATGTAGCTGAGACCATAGCCGAAGATCCAGGGGTTCTTCTCAAAGAACTTCTGCCACAACGCTTCTGGCGTACAGTTCTTCCTTTCAAGCAAGTTCTGGAAGAAGCCCTCATCCTCGAGCAGGCATCTGAATACCTCAAGCTGCTTTTTTCGGTATGCAATCGCGACCACGTCCTGCTTGGTGAGCGAGTTCCTCACCGCCTCGGCAATCATGTCCTCGTTTTCTGAAACGAGCTGCTTTACCTGGTGGGAAGTCAAGGCGATTCGCCTTAGCTCCGAATCTGAGATGTTGATCTGGCGCCCATTCTCAAACGAAACTGCTTGGATGTTGGCGAGGAACTCACAGAATCTGCCAATTTCGTCGCCGACAAACGAAAAGCCTGTTCCATACGGCTGGCCGCTTTCGGAACTGAACTTCTGTACGGTCAAGACGAAGATCTTGCGTGGATCTTCAAGGAACTTTGCGGATATGTAGGTCGCAGCATCAGGCTTGTGTCGAAGCACAACGTCGTCGCGTTCGCGCGCGTACTCATAACCATCTGTAGACGGCAGGACCTTTGAAGCGATACGGACAAGCCGTGACTTATCGCCAAAGGATGGAAGCGAGGGACTGATGTAGGTCTTTCCCGGTTTGGGATTCTGATAGTTGTCCATAGGCGCCTCCTTGTCCTTGTGATCGTATGCCGCCGCGATCAACGAGACAAGCGAGTACTCCGGCTTGCCGGCGGAACGAAGAATGCCAGCTCACCTAGGACTACGGCGCCTATCTCAACCGCAAGCGATTGGCTCGCGGGAGAATCAGCAGAACCCAGCATGCTCATCGTCCACGCCCTTGGAGTAGGGTGAGCCCTACTCAGACCCTGCTTCTATGCTGTTCTTCGCCCCTCCAAGGGAATGAGCGACGTTGTGCCTGGCCCTACGCATTTTCTTACACAGGACTGAGAGCCCGCAGAATCATTCAACTGTTCATATGCGCGCCTAACAGCCTCTCGAATATCAAGTCGAACCTGTTCCATCGCGATCTCATTCAAGATTCGACGCTCACCCCAGCGAGACTCTGCATCAATTATCTTTGATATCCCAAACTCTTCAACGCATTTCACAAAGTAACTTGCTACCGCCGGAGTTAGCTCCAAATCCAGCTTGAATGCAAGGCGAGCGATCCTCGCGCCGAAGATCGGCTCCAGCTTCTGTGGGGGCACAACAAAATCCAACCTGCGGTCGGCCAAGCTTGTAATGAACGCACTACTCGCAAGCACCCTTCCCGTCTTCAGAGACACGGCGATTCCATCTGTTGAAAAACAAACAGTCCCCAAAAGGTTCCTTACGCTTACAAATGAGGATGCATCAAAGCGAAATGCGTAGCTCTTGCTCAGTTCCCAAGCATCAACTTCATAGCCTCCAACTAGGAACCTGTAACCACCAAAATTTGTCCTCTTAAGCAGTGATGCTTGCGCGCCGATCTCATCAGTCGCCAACGGGCCGGACACGAATACATCAAGATCATTGACGAGCTTGCTCGCACCGAACGCGATATCCCTCGGAGCCCCGCCAAAGAGGTACGCCTCGCCGTGGCTATTCCATTGCCTAATCACCGAACCGAGTGGATCAGTCTTCTTTAGCTTTCGTGTGTAGCGTCGAAGCTTGTCAACAACTTGGCTAGACAAAGAGTTCATATAACCCCAAGCTGTTTCAGATCGGCATGCACTCGGACCGCGTAAGAATCCGTCATACCGCAAACCTGGTCGCAGACAAGCTGCACCTGCCTATACCAGAGCGGCAAGCCTAAATCTGCCGATTGTCTGTATGCGCGAATATAATTTGGCGACATTAAAGACATCACATACTCGTCTATTTTTGTCTGGGTTCCATGCGCGTGCGTTACTACAGCTTTCCAGAAAACTCCCATTAGTTCCGGAAGAACACTGTGGCCTTGAAGCTCGGCCCTAATGACAGAGGGATGCTTGTAGACTCTAAGGAGCGCAAAAGCCTTGAATGCTTCAACGAGATTCTTAGCGCCGAAGTCTTCAGCAATACCCTTCTTTAGACCAGAGAATGTATTAGTGGATTCCAATTCTACGAATTTCTCAATTGCGTCCGACACCATCAGACCTATTGCGTAGCTTCGAAGAATATCAACCTGAGAGTCACGAACTTCTTTGCTGCTCAGAGGGACTTCCTTCCCGTCATCCCGCTTCATTCGAAGCGTACTAAGCCATTCCCGATCGTCGTCATATTGATTCATCAGCTGGACTATACGAACATCATCTTTGTAGCGAGGATCGGTACTAATATATGACGCGAGCTCAGCCGCACTAATCAACTCTTTCTTTACAGCATCCTCAATATCTAATACGGAGTATGCGATATCATCGCAAACCTCCATCAGATAGCTGAGAGGATGACGTACACCTATGTCCAGTCCTGTTTCACGGCTAGCCCATTCAAAAACTGCTTGCTCCGAACGAAAGACACCAAACTTCTTAGGACCATCATCTCCCTTGATGGCGTCTGCCATCCATGGATACTTCATGAACGCGCGCAATGTTGACGCGGTCAGACGTAACCCACTCTGATGATCTTGATGTTGAAGGCGCGTCAAGATCCGAAATCCTTGAGCATTTCCTTCAAACAGCAAGAAGTCCTTTAAGAGGTCACGATCGAAGGCTTTCTTGGCTTCGCTCTTAATTTTCGAGTCGTTCTCTTCAACCCAAGCGCGGATGGCCACTTCGCCCTGATGCCCAAAAGGCGGATTTCCTAGATCATGTGTCAGCGCTACTGCCGCCAACAGGGCTGGTACGTTCCGATGCGCGTTCTCGAACTCTGCCAGACCAGCAATTCGGGCAGCGACAGCGGTGCCCATTGATCTCGCTAGATTCGAAACCTCCATAGAATGAGTAAGGCGCGTCCGAACCCCGTCGTGCATATCTAATGGAAAAACCTGAGTTTTATCCTTCAGACGCCGAACTGGAGTGCAGAACACGACTCGATCAAAGTCGCGCTCATGATCTGTCCGATGATCATTAATGGTCCCGTAGATCATTTTCTTACGGTCGGGGCCGGGAACCCGCGCTGTCGAAAGAAGCTTGGACCAATCCAATGGCTTGATCTCAGTAGTCTTCGCAGCACCAACGACCTTGCGTCTTGCGGTCTTAGTCGCGCGTTTTCCGTCAGCCTTCATCCCCTTCTCCCTTGACGAACGAACTCTCTATGAGACCGAGTGAGGATGCCTATTCCCTACATATTCCGCCGATACTCCCCACCCACGTCATACAACGCATGGCTGATCTGCCCCAGGCTATGCGTCTTCACCGCGTCCATCAGCGCCGCGAACACATTCCCCCGCCGCCGCGCCGTGTCCTGAAGATACGCCAGTCCGTGGCCGTCGTGGGGCTCGGTGGCGGCGGCTGCGTCGTCTTCCACCACGTGGGCGTGCAGGGTTTCGCCTTCGGGCGCCAGCGGGTTGCGGCCGTGCTGCCAGTTTCTGACGTTACTAATCTGCTGGGCCTTTTCTTCCGGCGTTGAGCGGATCAGCTCGATCTCGGTGGCCACCTCGCCCGCGTGTTCCTTGGGCAGGAAGGTGTTCACGCCCACCAGCGGCAGGCTGCCGTCGTGCTTCTTGTGCTCGTAGTACAGCGACTCTTCCTGGATCTTGCCGCGCTGGTACATGGTGTCCATGGCGCCCAGCACGCCGCCGCGCTCGCTGATGGCTTCGAACTCCCTGTACACGGCCTCTTCCACCAGGTCGGTGAGCTGGTCGACGATGAAGCTGCCCTGCCAGGGGTTCTCGCAGAAGTTCAGCCCCAGCTCCTTGTTGATGATCATCTGGATGGCCACGGCGCGGCGCACGCTGTCTTCGGTGGGCGTGGTGATGGCCTCGTCGAAGGCGTTGGTGTGCAGGCTGTTGCAGTTGTCGAACAGGGCGTACAGGGCCTGCAGCGTGGTGCGGATGTCGTTGAACTGGATCTCCTGCGCGTGCAGGCTGCGGCCGCTGGTCTGGATGTGGTACTTCATCATCTGGCTGCGGCTGCCGGCACCGTAGCGCTCGCGCATGGCGCGCGCCCAGATGCGGCGGGCGACGCGGCCGATGACGGTGTACTCCGGGTCCATGCCGTTGGAGAAGAAGAAGCTCAGGTTGGGCGCGAAGTCGTCGATCTTCATGCCGCGCGCGAGGTAGTACTCGACGATGGTGAAGCCGTTGCTCAGGGTGAAGGCGAGCTGGCTGATCGGGTTCGCCCCGGCCTCGGCGATGTGGTAGCCGGAGATGGACACCGAGTAGAAGTTGCGCACCTTGTGGTCGACGAAGTACTGCTGGATGTCGCCCATCATGCGCAGGGCGAACTCGGTGCTGAAGATGCAAGTGTTCTGGGCCTGGTCTTCTTTGAGGATGTCGGCCTGGACGGTGCCGCGCACGGTGGCGAGGGTCTCGGCCTTGATGCGGGCGTAGGTGTCCGCATCGACCAGTTGGTCGCCGGTCATGCCGAGGAAGGCGAGGCCGAGGCCGTCGTTGGTGGGCGGGAGGTCGCCGTGGTACTGCGGGCGCGGCCTGCCCTGGAAGAACGCGTCGATCTTCTGCTGGGCTTCGTTCCAGCGGGCGTCGTCGGCCTTGAGGTGTTTCTCGATCTGCTGGTCGACGGCGGTGTTCATGAACAGCGCGAGGATGATCGGCGCCGGGCCGTTGATGGTCATCGACACGCTGGTGGTGGGCGCGCACAGGTCGAAGCCGGAGTAGAGCTTCTTCATGTCGTCCAGCGTGGGGATGTTGACGCCGGAGTTGCCGATCTTGCCGAAGATGTCGGGGCGCTCGGCCGGGTCTTCGCCGTAGAGGGTCACGCTGTCGAAGGCGGTGGACAGGCGCGCGGCGGGCTGGCCGGCACTCAGGTAATGGAAGCGGCGGTTGGTGCGCTCGGGCGTGCCTTCGCCGGCGAACATGCGGATGGGGTCTTCGCCGGTGCGGCGGTAGGGGTAGACGCCGCCGGTGTAGGGGTAGCTGCCGGGCAGGTTCTCCTTGCCCAGGAAGGTGAGCAGTTCGCCCCAGCTCTTGTAGGTGGGGGCGGCGATCTTGGGGATTTTCTGGTGGCTTAAGGAGTCGCGGTAGTTTTCGACGCGGATCTTCCTGCCGCGGACTTCGTATTCGGTGACGTCGTCGGTGATGGATTTGAGGCGGGCGGGCCACTCGCGGAGGTTGCGGAGGTTTTCGGGGGTGAGGGCCTGGACAGCGTCGTTGTAGCGTTGGCGGAGGGTCAGGAGGGTGCGGTCCGGGGGAAGAGCGCCCTCATCCGCCCTTCGGGCACCTTCTCCCGCAAGCGGGAGAAGGGTAGATACGGCTGCGGCTGGGGCTGGGGCTCTGGATTCGGCTGGGTTTCCGCCACTCACGTGGACTGGCGTGGAATGACCGCCACCCACGTTGTCATTCCGAGGCGAAGCCGAGGAATCTGCTTTTGCGGCGGCGGAAGGTAGATCCCTCGCTTCGCTCGGGATGACAGGGTTTGGGGTGGCGGCGGTTTCTGCCCCCTCTCCCGCTTGCGGGAGAGGGTTGGGGTGAGGGGCTTTTGGTTCGGCGGCAAGAGCGCCCTCATCCGCCCTTTGGGCACCTTCTCCCGCAAGCGGGGGAAGGGAATTCCGACCCTGCGGGGGAAGGAGGTCGTTGGCGTCGTAGAGGTCGAGGGCCTTGGGGAGCTTCGGGTCCTCGAGTTCCTTGAGGGACTGCCAGAACGACTGGGCGCGATCGGCGGCTTCGGCCTGTTTTTCGATTGAGGCGTTGATCGCCCTGCCCTGCTCGGCGATCTCGGCCAGATAACGCACGCGGGCGCCAGGGATCAGGACGGTGGCGCGGGGTTCCTTGAGGGAGGTGTCGAGCTGCGGCTGCCAGTTGCAGCGCACGGCCTCGCGCGTCCTCGATCCTGCACGCTCTTCTACAGCGGCAGGCTGGTCGTCTCCAGTCCCCGTTCCCGAAGGCTGGTCTTCCCCCTTCCCCATTCCCATCTTCGCCGCCAGCAGGCGGCAAAGATTCACGAACATCCAGCTGATGCCGGGATCGTTGAACTGGCTGGCGATGGTGGGATACGCCGGCACGTCCTCGTCCGCCGTCTGGAAGGCGGTGCGGTTGCGCTTCCACTGTTTGCGCACGTCGCGCAGGGCGTCTTCGGCGCCGCGCTTGTCGTACTTGTTGAGCACGATCAGCTCGGCGAAGTCGATCATGTCGATCTTCTCGAGCTGGCTGGCGGCGCCGTAGTCGCTGGTCATCACGTAGATGGGGAAGTCGACGAGGTCGACGATCTCCGAATCGCTCTGGCCGATGCCGGCGGTTTCGACGATCACCAGGTCGAAGCCCAGGCCCTTGAGGAAGGCGATGCAGTCCTTCAGCACGGCGTTGGTGGCGACGTTCTGACGGCGGGTGGCCATCGAGCGCATGTAGACGCGGTGCGAGCGCAGCGAATTCATGCGGATCCGGTCGCCCAGCAGCGCGCCACCGCTGCGGCGGCGGGTGGGGTCGACGCTGATCACGGCGATGCGCATCTTCGGGAAGCTGGCGAGGAAGCGGTTGAGCAGTTCGTCGGTGACGGAACTCTTGCCGGCGCCGCCGGTGCCTGTGATCCCGATCACTGGCGTGATCGGGCGGGAATCGGGAGTCGGGATTCGGGATTCGGAAGAGCGCTGGGCGGACCAGCCCTTGCGCATCAGGGCAAGTTCGGCCTCGGAGAAGACGCCGTCCTCGATGGCCGAGAGCATGCGGCCGATCGCGATCTCGTCTTCGATCGCCGGCCTCGGCTGTTTCGAATCCCGACTCCCGAATCCCGAATCCCGGTCATTGCGCGCAGTGCGCGCGATGACATCGCCAATCATCTCCACCAGCCCCATCTTCATGCCGTCGTTGGGGTGGTAGATGCGTTCGACGCCGTAGGCTTCGAGTTCGCGGATCTCCTCGGGGGTGATGGTGCCGCCGCCGCCGCCGAAGACGCGGATGTGGCCGGCGCCGCGTTCGCGCAGCATGTCGACCATGTACTTGAAGTATTCGACGTGGCCGCCCTGGTAGCTGGACAGGGCGATGGCGTCGGCGTCTTCCTGCAGGGCGGCGCGCACGACGTCCTCGACGCTGCGGTTGTGGCCCAGGTGCACCACTTCGGCGCCCTGGGCCTGGATCAGGCGACGCATGATGTTGATGGCGGCGTCGTGGCCGTCGAACAGGCTGGCGGCGGTGACGAAGCGCAGCGGGGAGGTGTCGGGCCTGGCTTCGGGGAGGCGGTCGGCTGGCGTGGCCATGGCGCGGGTCCGGCTTGATTTCAGTTGGAACCGATTGTAGCGCGGCGCGGTTTACGCCCTTCGTAGCCCGGATAAGGCCAAAGGCCGCATCCGGGGTGTGGGTTCGGTTGCGACGAATGGGCGTCCCGGGTGCGCTTCGCTTACCCGGGCTACGGGTCGCGCCTTCGGCGCGCCCTCATCCGCCCCTTCGGGGCACCTTCTCCCGCAAGCGGGAGAAGGGAGGAGCGGGTCGCTTCTGCTCCCGTTTGCGCGCCTGCTCCCTCTCCCTCTCCCTTTCCCTTTCCCCCTCCCTTTCCTCTCCCGCGCCTCCGCTCCCTCTCCCGCTTGCGGGAGAGGGTTGGGGTGAGGGCCGGCGGTGGCGTGGATCTTTCGTGCGGGGCCCCGGGTGCGCGTTGCTTACCCGGGCTACGCCCCCACCCGCCGGCCGAAATGCCAAACTGGCCGGCATGACCCGTAGCCCATCCTCGAAACGTTCGCCGCGCGCGCGGCGCCCGAAACGGCCGCCGCTCACCGTGAAGCAGCGCGTCAAGCGCATCGTGGCCTGGGGCCTGTTCTCGCTGGTGGCGCTGGTGCTCAGCGGCGTGCTGCTGGCCGACCACCTGATGCCGCCGGCCACCGGCGACAAGGGCCATGCGCTGCCGATCGTGCCGGGGCAGACCTCGCTCGACCGCGAGCTCGAACCGCTGCTGGCGCGCAATCCGGGCAGGACCGGCACGATCATGCTGCCCGACGGGCTGGATGCGTTCGCGGCGCGTGCGATCTCGGCGCGACAGGCGGGGCGCAGCCTCGACCTGCAGTACTACATCTGGCACGACGACCTCACCGGCCACCTGCTGATGTACGAGGCCTGGAAGGCGGCCGAACGCGGCGTGCGGGTGCGCATGCTGCTCGACGACATCAACACCTCCGGCAAGGACGCGGCGCTGCTGGCGCTGGACGCGCACGAGAACATCGAGATCCGCGTCTACAACCCGTTCCGCAACCGCGACGGCGTGGCGCGCGTGCTGGAGATGGTGCAACGCATGTTCAGCGTCACCTACCGCATGCACAACAAGGCCTGGATCGCCGACGGGCGGGCGGCGGTGGTGGGCGGGCGCAACATCGGGCTGGAGTACTTCGGCGCGCACGAGGAAACCAACTTCCGCGACCTCGACGTGCTGCTGTTCGGCCCGGCGGTGGAACAGGCCAGCGCGATCTTCGACGACTTCTGGAACAGCGAGGCGGTGGTGCCGATCGCGCAGCTCAACCGCAAGTCGCGGCGCACACTGGAATCGGTGCTGGCCTCGATCAAGGAGGAGGCCGGCAGCGAGCTGGCGCGGCGCTACCTCGACCAGGTGGACCTGTCGCCGAGCGTGCGCATGTACTTCGCGCAGGAACTCACGCCGTACTGGACCGAACACATCCGGGTGCTGTCGGATCCGCCGCTGAAGTGGAAGACCGAGACGCGGGTCGACGGCCTGGTGGTGGAACTGATCGGGCTGCTGCGCCAGACCGAGCACAAGGCGCTGCTGGTCTCGCCCTACTTCGTGCCGGGCGACGAGGGCGTGGCCGCGCTCGCGACGCTGGTGCGCCAGCGCGGCGCGCACGTGGGCGTGATCACCAACTCGCTGGCCGCCAACGACGTGCTGGCGGTACATGGCGGCTATGCCAACTACCGCGAGGCGTTGCTCAAGACCGGAGTGAAGCTGTACGAGATGCGCCCGCAGGCGACGGACTCGGACGCCAGCCTGTTCGGCAGCAGCGGCGCCAGCCTGCACACCAAGGCCTTCGTGGTCGACGACCGCCATGGCTTCATCGGTTCGTTCAACATCGACCCGCGCTCGATCGAGCTCAACACCGAGATGGGCGTGCTGTTCGACGACCCGGGGCTGGCGGTGGCGCTGCGCGAGGAATACCTGCGCCTGGCGGGCCCGAACCACAGTTACTGGGTGTACCTGGACGGCGAAGGCCGCACGCGCTGGCTCGACCGCGCCGCGAAGCAGCCGGTGGTGCTGGAGCACGAGCCGGAGACCTCGCTGTGGGAACGCGGGCTGGCGCGGGTGGTGGGCTGGCTGCCGGTGGAGTCGCAGCTGTAGGGCTCGGCCGGGGCGGCGAAACCGGGGTCACGGGCAATTCGCGAACGAGGGGCGTAGAATGCCGCGCCTGTCACGCCAGCCGTGCCCGCTTCCGGGCCACATTCCTTCCGAATCAATCACTTGCCACCTGATCAGAGGCCCCGCACGGAGCACGCGCGGCGCCCCTCGACGGAGTTTTATCCATGATTTTCGAACAGCTCGAGACCTACGGCCACGAACAGGTCGTGTTCTGCCACAACCCGGACGTGGGCCTGAAGGCCATCATCGCGATCCACAACACCGTGCTGGGCCCGGCCCTGGGCGGGACCCGGATGTGGCCGTACAAGACCGAGCAGGACGCGCTCAACGACGTGCTGCGGCTGTCGCGCGGCATGACCTACAAGAACGCGGTGGCCGGCCTGAACCTGGGCGGCGGCAAGGCGGTGATCATCGGCGATCCGGCCAAGGACAAGTCCGAGGCGCTGTTCCGCGCGTTCGGGCAGTTCGTCGATTCGCAGGGCGGGCGCTACATCACCGCCGAGGACGTGGGCATCGACGTCAACGACATGGAGTACGTGTACCGCGAGACCCAGTTCGTCACCGGCGTGCACCAGGTGCACGGCGGCTCGGGCGACCCGTCGCCGTTCACCGCCTACGGCACGCTGCAGGGCCTGATGGCGGCGCTGAACCGCAAGTTCGGCGACGAGGACATCGGCAAGTACGCCTACGCGGTGCAGGGCCTGGGGCACGTGGGCATGGAGTTCGCGAAGCTGCTCAAGGAGCGCGGCGCGAAACTCTTCGTCACCGACATCAACCAGGAGCTGGTCGAGCGCGCGGTCAGCGAACTCGGCGCCACGGCGGTGGGGCTGGACGAGATCTACGACGTGCCGGCCGACGTGTATTCGCCGTGCGCGCTGGGCGGGACGGTCAACGAGAACACCCTGCCGCGGCTGAAGGCGAAGGTGATCTGCGGCGCGGCGAACAACCAGCTGGCCAACAACGCGATCGGCGACGAGATCGCCAAGCGCGGCATCCTGTACGCGCCCGATTACGCGGTGAACGCGGGCGGGGTGATGAACATCTCGCTCGAGATCGACGGCTACAACCGCGAGCGCGCGATGCGGATGATGCGCACGATCTACCACAACCTCGCGCGCATCTTCGAGATCGCCGAGCGCGACCGGATCCCGACCTACCAGGCCGCCGACCGCCTGGCCGAGGAACGCATCCAGACGATCGGCAAGCTCAAGCTACCGATGGGCCGCAGCACTCCACGCTTCCAGGGCCGCGTGCGCGGGCTCTGACGCCCGGCGTCGCCCCGACGGTCCGTAGCCCGGGTAAGCGAAGCGCACCCGGGAAGCCCACCTTTCGTCGCGGCCGATCCCACATCCCGGATGCGGCCTGCGGCCTTATCCGGGCTACGTGGCTTCTCGCGGGCATGCCATTCGGGGGTGGAAGGTGCGCGGCGAACCCGCTCTCCCTTCTCCCGTTTCGCGGGAGAAGGTGCCCCGAAGGGGCGGATGAGGGCACGCCAAAGGCGCGTTCCGTAGCCCGGGTAAGCGAAGCGCACCCGGGGCTTCCCCATTCGTCGCAACCGACCCGACACCCCGGATGCGGCCTTCGGCCTTATCCGGGCTACGCGGCTGTCCCTTCTCCCGTTCCACGGGAGAAGGTGCCCCGAAGGGGCGGATGAGGGCACGCCAAAGGCGCGTTCCGTAGCCCGGGTAAGCGGAGCGCACCCGGGGCTTCCCCATTCGTCGCGACCGACCCGACATCCCGGATGCGGCCTTCGGCCTTATCCGGGCTACGCGGCTGTCACTTCTCCCGTTCCACGGGAGAAGGTGCCCCGAAGGGGCGGATGAGGGCACGCAAGGCGCGTTCCGTAGCCCGGGTAAGCGAAGCGCACCCGGGGCCCCCATTCGTCGCAACCGACCCGACACCCCGGATGCGGCCTTAGGCCTTATCCGGGCTACGCGGCTGTCCCTTCTCCCGTTCCACGGGAGAAGGTGCCCCGAAGGGGCGGATGAGGGCACGCCAAAGGCGCGTTCCGTAGCCCGGGTAAGCGGAGCGCACCCGGGGCTTCCCCATTCGTCGCGACCGACCCGACATCCCGGATGCGGCCTTCGGCCTTATCCGGGCTACGCGGCTGTCCCTTCTCCCGTTCCACGGGAGAAGGTGCCCCGAAGGGGCGGATGAGGGCACGCCAAAGGCGCGTTCCGTAGCCCGGGTAAGCGGAGCGCACCCGGGGCCCCCATTCGTCGCGACCGCCCCGACACCCCGGATGCGGCCTTCGGCCTTATCCGGGCTACGTGGGGGTTGCAGGAGGCGGCGCGGCCGGCGCGGTCGCGTTGTAGCATGTGAAACCAATCCAGACGGAGCGCGGCATGCGGACTTTCCCCCTCGGCGAGGACATCGACAGCCTGCGCGAGGCGGTGCGCCGCTTCGCCGAGGCCGAGATCGCGCCGCGCGCGGCCGCGATCGACGAACAGAACGCCTTCCCGCAGGAACTGTGGGCCAAGCTCGGCGAGCTGGGCCTGCTGGGCATGACCGTGCCGGGCGAGTTCGGCGGCAGCGAGATGGGTTACCTCGCCCATCTGGTGGCGATGGAGGAGATCTCGCGCGCCTCCGGCTCGGTGGGCCTGAGCTACGGCGCGCATTCCAACCTGTGCGTGTCGAACCTCTACGCCAACGGCAACCAGGCGCAGCGCGAGAAGTACCTGCCGAAGCTGTGCAGCGGCGAGTGGAAGGGCGCGCTGGCGATGAGCGAGCCGGGCGCGGGCTCGGACGTGGTCGGCTCGATGTCCTGCCGCGCCGAACTCAAGGGCGATACCTGGATCGCCAACGGCAACAAGATGTGGATCACCAACGGCCCCGAGGCCGACGTGCTGGTGGTGTACATGCGCACCGCCAGCCGCGAGCTGGGCAGCAAGTGCATGACCGCCTTCATCGTCGAGCGCGGCTTCAAGGGGTTTTCCACCGCGCAGAAGCTCGACAAGCTGGGCATGCGCGGTTCCAACACCTGCGAGCTGGTGTTCAAGGATTGCGAGATCCCCGCGGAGAACGTGCTGGGCGAGGTCAACAACGGCGTCAAGGTGCTGATGAGCGGGCTCAACACCGAGCGTCTGGTGCTCAGCGGCGGGCCGCTGGGGCTGATGCAGGCCGCGCTCGACATCACCCTGCCCTACGTGCGCGACCGCCGCCAGTTCGGCCAGCCGATCGGCAGCTTCGGGATCATGCAGGCCAAGGTCGCCGACATGTACACCGCGCTGCAGTCGAGCCGCGCCTTCGCCTACCAGGTGGCGCGCGACTACGACGCCGGCCATCGCTCGCGCATCGATGCCGCGAGCTGCCTGCTGCATGCGAGCGACGCCGCGGTGCAGGTGGCGCTGGAGGCGATCCAGGCGCTGGGCGGCAATGGCTACATCAACGAGTACGCGACCGGGCGGATCCTGCGCGATGCGAAGCTGTACGCGATCGGCGCCGGCACCAACGAGATCCGGCGGATGCTGATCGGGCGGGAGCTGTTCGCGGGGAATCACTGATCGGCCGCAGCGCGGCGCCTGGCTACGATCGCTGGACCTGCATTTCGTTCCTCCGGTCATCCAGAGCGCAGCGACTTCCGTAGCCCGGGTAAGCGAAGCGCACCCGGGAAAACCACCTCTCGTCGCAGCCGACCCCACATCCCGGATGCGGCCTACGGCCTTATCCGGGCTACGTGGTGGTGCCGATGCACTCGCCGGGATTTCTCCCTTCGGTCGAAATGACAAGGAGAGGGTCGGAATGACAAGGGGACATCCGCGAGGCACGCGAACGTAGGCGCCGACGCGGCGCGGACGGACGCCCGCGCCGCGTTCCGGGCGCTCAGAACCCGATCGCGTAGCGCAGCGACCCCATGCGCTCGTCGCCGCGCGGGCCGAAGCGCTGGTCGAGGCCGAGCGAGAGCGAGCCGCTGCGACCCAGCGGTGCCTGCACGCCGATGCCGAACAGCCCGCCCGACTTCGCGGCCGCGGCGAGCGGCAGCGGCGACCAGCTGTCGAGGCCGACGAAGCTGGCGTCGACGTCGAAGCCGCCCGTCGCCAGCGTCTGCTGCCACTCGGAATACGCATGCAGCCGCGCGCCGCGCCAGTCGAACGCCGCGCGCAACCCGGCCGTCGCCTGCGTGCGCTGCAGCGTCGCCGCGTGCGTGCGCAGGGCGTAGCCGCTGCCCCATTCCTCGAAACCGTCGTGCGAGACGCGCACGTGGTCGGCGCCGAGGTAAGGCGTGAGCTCCCACCCATCGCCGAAGTGCAGCTGGCGCCCGGCCTCGAGGCCCAGGCTCTCCACGTCGCCCGTGTAGCCGGTGAATACGCCCGCGCGTTCGGCCTCGCCGTCGAACAGCTGGCGCTCGATGTCCCGGTCGAAGCGGCCGCTGCTGGCCTGCGCCAGCGCATAGCCGCCGGCCGAAACGCGGGCGACGTACAGCGAGGCCCGGGTCTGGCGGTCGCGGCTGCGGTCGCGGTTGCCGCCGACCCAGTCGTCGGCGCGGGTCTCGCCGAACGCGAAGCCGGCCAGCAGCCCGTCGCCGAGCGCGAGATCGCGACCCAGCACCCAGCCGTCGAGCTGGAATCCGCCGCCGGCCATGCCCACGCCCGCGCCGCGCACGCCCAGCGACTGCGTCCATGCCCCGGCCTGCGCCAGGCCCGGCTGCAGCGCGCCCAGGCGTGAGGACAGTGCGCGCCGGGCCATGTCGGCCGCATCGAAGGTGAGCGTGGTCGCCAGCGCATGCGATTCGCCGGAGAGGCTGTCGAGGGCGGCGACGGCGGTGGCCTCGTCGCCGAGCTGCTGGAAGGCGCCCGCGACGCGACGGAACTCGTCGCCGACGTCGCCGGAGCGGCCGCCGGCATCGCTCGCATCGATGGCGTCGAACGCGGTTTCCACGCGCTGCGCGGCCGACACGCCCGCCGGGCGGATCCGCGACAGCGACCTGGCGGCGGCCGCGACATCGATCCGCTCGATCTCGAGCCAGGCGTCGAATGCGTCGTAGTCGATGCTGGCGTCGAGGAACAGGGAACTGGACCAGGTCAGGGTGTCGAACGTGCCGGTCAGGCCCATCGTCGCGGCCAGGACCTGTTCCCGTGCGCCGGCGGTGTAGCCGTCCTTCACGCCGAGGACATGCAGTTCCCCGCCGTCGAGTTCGACCCGACCCGACACCTGCAGCACCTGGCCGAGCGCGATGCCCAGCACCGCGCCGGCATCGTGGTTGTAGTCGCCACCGACCGTCGACGCGGTGACCGAACCGCCCGCCTCGTGCGCCAGCAGCTCCACCCGGCCGGCGTTGTGCACGTCACCGGCGACGCCGTCGCCCAGGCCGAAGGTGCCCTGGCGAGCGACCGTGACGCTGCCGGACACGTCGCGTTCGGCGAGCAGCGCGCCCTGCTCCACGCGCAGTCCGCCGGCGTTGCCCGCGGACTCGCCCAGCACCAGCGTGCCGCTGCCGCGCTTGACCAGGGCACCCTCCCCGGCCAGCGCATTGCCCCAGGTCGACTCGATGCCGTCGAAATCGACCGTGAGGTCGCCCCAGTCCAGCCTGGCCGGGCCGCGCACCGCGGCCTCGATGTCGACCGCGCCATGGCCGAACACCTCGTCCACGCCGGGTGCGCCGATGTCGGTCGCGGTGCCGAGCAGGGTCTGCCGCACCAGGTCGTTGTCGAAGTAGGGAAACGCCTCCCACACCAGCGCGGCGGCGCCGGAGACGATCGGCGCGGCGAACGAGGTGCCCGACCAGCGCCAGTACTCCGGATCGTCGGGGGGATCGTCGGTGCCGGTCGCGATCACCGTGCCCGGGGCGGCGAGACAGTAGTCCATCGCCACCCCGCAGGCGTTGGAGTACTCGGCCAGGGTTGTCGGCGATTCGGCATCCAGCGCCGCCACCGCCAGCCAGCCGCGCTCGAGGTCCCCGGCGGGCAGGCTGCCGCCGGTGCCCCGCTGGCTCGGCAGGGCCGACATGTCGGAGGGATCGTCGAAGCCGGAGTTGCCGGCGGAGAACACCACCAGGCCGCCGTGTTCGACGATGAAGGGCCGGTACTCGGCGGCGATCTCCGCGGTGGCGGCCGGGTTGGTCCAGTACAGGCCGCCCCAGGAGTTGTTCATGATGCGCACGTCGCGGTCGATCAGATCGGCGTGGATCGGCGCCAGGCCCAGCGCGCCATCGACCTCGTTGCCTTCGCCGCTGCCGTCGTCCTCGGGCGGCTCGTCGCTGATGATCCGCGCCGAGACGATCTCCGCGCCCGGCGCGACGCCGCCGGGCCACTGCCCGAACGCCTGCCCGGCGATGATCTGCGCCACCGCGGTGCCGTGGCCGACGACGTCGTCGACGGACAGGTCGTTGGCGTTGGGGTCGATGTACGTCAGGTTGTCCACGACCCGCCCGGCGAGCGCGGGATGGTCGCGGTTGACGCCGCTGTCGATCACGCCGATGCGGATGCCCTCGCCGCTCCAGCCTGCTTCCTGCGCGGCATCGGCGCCGGTCCAGGTCAGGTGGTGGCTGAAGTCGGGATTGGGGTCCTCGACCACCGGCGGGCCGGGCGGCGGCTCCGGCGGCGGGATGGGAGGCGGGGCCAGCGGCGGGGGATCGGGGCGCGTCGCGCCGCCGCCTCCGCCGCAGGCGCCCAGCGCCAGCCCGATCCAGAGCGCCACCGTCAGGCGCGATACGGCTCCCAGGTCCCGCTTCGACATTCCCGCCTCCATTGCATGTCCCGCGCCGTCCACGGCGCACTCCCGGACTCTACACGCGCCCGGCTGCCGTTGCGCTGCCCCGGGCGGGCGCGTTTGCCGGCACCGGTCACGAACGCGATAATCCAGGGCCCCACGCATCCCCGGAGTCCCCCGTGAGCGACGTCGTCATCGTCGGTGCCAAGCGCACCGCCATCGGTTCCATGCTCGGCCAGTTCACCGGCGTGCCCACGCCCACCCTCGGTGCCACCGCGATCCGCGGCGCGCTCGAACACGCCGGCATCGCGCCCGGGGAGGTCTCGGAAGTGATCATGGGCTGCGTGCTGCCGGCCAACCTCGGCCAGGCGCCCGCGCGCCAGGCCTCGCTGGCCGCCGGCCTGCCGAAGTCGACCGGCTGCACCACGATCAACAAGGTCTGCGGTTCGGGCATGAAGGCGATCATGCTGGGCCACGACCTGATCAAGGCCGGTTCGGCCAGCGTGGTGGTCGCCGGCGGGATGGAGTCGATGACCAATGCGCCGCACATGGTCTCGGCGCGGCCGGGCCTGCGCTACGGCGATGCCAAGCTGGTCGACCACATGGCCTGGGACGGCCTGACCAACCCCTACGACGGCCAGTCCATGGGCGTGTTCGCCGAGGCCACCGCCGACAAGTACGGCTTCACCCGCGAGGAGCAGGACGCCTACACCATCGAATCGGTCACGCGCGCGCAGGCGGCGATCGCCTCGGGCGCGTTCAAGGCCGAGATCGTCCCGGTCAAGGTGGTGACCCGCAAGGGCGAGGTGGAAGTCGATACCGACGAGCAGCCGGGCAAGTCCGACATCGCCAAGATCCCGACCCTGCGCGGCGCATTCCGCAAGGACGGCACGGTGACGGCCGCCAGCTCGTCGAGCATCTCCGACGGCGCCGCGGCGACCATCCTCACCAGCGCGGAGAATGCTTCCAGGCTGGGGCTGAAGCCGATTGCACGCATCGTCGGCCACGCGACGTTCTCGCAGGAACCCGAGTGGTTCACCACTGCGCCGGTGAGCGCGATCCGCAACCTGCTCGACAAGGTCGGCTGGACGGTCGACGAGGTCGACCTGTTCGAGGTCAACGAAGCGTTCTCGGTGGTGGCGATGGCGCCGATGCGCGAACTCGGCATCGCCCACGGGAAGATCAACGTCAATGGCGGCGCCACCGCGCTCGGCCATCCGATCGGCGCGAGCGGTGCCCGGCTGGTGGTCACCCTGTTGCATGCGCTGCAGGCCCGGGGCGGCAAGCGCGGCGTCGCCACCCTGTGCATCGGCGGCGGGGAAGCGACGGCGATCGCTGTCGAGATGGCGTGAAGGCATTAAGCACGTGTTACGGTTAACGCGCTTTTGACAAAAAAGCCACGCGCCCCCGCTTGACAGCGATCATGGGCTTGTCATCATGTCGGCGGCGCGCACCTTGCGCGTTGCCACCTTTCAGACGAGGAAGATCGATATGACCATCAACAAGGCTCTGCTCGCGCTGGCTCTGGGCTTCGCCCTGGCCGCCTGCAGCAACCAGCAGCAGGCCGAGAACGCCGCTGAAGACGCGGCCGATTCCGCCGCCGACGCCGCGACCGAAGCCGCCGAGGCTGCTGGCACCGCGACCGAAGCGACCGCCCAGACCGCTGCCGACGACGCTGCCGCCGCCGCTGACGCCGCTGCCGACGCCGCTGCCGACGCCGCTGCTGCGACCACCTCCGAGGGTGCCGACGCGGCCGCCGACATGGCGGAGAACGCGGAAGACGCCGCGGACGACGCCGAAGACGCTGCAGAAGAAGCCAACCCGTAATCACGGGCCGGCTCGAGTCGTAAGGAAGCCGCCGGCCCTGCCGGCGGCTTTTTTTCTTTTTAACATCGCGTTCGGCACAATGCGGCCGCGGCCACGGGGGAGTTCCGGGGCCGGATCGACCGCTGCGACCGTCCTTACCTTGCATACCCGGAGATAACCCTTGAATACGAAGATCCTCGTCCTCGCCGCCGCCAGCGTGCTCGCCCTCGCCGGCTGCAAGAACACCGCCGAAGGCGCCGCGGAAGACACCGCCGCCGCTGCCGCCGCCACCGAACAGGCCGCCGCCGACGCCGCTGCCGCCACCGAGCAGGCTGCTGCCGACGCCGCCGCCGCCACCCAGGAAGCCGCTGCCGAAGCCGACGCCGCCATGGACCAGGCCGCCGCCGAGGCCGACGCCGCCATGGACAACGCCGCCGACGCCACCAAGGAAGCCACGGCCGATGCCGCCGGCGCCGTGAGCGACGCCGCCGCGGAAGTCGAGGAAGAAGCGCGCGACTGATCGCACGCGCCATGCCGTACCGGAAGGGCCCGCCTCGCGCGGGCCTTTTCCTTTCCGGTCCTTCCCCAGCCGCCGCCGGCGTGGCGGGCAGCGTCGCACGCGGTCACGTATCCTCTGCGCATCCTTCGCAGCGCGCCCGACGATGACGGTCCTGAACTCGCAACTCGATCCCCGTTCGCAGGCGTTCCTCGACAATGCCGCCTACCACCGCGCACTGGTGGAGGAACTCGACCGGCGCCTGGCGCGCGCGGCCGACGGTGGCGGCGAGCAGGCGCGCGGCAGGCATGCCGGCCGCGGCAAGCTGCCGGCGCGCGAGCGCATCACCGCCCTGCTCGACCCCGGCTCGCCGTTCCTGGAGATCGCACCGCTCGCGGCCGAGGACATGTACGACGGCGCCGCGCCCGCGGCGGGCATGGTCTGCGGCATCGGCCGGGTGATGGACCTCGAGGTGGTGGTGGTCGCCAACGACGCCACGGTCAAGGGCGGCACCTACTTCCCGATGACGGTGAAGAAGCACCTGCGCGCGCAGGAGATCGCGCGCGAGAACCGCCTGCCCTGCATCTACCTGGTCGATTCGGGCGGCGCGTTCCTGCCTCTGCAGGACGAGGTGTTCCCCGATCGAGAACATTTCGGCCGGATCTTCTACAACCAGGCGCGGCTGTCGGCGGAGAACATCCCGCAGGTCGCGGTGGTGATGGGCAGTTGCACCGCCGGCGGCGCCTACGTGCCGGCGATGTGCGACGAGAGCGTGATCGTGAAGGAACAGGGCACGATCTTCCTCGGTGGCCCGCCGCTGGTGAAGGCGGCGACCGGCGAGGTGGTGGATGCCGAGGCGCTCGGCGGCGCGGAGGTGCACACCAGCGTTTCCGGCGTGGCCGACCACTTCGCCGAGGACGACCGCCATGCGCTGGAGATCGCGCGCGGCATCGTCGGCCACCTCAACCGCCGCAAGCAGGTGCCGCTGGCGGTGCGCGAAGCGCGCGAGCCGCTGTATGCCGCCGGGGAGTTGTACGGCATCGTTCCGAAGGACACGCGGCGGCCGTTCGACATCCGCGAGGTGATCGCGCGCATCGTCGACGGCAGCGAGCTGGACGAGTTCAAGGCGCGCTACGGCAAGACCCTGGTCACCGGTTTCGCGCACCTGCACGGCTATCCGGTCGGCATCATCGCCAACAACGGCATCCTGTTCGCCGAAAGCGCGCTCAAGGGCGCGCACTTCATCGAGCTGTGCAACCAGCGCGGCATCCCGCTGGTGTTCCTGCAGAACATCACCGGGTTCATGGTCGGCCGCAAGTACGAGAACGCGGGCATCGCCAAGGACGGGGCGAAGATGGTCACCGCCGTGGCGTGCTCGAGCGTGCCCAAGTTCACCGTGGTCATCGGCGGCAGCTTCGGTGCCGGCAACTACGCGATGTGCGGGCGCGCCTACGGGGCGCGCTTTTTGTGGATGTGGCCGAACGCGCGCATCAGCGTGATGGGCGGCGAGCAGGCCGCCAGCGTGCTGGCGACGGTGCGCCGCGACGGCATCGAGGGCAAGGGCGGCCAGTGGAGCGCGGAGGACGAGGAAGCGTTCAAGGCGCCGATCCGCGAGCAGTACGAGTCCCAGGGCAGCCCGTGGTACGCGACCGCGCGGCTGTGGGACGACGGCATCATCGATCCGGCCGACACCCGGCGCGTGCTGGGCCTGGGGATCTCCGCCTCGCTCAACGCGCCGATCGAACCGGCGAAGTTCGGCGTGTTCCGGATGTAGTACCCGGCGTCGCGATGGCTCGTGATGGCCCGCGCACCCCGGCTCGTCGTCCCGTGGATCCCGTCAGCCCGTGGATCCTGTCATTCCGTTGACCCTCGTCCGGTGGATCCCTGTCATCCGTTGACCCTGTCATCCCGTGGACCCTGTTGCCTGTCGTCCCGAGCGCAGCGAGGGATCTTCTTCCAGGCGACCGGATGCCAGATCCCTCGCTGCGCTCGGGATGACAGTGTTTCGTCCGTCGTCGCAGGCAGCCGGCGTCGGTCACGCCACGCCGGAGCATGGCCTTTCTCACGCGGAAGCATGGCCTGACCACCCGAGAGCACGGCCTGTCCCGCAAGCGCATGGGCTGTCCACGCAGGAGCACGGCCTGTCCACGCGAGAACGTGGCCCGGCAGCGTCCGCCATCTGCTAACGTCGCCTGCCCTCCCGAGCCGTCGACGATCCGATGTCGTTTCCCCGCCGCATCCTCTTCGCGCTGGTCCTCCTGCTCCTGGCGGCCTGCGCTCGCGACCGCGCCGATGCCGCGCCCGTGGCCGGGAACGCGGACGGGACGCCTGCCGCACCGCTCGGCGCGGTCGCCAGCGGCGTCTATCCCGACCTGTTCGCGGACGCGGGCTACGACGCCGAGGAGATCGAGGCCAGGGTCGCCGACGCATTCGAGCAGCTGTTCCATGGCGATCCGGAGGAGCAGGCGCTGTATTACGAAGCCGGCCGGAACGACGATGGCCCGCTGGCCTACATCCTCGACGTCAACAACGACGACGTGCGCTCGGAAGGCATGTCCTACGGGATGATGATCGCGGTGCAAATGGACCGGAAGCGCGAGTTCGACGCGATCTGGAACTGGGCGATGACCCACATGCATCACGACGATCCCGCGCATCCCGCGCACGGCTACTTCGCCTGGTCGGTGAAGACAGACGGCACGCCGATCGACGAGATGCCCGCGCCCGACGGCGAGGAATACTTCATCACCGCGCTGTACTTCGCCTCGGCACGCTGGGGCGATGGCGAAGGCATCCACGACTACCGCGCGCAGGCGGACCGGCTGCTGCACGACGTGCTGCACCGGCAGCCGATCACCGGCCCGACCAGCCGCGGCACGATGACCGCGACCAACCTGTTCGACCACGACGCGAAAATGGTGCGTTTCACGCCGGACGTGGTGAACGCGGCGCACACCGATGCGTCCTACCACCTGCCCGCGTTCTACGAAATCTGGGCGCGCGTGGGGCCGGAGGCCGATCGCGCTTTCTGGCGCGAGGCCGCGCAGGTCAGTCGCGACTACTTCGTGGCCGCTGCGCACCCGCGCACCGCGCTGACGCCGGACTACGGCAACTTCGACGGCACGCCCTGGGCCGCGTCGTGGCGGCCCGACTCCGCCGACTTCCGCTACGACGCCTGGCGCAGCGCGATGAACTGGTCGATGGACTGGTCGTGGTGGCGCGCCGATCCGCGCCAGGTGGAACTGTCCAACCGCCTGCAGGCGTTCTTCGAAGCGCAGGGCATGCAGGGCTACGCCAGCCTCTACACGCTCGACGGCAAGCCGCTCGGCGGCGGCCAGACCACCGGGCTGGTGGCGATGAACGCGGTGGCCGGGCTCGCGGCCGACCATCCGCGGCGGCTGGCCTTCGTGCGCGCGCTGTGGGAGCGGCCGGTACCGACCGGCCATCATCGCTACTACGACGGCATGCTCCATCTGATGGCGCTGCTGCACGCCAGCGGCCGCTATCGCGCCTGGCTGCCCACGGGTGCGGAGGGCTGATCGCCTGCATCAGGCCGGATTGAACAACATGCGCCAAGTGGTTGCCGGGTAACGGATTCGGTGAGCCTCGTCACAGTGTGAAGGTGGTGTGCACGTGCTAGGCTCCAAGGCTCATTCCCCCGTTCGGCCGGCGCGCGCCGGCCATATTCCTGCCCAGCCCCCGAGGAACCCCGAGATGGCCATCTTCAGCCCGCAGAACAACGCCCCCGCCAAGAAGGACCAGCCGTCCTTCGCCTCCGACGCGCCGCCTGCGAGCCCGCAGCGCGAGACGCCCGCCGTCGCCGATTTCAATCCCAGCCAGGTCGCGCCGCCGCGCCCGGCCGTGCAGGCGGACACCTCGGCCAAGGAATCGCTGATCGCCGCCGACCTGACCATCGAGGGCAAGATCGAGGGCAGCGGCCATGTCCGCATCGCCGGCAGGTTCAAGGGCGACGTCAACGTGCAGGGCAACCTGCGCATCGAGAACGGCGCCAAGCTCACCGGCGGGGTCAAGGCCAAGCAGGTGGTGGTGGCGGGCGAACTCGACGGCAACATCGAATCCGCCGCGCGGGTCGAACTGATGGACTCGGCGATCCTGACCGGCGACGTCAAGGCCGGCTCGCTGACCGTGGCCGCCGGCTCCAAGATCCGTGGCCATGTCGAATGCGGCTGGGACGCGTCCGAGGCCGTGGCGCCGCGCAAGAACGGCAAGGCCGCCGAGGCGACGGAGCTGCGCGAAGTCGCGTCCTGAGCGCGACGTGAGCACCCCGAAGCCGGGTACGGCAGGTGCCACGCGCACCTGCCCGCACTGCAAGACGACGATCCTCGAAAGCGCGAGCATCTGTCCCTCGTGCAAGCACTACCTGCGTTTCGACACGCCGCGCACGGGCCCCGGCGCGCCCCAGCCCAGCACCACGGCGCTGCAGGTCGAGGGGATGATCCGGCACCCGTCCGACGGCGGCGCCTGGGAGTATTCGGTGTTGCTGACTGTGCGCGACGACGAGGGCAACGAGCTCGCCCGCCACGTGGTCGGCGTCGGCGCGATGCTCGCGGGCGAGGAACGCACCTTCAACCTGTCGGTCGAGGTCACCCCGACCAGCGACATGCGCAAGCCGGTGCGATCGCCGAACAAGCGCGGCGTGCGCCACTGACGCAATCCGGCCCACCACGGCAAGGCGGCTTCGGCCGCCGACGCGCGTTGGCGATCCCGGCCTTGCCGGGCGCATATCCCGGACGCACCTCCGGCCTCATCCCGGTCAAGGGGCGCGCAGGACGCATTCGGCATTCGGCTGTCGCCGGGCACGCGGGATCGTTTGACGCGTGCGGACGAGTCCGGACGGAAGGTGGCGGAAGGTGCCCCCGGATGCGGCCTTTGGCCTTATCCGGGCTACCCCGTACCGGTCGGGCGCGGTCGCGGACACCGTGACCGAAGTCGTCGCGCCGTCGGCGCACCTGCCGGATCCGTAGCCCGGACAAGGCCGCAGGCCGCATCCGGGACAACGACGAGGGACACCTCCCCGTACGCACCGCCCCGGAATCGCGACGCGGTCGCCCTGCTGCTCAACTGCAGCCGTTGCAGCCGCCGCAAGCGCCATCGCGAGGCATCGCAGCCGGCGCCAGGCGCTGCCCCAGCGCACGCATCCAGCCGGGCCTGCCCTCGCGCACCAGCGGCACTGCGAGCGCGATCCGCATCCGGCGGGTGCCGTCCGGAAACTGCCGTCGGGCCACGAACCAGGCGCTGTACGCGACCACGGCGGCCACGACCACGTACTGCAACAGCAGACCGGTCTGCATGGCGTCAGCCCGCGCCCAGTGCGCGCGCGACCTGGTAGGTCAGCAGCGACGCCAGGTAAGCCAGCGCGAACAGCCCCGCCGCGTTCGCGGCCATGATCCGCCAGGAGTTGGTCTCGCGCTTGATCGTCGCCCAGGTGGAGATGCACTGCGGCGCATAGATGAACCAGACCAGCAGCGACAGCCCGGTCGCCAGCGACCAGCCGTCGGTGATGATCGGCGTGAGCGCCTGCGCCGCGGCCTCGTCGTCTGCGGCCGACAGCGCGTAGACCGTCGCCAGCGACGACACCGCCACCTCGCGCGCCGCCAGCCCCGGGATCAGCGCGATGCAGATCTGCCAGTTGAAGCCCAGCGGCGCGAACACCACGGCCAGCGCATGGCCGATGCGTCCGGCCAGGCTGTAGTCGATCGCCGGCATCGTCGCGTCCGGCGGCGGCGCGGGTACGTTGAGCAGCACCCACAACAGCACGGTGAGCGCGAAGATGATCCCGCCCACCCGCTTGAGGAAGATCATCCCGCGTTCGTACAGGCCGATGGCGAGGTCGCGCGGATGCGGCACGCGGTAGGACGGCAGTTCCAGCAGCAGCGCGTGCTCGGAGGTGTCGCGCCGCCAGCGCTTCATCACGAACGACACCAGCAGCGCGCTGGCGATGCCCGCGACGTACAGCCCGAACAGCACCAGGCCCTGCAACCCGATCGGCCCCCAGACCGTGCGCGCGGGGATGAAGGCACCGATGAGCAGCGCGTACACCGGCAGGCGCGCCGAACAGGTCATCAGCGGCGCGACCATGATCGTCGCCAGCCGGTCGCGCGGATCCTGGATCGAACGCGTGGCCATGATCCCGGGAATCGCGCAGGCGAAGCTCGACAGCAGCGGGATGAACGAGCGCCCCGACAGGCCCGCGCCCTTCATCAGCCGGTCGAGCAGGAACGCCGCGCGCGGCAGGTAGCCGCTTTCCTCCAGCGCCAGGATGAAGGCGAACAGCACCAGGATCTGCGGCAGGAAGATGATCACCCCGCCCAGCCCGGCGATCACCCCGTCCACCAGCAGACTGTTGAGCGGCCCCTCGGGCAGCGTGCCGCCGACCGCCCCGCCCAGCCACCCGGTGCCGGTGTCGATCAGATCCATCACCGGCGTCGCCCAGGCGTACACCGCCTGGAAGATCAGGAACATCACCACCGCCAGCGCAACGAGCCCGAACACCGGGTGCAGCAACCAGCGATCGAGTGCGTCGTCGATGCGCGCGGTGCGGCGCGGCATGCGTATGGCTGCGTCGATCAGGCGCCGGGTTTCGGCATGCAGGTCGGGCGCGGGGTCGCCCGCCACCACACGCGCGGCCGGCGGCACCGGCATGCGGTCCAGGCGGTCGAGCAGCGCCTGCGCGCCGTGGTGCCTGACCGCGACGGTTTCAACCACCGGAATGGCGAGTTCGCGCTCCAGCGCCTCGAGGTCCACCGTGATGCCGCGACGCCGGGCGACGTCGATCATGTTCACCGCCAGCACCATCGGCCGGCCGAGCGAGCGCAGTTCGAGCGCGAAGCGCAGGTGCAGGCGCAGGTTGGTGGCGTCGACCACGCACACCAGCAGGTCCGGGGCCGGCTCGCCGGGATAGAAGCCGCGGCAGACGTCGCGCGTGATCGCCTCGTCGAGGCTGGCCGGCTGCAGGCTGTAGGCCCCGGGCAGGTCGAGCAGCACGTATTGGCGACCCTGGTCGCCACGGAAGCGACCTTCCTTGCGTTCCACGGTCACGCCGGCGTAGTTCGCAACCTTCTGGCGGCTGCCGGTGAGCAGGTTGAACAGTGCGGTCTTGCCGCAGTTCGGATTGCCGACCAGCGCCAGGCGCCAGGGCCGCGCGTCGAGGGCGTCCGCGGCGCTCATGCGGCGACCAGGCGTACGCGCGCGGCCTCCGCGCGACGCAGGGCGAAGCGCGTGTAGCCGACCTGGACCAGGATCGGATCGCCGCCGAAAGGCGCGCGGGCCACCACTTCCACGGCCTCGCCGGCGACGAAGCCCAGCTCGCGCAGGCGTCTGGCGATGCCGTCGGCGGCATCGCGCTGGTCGACCGATTCGACGATGGAGGGTGTGCGACGAGGCAGGTCGGCGAGGGTCACGGGTATCAATTGAATACGAATTGTTCTCATTCTAGCAGCCAGTGCTGGCTGCGGCGCCATGGCCAGCGGCTATCATCCGGTGCCGCCCCGCCGATCCCGACGCCATGCCGGAACCGCTGTCGACCCGCCAAACCGGCGCTGTGCTGCGTCTGTGCCTGGAGCGACCCGCGCTGCACAATGCCTTCGACGCCGATCTGATCGGACGGCTGACCGACGCCCTCGCCGCTGCGGCCGACGACGCCCGGATCCGGGTGGTGGTACTGGAGGGCGCCGGCGCCTCCTTCTCCGCCGGCGCCGACCTCAACTGGATGCGCGGCATGGCCGCCGCCAGCGAGGCGGCGAACCGCGACGACGCCCTCGCCCTCGCCCGCCTGATGCGCACGCTGGACGAACTGCCGAAGCCGACCATCGCCCGCGTGCACGGTGCCGCGTTCGGCGGCGGGGTCGGCCTGGTGGCGTGCTGCGACATCGCGATCGGCGTGCCGGAAGCGAAGTTCGGCCTGACCGAAAGCCGGCTCGGCCTGTTGCCGGCGGTGATCTCGCCCTACGTGGTCGCCGCAATCGGCCCGCGCCAGGCGCGACGCTGGTTCGCCACCGCCGAGGTCTTCGACGCGGCCCAGGCGCTGCGGATCGGGCTGCTGCACGCGGTGGTCGAAGCCGATGCGCTGGACGCGGCGGTTGAGCGCCAGGTCTCGCTGCTGCTCAAGGCCGGGCCGCTGGCTGCGGCCGCTGCGAAGTCGCTGGTGCGCGATGTGCTGGCGGGCGGCGACCGCGATGCGCTCGATGCCGCCAACGCCACACTGATCGCGAAACTGCGCGT
Source organism: Luteimonas viscosa (assembly GCF_008244685.1). Lineage (NCBI taxonomy): Bacteria > Pseudomonadati > Pseudomonadota > Gammaproteobacteria > Lysobacterales > Lysobacteraceae > Luteimonas > Luteimonas viscosa. Next base: position 220,181 of record NZ_VTFT01000001.1, read on the forward strand.
TTCCCCGGAGGGACAGGAAGGCCTGTCCGCCTTCCTCGACAAGCGCCCCGCGCGCTGGACGTCCTGAGGCCTGACCATGCTCGACCACGTCGGTGTCCCCGTGTCCGACTATGCCCGCAGCCTGGCGTTCTATCGCCAGGCGCTGGCGCCACTCGGCATCGTGCTGCTGATGGAAATGACGCCGGAGGCGACCGGAGGCAACGGCGCCGCCGGTTTCGGCAGCGGCGAAGAGCCGTTCTTCTGGTTCGGCGACGACGGCGCGCCCGGCGTGCACACCCATGTCGCCTTCCGCGCCGACAGTCGTGCGCAGGTGGATGCCTTCCACGCCGCCGCGCTCGCCGCCGGCGGCCGGGACAACGGCGCACCGGGCCTGCGCCCGCACTACCATGAACACTATTACGGCGCGTTCGTGCTGGATCCGGACGGACACAACATCGAGGCCGTGTGCCACCGTCCGGAATGACGCCCCGGTCCGAACCCGCTGGAACGAGGACCCCGCTGATGTTTTCGAAGATCCTCATCGCCAACCGCGGCGAAATCGCCTGCCGCGTGATCCGCACCGCGCGCCGGCTGGGCGTGCGCACCGTGGCCGTGTTCTCCGAAGCCGATGCCGACGCCCAGCACGTGCGCCTCGCCGACGAGGCCTGGCCGATCGGCGGGCCACGGCCGGCCGAGAGCTACCTGCGCGGCGATGCGATCCTCGAAGTGGCGCACCGCAGCGGCGCGCAGGCGATCCACCCGGGCTACGGCTTCCTCAGCGAGAACGCGGACTTCGCCGACGCGGTGGAGACCGCGGGCCTGGTGTTCATCGGCCCGAAGGCGTCGTCGATGCGGGCGATGGGCAGCAAGGCCGGCGCCAAGGACCTGATGCACGCCGCGGGCGTGCCGGTGGTGCCGGGCTACACCGGCGAGGACCAGTCGCCCGGCACGCTCGCGCGCGAGGCCGCGCGCATCGGCTTCCCGCTGATGATCAAGGCCGCGCACGGCGGCGGCGGCAAGGGCATGCGCATCGTGCGCGCGCTGGACGAGTTCATCCCGAACCTGGAAAGCTGCCAGCGCGAGGCCGCCAATGCCTTCGGCCGCGACCGGGTGCTGCTGGAGCGCTACATCGAGTCGCCGCGCCACATCGAGATCCAGGTGTTCGGCGACTCGCAGGGCAACGTGATCCATCTCAACGAGCGCGAATGCTCGGCGCAGCGGCGCTACCAGAAGGTGCTCGAGGAATCGCCTTCGCCCTTCCTGACGCCGGAACTGCGCGCCGCGATGGGCGAGGCCGCGGTGCTCGCCGGGCGCGCGATCGGGTATGCGAACGCGGGCACCGTGGAGTTCATCGTCGACCCCGACGGCCACTTCTACTTCATGGAGATCAACACCCGCCTGCAGGTGGAACACCCGGTCACCGAAATGACCACGGGCCTGGACCTGGTCGAATGGCAGTTGCGGGTGGCCGCCGGCGAACCGCTTCCGCTGGCGCAGGACGCGGTGCCGCAGCGCGGCCACGCGATCGAGGTGCGCCTGTACGCCGAGGATCCGGATGCCGGCTTCCTGCCCGGTTCCGGCCGGCTCGAGCGCCTGCAACTGCCTGCACCGTCCGCGCAGGTGCGCATCGACTCGGGCGTGGTCGAGGGCGACACGGTGACGATCTTCTACGATCCGATGATCGCCAAGCTGATCGTGCACGACGTCGACCGGCCCTCCGCACTCGCCCGCCTGCGCGAGGCGCTGGCGGCCTGCGCGATCGAGGGGCCGAAATCCAATATTCCCTTCCTGGAGGCGCTGGTGCGTCACCCGGCGGTGGTCGAGGGCCGGATCGACACCGGCTACCTCGACCGGCACCTGGACGAGTTCATCGGCGCCCCGGCCGACGAAACGGATGGCGCGGACCTGCTGCTGGCGGCCGCGACCATTGCGCTGTTGCGGCAGGAACACGATCAGCGCGAAAGCGCCAGGCGGTCGGGCGACCCGACCTCGCCGTGGGCGATCGCCGACGGCTGGCGCCTCGGCCACGCCGGGCAGCGGCCGCTGGCCTTCCAGCATCGCGACGAGCGGATCGAGCTGCTGGCGCAGGGGACGGGGGGCCGTTATCGCATCGCCCACGGCAGCCGCCTGGCGGACGTCGAGGGCGCGCGCCTGTCCGAGCAGGCGCTCTCCCTGCGTATTGACGGCAGGGGACTTCGTTTCCATGTCTCGCAGGGTTCCGGACGCGTCGAGGTGCACGATGGCGTGCGCCGGTTCGCCGTGCAGCCGCTGGCGATGTACCGCCACGAGGCATCCGGCCCGGAGGCCGGCGACGACCGGGTGCGCGCGCCGATGCCCGGTCGCGTGGTCGCGATGCGCGTCGCCACCGGCGACAGGGTGCAGCAGGGACAGGAACTGGCGGTGATCGAAGCGATGAAGATGGAACTGGCGCTCAAGGCGCCACGCGCCGGCACGGTCGGCGAACTGCGCGCCGCGGCCGGCGATTTCGTCGAAGCCGACAGCGTGCTGGTCGTACTGGAGGACTGAGGTGGCCCTGCCCGCGCACGTGCGCATCGTCGAGGTCGGCCCGCGCGACGGTCTGCAGAACGAGCAGGCGCAGGTGCCGACGGCCGCCAAGATCGAGCTGGTCGACCGGCTTTCGGCGACCGGCCTGCGGACCATCGAGGCCACCAGCTTCGTCAGCCCGAAATGGGTGCCGCAGCTGGCCGACGCGGCCGAGGTGTTCTCCGGCATCGACCGGCGGCCCGGCATCGCCTACCCGGTACTGGTACCGAACCTGCAGGGCTACGAGCGTGCGCGTGCCGTCGGCGCGAGCGAAGTCGCGGTGTTCACCGCCGCGTCGGAAGCCTTCAATCGTCGCAACACCAACGCCGGCATCGACGAATCGCTGCAGCGCTTCGCGCCGGTGCTCGAACGCGCGCGCGACGAAGGCGTGCGCGTGCGCGGCTACGTCTCCACCGTGCTCGGCTGTCCCTACCAGGGTGCGGTGCCGCTCGCCGACGTGGTGCGGGTGGCGAAGGCGCTGCACGCGATGGGCTGCTACGAGGTCTCGCTCGGCGACACCATCGGCGTCGGCACGCCCGGCGGTGCGCGCGCGATGCTGCGGGCGGTCGCCGCGGACGTGCCGATGGGCGCGCTGGCGGTGCACTTCCACGATACCTGGGGCCAGGCACTGGCCAACATCCTCGCCTGCCTGGAGGAAGGGGTCGCGGTGGTCGACAGCGCCGTCGCCGGCACCGGCGGCTGCCCCTACGCACGCGGCGCCTCCGGTAATGTCGCGAGCGAGGATGTCGTGTATATGCTCCATGGCATGGGCATCGACACCGGCATCGACCTTCCCCGGCTCGCCGACACCGGCCGCTGGCTCTCCGGGATGCTCGGTCGCGAAACCGGCAGCAAGGCCGGGCGGGCCCTGGCGGCGGCCGGATGACCTCGCGGCCGCTGCCGGACGAGGCCGCGATGCCCCCCGCCAACGACGGGACGGCGCAGATCGTCGCCTCGCTGGAAGCGGCCTGCCGCGACCTCGCGCTGCCGGCCGCGGCCCGCGACCTGTTCGCCCGGGCGCGCGACGCCCTGCGCGCCGCCAGCAGCGATGCCGAAGCCGCGCGCCTGCGTTACCACGCCCTGTTCGACGCGGTCCCCGACCCGGTCAGCATCCTCGACGAGAGCGGCATCGTGCTCGATCTCAACAGGGCCGGGCTCGCGGCGTACCGGCGCCCGCGCGAGGAGATCGTCGGCCAGCCGATCGAGGTGCTCAATCCCGACCTGCCCAAGGACCACATGCGGCCGGTGCTGGAGACCCTCAACCGGGGCGAGACCTACGTGATCGAGGTCGCCAACATGCGCGGCGACGGCACCCGCTTCCCGGTGGAGGTGCATTCGGCCGGTTTCAGCCACGACGGGCGCCGTTGCGTGGTGGCGGTCGCGCGCGACCTGTCCGCGCGGCGCGTGGCCGAACTGCGCTACGGCCAGCTGCTGGAAGTGATCGACAAGGGCGTGCTGGTGCTCGACGATCGCGGCCGGCTGGTCCAGGCCAATGCCGCGGCGATGCGCATCCTCGGCGCCGACGAACACCACGATTTCCAGGACTACCTGCGCGCCGGCGACTGGGCGATGGTCGACGAAGGCGGCCGGCCGATCACGGTCGAGGACCTGCCGCCGGCGGACACGCTACGCACCGGAAAGGCCACGGAAAGCCGCGTGCTCGGGCTCTACCACCGGCCGGAACGGCGCCTGCGCTGGCTGTCGGTGAGCAGCGTGCCGCTGTTCGCGCCGGGCGGGCGCAAGCCGGTGCAGGTGCTGTCGTTCTTCAGCGACGTCACCCAGCTCAAGCGCGACAGCGCGCTGTTCGACCGGGCCCAGTCGCTGGCCCACATCGGCGGCTGGGAATGGGAAGTCGACCGCGACGCGCTGTACATGACCGACGAGGCGCTGCGGATCCTCGGAGGACGCACGATGCGGTCGGTCGGCGACCTGCTGTCGGCGCTCGTGCGCGACGACCGCATCCGCCTCGAGACGGCGCTGGAACAGGCGATTTCGGGCAACCGCCCGATCGATCTCGAGGTGCAGGGAACCCGGGTCGACGGCAACCCGCTGTGGCTGCGGATCATCGGCGAGGCCGAGATCAACCGCAGCGAGGGCACCAGCATCACCGGTACCCTGCAGGACATCACCGAGCGCAAGCAGGAGCAGGAGACCCTGCGCGTGCGCGCGCGCACCGATCCGCTCACCGGCCTGCTCAACCGCGACGCGATGCTGTACGAGCTCGAGACCCGGATGCGCGACGCGCTGCACGGCGGGATCGCCGTGCTGTACATCGACCTGGACCGCTTCAAGATGGTCAACGACGTGCTCGGGCATGCCGCCGGCGACGACCTGCTCAATGCCGCCGCCCGCCGCATCGCGCGCGCCGCCGGCACCGAGGGCCTGGTCGCCCGCTTCGGCGGCGACGAGTTCCTCGTCGCCTGCAACACCCGCGACGACGAGGCGCGTCCCGAGCGCATCGCCGACGCGATCCTCGAAGCGTTCTCCGAGAGTTTCCGTTTCGAGAAGGAGGAGTTCGCGATCACCGCCAGCATCGGCATCGCGCGCTCGCCGCGAGACGGCGACCGGCCGCAGGTGCTGATCCAGAACGCCGATGCGGCGATGTACGACAGCAAGCGCCGGATCCTCAACGGCCGCCAGGCGTTCACGCCGGAACTGGCGCAGTCGCAGGAAAACCGGCTGCGCATGGAGAACCACCTGCGCCGCGCGGCCGACAACGACGAGTTCCGGCTCGTCTACCAGCCGCAGGTCGACCTGCGCGACGGCGCCACGGTGGCCGCCGAGGCGCTGATCCGCTGGCAGAACCACCAGCTCGGCGAGATGCGGCCCGACCATTTCATCGGCCACGCCGAAACCACCGGCGACATCGTCCGCATCGGCGGATGGGTCCTGCGCGAAGCCTGCCGCCAGGTGGCGGAGTGGCGCGACGCGGGCCTGGGCATCATCCGCGTCGCGGTGAACGTGTCCTATCGCCAGTTCCTGGTCGAGGACCTGGCGGAGACCATCCGCAAGGCCCTCGAAGAACACCGCCTGCCGGGATCGGCGCTGGAGCTCGAGTTCACCGAGCGGGTGCTGATCGAGGATGCGCCCGACACCCTGCGCACCTTCGCCGCGCTGCGCGAGATGGGCATGATCCTGACCATCGACGACTTCGGCGAGGGTTACAGCGCGCTCAACTACCTGCGTCGGCTGCCGATCCACGGGCTCAAGCTCAGCCAGCTGTTCGTCGAGGGCGTGCCCGGCAACCATTCCGACGTGGCGGTCTGCCAGGCGGTGGCCGGCATCGCCCGCAGCCTGGGCCTCGGCCTGGTGGCCGAGGGCATCGAATCGGAGGCGCAGCGCCGCTTCATGCTGGAACTGGGCGTGCCGGTGGGCCAGGGCTTCCTGTTCGCGCCGGGGCTGCCACCGGACGAGTTCGCGCGTCGCCTCGCCCCGCAGCGCTGACCGCCTGCCCGGGCTGCTGGCTCCAGCGTCGCACGTCGCCTGCAACGGTCGGGCTCGCGGTGCGGTCGACCCCGGGGCCAGGTCCGCATCCATCGCCACCGCGGAAGGCGCGTTAAAATGCGCGCTTTCCGACGCGGGAACCCGCCCATGCAATCCGCATCCGTCCGCGCCGTCGTCAGCGGCGGCGTCTCCGGCCTCGGCCTGGCCGTGGCGCAGCGCATCCTCGCCGATGGCGGCAAGGTCGCGTTGTTCGACGTCAACGACGACAAGGGCGCCGCCGCGGTGGCGAAGTTCGGCGCGGCCAACGCGCGCTACTTCCGCACCGATGTCACCAGCGAGGACGGCGTGGTCGCGAGCGTGGCCGAGGCGAAGGAGTTCCTCGGCGGGTTGAACGTGGCGGTGAACTGCGCCGGCATCCTCGGCGCCGGCCGCGTGCTCGGCCGCGAGGCGCCGATGCCGCTGCAGCAGTTCTCCAACACGGTGATGGTCAACCTGGTCGGCAGCTTCAACCTGGCCAAGGCCGCGGCCGCGGCCATGCAGCACAACGAGGCCGGCGACGACGGCGAACGCGGGGTGATCGTCAACACCGCTTCGGTGGCCGCCTACGAGGGCCAGATCGGCCAGGCGGCGTATTCCGCGTCCAAGGGCGGCGTGGTCGGCATGACCCTGCCGATGGCGCGCGAACTGGCGCGCTTCGGCATCCGTGTCAACACCATCGCCCCGGGTATCTTCTGGACGCCGATGGTCGACGGCATGCCGGAGGAGGTGCAGCAGTCGCTCTCGGCTTCGATCCCCTTCCCCTCGCGCCTGGGCCGGCCCGGGGAATTCGCCGACCTGGTCGCCTACATCGTCGGCAACCGCTACCTCAACGGCGAGACCATCCGCCTAGACGGCGCGGTACGGCTGGCACCGAAGTGACCGCCGCAGGCGGTCATCCCGAGCACAGCGAGGGATCTCGCACCGCAGGCGGTCATCCCGAAGCGCAGCGAGGGATCTGCCGATACAGACTGTCATCCCGAGCGCAGCGAGGGATCTCGCACCGCATCGACGCGCGTGCAGAAGATCTGACGGAATTCGCGCGACGGTTTGCAGATTCCTCGCTACGCTCGGAATGACAACGTCCCCCTCTCTCATCCCCCAATCCCAATCCCCAATCCCAATCCCCAATCCCAACCTTCCAATGAAAGCCTACGACATCAAGAAGGGCAACGTCGTCGAACACAACGGCACCGTCTACCAGGTGCGCGACATCGAGCGCAGTTCGCCGCAGGGGCGCGGCGGCAACGTGCGCTTCCGCTTCATCATGTACAGCGTGCCGGGCGGCAACAAGCTCGACGCCAGCTTCGACGGCGACGACAGCCTGACCGAAGTCGAGTTGCAGCGCCGGCAGGCGACGTTCTCGTACAAGGATGGCGAGGCCTTCGTATTCCTCGACGACGAGGACTACACGCCCTACACGCTCGACGCCGATGTCATCGGCGACGATGCCGGCTACATCACCGACGGGCTCAGCGGCAGCTACGTGCAGATCATCGACGAGCAGCCGGTCGCGCTGCAGCTGCCGCAGCACGTGACCCTGGAAGTGGTCGAGACGCCGCCGGAACTCAAGGGCGGCACCGCGACCAAGCGGCCCAAGCCGGCGACGCTCAACACCGGCCTGGAGATCATGGTGCCGGAGTACATCGTCACCGGCGAACGCGTGCTGGTGAACACCACCACCGGCGAGTTCGGGGGCCGCGCGGACTGATCGATCGCGGCGTCGCTGCGTCGCCGCCGAGGCACATCGCCGCTCCGCGGCGCGGCGGGCTACGGAGACGCGGCCTCCGCCAGCCGGCGCAGATGGTCGCCGGCCAGCACGAGGTTCGCCTCGACCCGCTCCAGCCTGCCGCGCTGCGTCTCCGGCAGCCACTGGTGCGCGCGCGCGTGCAGGCCGTCGCGCAAGCCGCGCAACCTGGCGTCGTCCTGCGCCACCGCGACGGCCAGCCCCTTGCGCTCCCCGCCTTGCGGAAGCCCGTAGCCGTCCGGCAACAGGGCCGACGGACGGCCGGCGTAGGCGCCATCGGCCAGCAATTCGCGCAAGGCGTCGGCAGCGCCGGACAGGTCTTCATCGCCACGCAGGAAGCGCTGCTTCAGGGCCTCGCGCGCCTGCGCCTGCTCGCGCCGCAGCGCCGCCTGCTCCAGCACCAGCAACGCCGCGGAGGCGCGCAGGTCGCCGCGTTCGAGCCAGGCCGTACGCGTCGCCGGGTCCAGCGCGAACCACGCCTGCGCATCGTCCACCGGCAGGTCCAGCCGCGCGTCGGCAATGGCGAACAGGCCGGCGAAATATCCTGCCAGCGACTCGAATCGGTAGCCGTCGCGCAGCGCCGCCGCGGGATCGTCCAGCACCGAGGCGTCGGCGATGCCCTCGCGCTGCAGGCGCCGCAGCAGTCCGGTGGGCGTGATGCTGCGGAGCGGCGCCCGCGCCAGGCGCGGCACTCCGTCGTTGAGCAGCTTCCAGGTCTCGACCGCGCAGTTGTTGCCGACGAAGTAGTAGCGCCCGTCGTAGCTCCAGTGCACCTGCGCGGCGCGTCCGAGCAGGCCGGCGATCTCGGCCTCGTCCAACCGCAGCGGAATCGACCGCAACCCGCGCAGCTCGACCTTCGTGTACTCGTCGACCACCTGTCCCAGCGGCAGCACGAACAGCCGCGAGGGATAGGAACCGGTCAGCCCGCGCCAGCTGGAGATCTGCACGTCGTCGACGAAGGCGCGGAACGAGAGCACGACGTGGTGCTGCAGGTCGAACCGGCAAGCCGGTCCCCGCGCCCGTCCGGGCGCGCACACCACCAGCCGCAGCATGCTGTGACCCCAGCGGCTCATCGGACGTTCGTTGGCTTCCGCGAACAGGTAGTCAACGGACTGGATACGCGCCGGATCGATGTCGAGCATGCGCAATGCGGCGGCATCGTCGGCCGCCGCGACGAACGGCAGCGCCTGCGCACAGTCCTCCGCCGCGGCCTTCGCGCCGGTAGCGAAATGCGACGCGAAGTACCGGTGCAGCGCGGGTCGTCGACAGGCGTATCCGGGATCGAGCAGGAAGTGCTCGAGGTTCACCGCGACGAATTCGGCCGGCGAATGCAGTTCATAGGCGTCGGGACTGCGGTCGCGCATGTCGTTGCGCGAGACGCGCAGGCCCAGGCGCAGCGGTCGTACCGGCCAGCCGGCGAGATCGAGCAGGCGCGCATCGCGCGACAGGCCGCCGCGCGGGGAACGGTCGTAGACGTGGGCGAGCTCGTGCAGGATCGCCGCCAGCGCGGCGCGCGCCGACGGATCCGCATGCCCCGCGCGAACATCGCGCGACATCCAGTCGTCGAGCAGCGATCGCCGCAGGTCGACACGGCCATTGCGCGTGCGTCCATGCACCTGCCGCGGGAGGTCGTCGCGCCAGCGCAGCACGACGGTGCGGTCGAGGCGTTCGCGGAACGCGGCTGGCAGCGCCCCGAGCGCCTGGTCGACCAGCGCCCGCGTCGCCGCTGTCTGATCCGGGGAGAGCCCGGCAGGATCGATCTCGAGCCGCAGGGAAGCCTGTGCCTGTGCGGCGCAGGCCAGCAGGCCCGCCAGCAGGCACGGGCGGGCCAGGCCTCGCACGGAAAAGGCGATCAGCGGGCGAGGATCGCCAGCGCGAGCTGCAGGTCGCTGGTCTCGCGGCTGCCGGGGTCGCGCTCGCGCAGGTGGCGCAACGCCGACTCGAGCCTCACGCCGCGGATCGCACCGTCGCTGGCGACGAACATCGCCGCGTCGTCGCGGGCCTCGAGCACGAGCTTGTCGTCGCCCGACGTGCTGCCGGACGAAGCCGACGAGCCTGCCGACGAGGCGCCGCCCGAGGTGCCGGCGAAACTGCCGGCATACGCCGGCGCGGCAAGCAGCATCAGCCACAGCACCGAAAACAACGCTCGCATCATCAGGTTCGCCTCTGCAGCCGGGTCCGGCGCGCAGGATATCGCGATGTCCCGCACTGCAGCTGAATGCCAGCGGGGCCATGCGCCGGCCATGCCACCGGTCACGCTTCCGGTCGGGCCTCGGCCGTCGCCGGCACCACCGTCCCCTGGGCGATCGCGCACAGCGCCTGCGCCTGCGCACGAAGCGCATGGATCTCGCAGCGGCAGACCGCCTGCCGCCGCCCGGCCGACACCGCGAAGGCGCGCGCAACCAGCGCTTCGCCGGTCGCCGGCCGCAGGTAGTTGATCTTGAACTCGGAGGTCAGCGCATTGCCGCCGAGCGCCATGCCCCCGGCGAAGGTGATGGCGTTGTCCGCCAGATAGGCCAGCACACCCCCGTGGGCGAAGCCATGCTGCTGCAACAGCTCGTCGCGCAGCGGCAGCCGGATCTCGGTGTCTTCGGCCGAAGCCCGAACCAGGGTGGCGCCGAGCAGGCGGCTGAACGCCTGGGCCTCGAAGATCCCGCGCGCGAACGCCGCCAGCGACTCGGCGTCCCGGATCACGGCTCGTCGAACAGCTTGCCGGGATTCATCAACCCGTCGGGATCGAGCACCCGGCGGATGCCGCGCATCAGCGCGATTTCCGCTTCGCTGCGGGTCGAGGCCAGGTAGGGCTTCTTGACCAGGCCGATGCCGTGCTCGGCGGAAATGCTGCCGCCATGGCGCTGCAGGGCACCGGCCAGCAGCTTCGTCACACGCTCGCACTCGGCCACGAAATCCGCCTGCGCCATCGCCTCGGGCTTGAGCACGTTGATGTGCAGGTTGCCGTCGCCGATATGGCCGAACCAGACCACGTCGAAATGCGGGTACTCGCGCCCCAGCAGCGCCCGGGTCTCGGCGAGGAAGGCCGGCATCGCCGAGATCCGCACCGAGACGTCGTTCTTGTAGGGCACGTACTGCGCCAGCGCCTCGGTGATGCCCTCGCGCAGCCGCCACAGCTGCGCGGCCTGGGCATCGCTCTGGCTGATCACGCCGTCCAGCACCCAGCCCTCGCCGAGGCACTGTTCGAACGCCGACAGCGCGGCCACCTGCTCCGCCTCGCCGGCCGCGAACTCGACCACCACGTAATAGGCGTGCACCTCGTCGAACGGCTTCTGCGCGCCATGGGCCAGCACGTGGTGCAGGGCGCGGTCGGTGAAGAACTCGAAGGCCTCGAGCCGCAGTTTCGAGCGCAGGGTCTCGAACACCCGCATCAACGCGTCGAAATCCGGCAGCGCCAGCAGCATCACGCTGGTCGGCGGCGGCGGATCGGTGAGCCGAAGCGTCGCTTCGACGATGATGCCGAGCGTGCCTTCCGAGGCCACGGCGAGGTGCCGCAGGTCGTAGCCACTGGAGTTCTTGACCAGGCCTCGGCCGAGGTCGAGCAGTTCGCCGCGTCCGTCGACCAGCTTCAGGCCCGCCACCCATTCGCGGGTATTGCCGTAGCGGATCACGCGGATGCCGCCGGCATTGGTGGCGATGTTGCCGCCGATGGTGCACGAGCCGCGCGCGGCGAAATCCACCGGGTACACCAGCCCATGCTCCCCCGCCGCGTCGTGCACGGCCTGCAGCGGCATGCCGGCCTGGACCGTGAGCGTGCGGTCGACCGGATCGAAGCCCAGCGCCCGGTTCATGCGCTCGAGGCTGAGCACCAGTTCGCCGTTGGCCGCCACCGCGCCACCGGACAGGCCGGTGCGGCCGCCCGACGGCACGATCGCCACGCCGGACTCGCGCGCCCAGCGCACGATCGCCTGTACCTCTTCCACCGTCGACGGCAGCGCGATCGCCAGCGGCGCGGGTGTCCAGCGCCGGGTCCAGTCGCGCCCGTAGTGTTCCAGGTCAGCGGCATCGGTGAGCAGGCGCAACTGCGGCAGCGATTGCGAGAGCACGGCCAGGCGCGGATCGGTCATCATCGACAGGAGGCGAAGAAGGGAGCGCCAGCGTGCCAGCGACGGCCGGGGGCGTCCAGCGCGCAGGCGCGGCCAGCGCGCGTCCGGTTCGTTACCTTCGCAACGAACCGTCAAGCCCACTGTTGCGCCGCGTCGCCACCGCTGTTCCGCGCAAGGGGGCAAACGCACCTGCTGCAGCGCGGAAAAGGCGCGGTGCATCTGGGATAATGCTTCGCTCGCCCCGACGCTGACGGACACCACGCGCATGACGCCCCTGAAGACCTCGTTCCCCAAGCAGGACATCCGCGTGGTGCTGTTCGAAGGCATCAGCAGGAGCGCGGTCGAGGTGTTCCGGGCCGCGGGCTACGAGCAGGTGGAAGTGCTGCCCAGGTCGCTGGCCGGCGACGAGCTGAAGCAGAAGATCGCCGGCGCGCACATCGTCGGCATCCGCTCGCGCACGCAGCTCACCGCCGAGGTGCTGGCCGAGGCGCGCAAGCTGCTCACGATCGGCTGCTTCTGCATCGGCACCAACCAGGTCGACCTGGATGCGGCCGAGCTCGCCGGCATCCCGGTGTTCAACGCGCCCTACTCCAACACCCGCAGCGTCGCCGAACTGGTGGTGGCCGAGGCGATCATGCTGATGCGCGGCATCCCGCGCAGGAACGCCGAATGCCATCGCGGCGGCTGGAGCAAGTCGGCGCTGGGCAGCCATGAGGTGCGCGGCAAGACCCTGGGCATCGTCGGCTACGGCCACATCGGCACCCAGGTCGGCCTGCTGGCCGAATCGCTGGGGATGCAGGTGCTGTTCCACGACATCGAGGCCAAGCTGTCGCTCGGCAACGCGCGCGCGGCCGCGGGGCTGGACGAACTGCTGGAGCGATCGGACGTGGTCACCCTGCACGTGCCGGAAACTCCCGCCACCCAGATGATGTTCGGCGCCGCGCAGATCGCGCGCATGAAGCCGGGCGCGCACCTGATCAACGCCTCGCGCGGCACCGTTGTTGACATCGACGCGCTGGCCGCGGCCCTGGAGTCGGGCCACGTCGGCGGCGCCGCGGTGGACGTGTTCCCGGTCGAGCCCAAGGGCAACGACGACCGCTTCGAATCGCCGCTGGTGAAGTTCGACAACGTGATCCTGACCCCGCACGTCGGCGGCAGCACGCTGGAGGCGCAGGACAACATCGGCACCGAGGTGGCGGCCAAGCTGGTGCGCTACAGCGACAACGGCAGCACCCTGTCGGCGGTCAACTTCCCCGAGGTCACCCTGCCCGAGCACGCCGGCAGCCATCGCATCCTGCACATCCACCGCAACGTGCCGGGCGTGCTGTCGCGGATCAACGAACTGTTCTCGCGCGAGGGCGTGAACATCGACGGCCAGTTCCTGCGCACCGACGCCAAGGTCGGCTACGTGGTGATCGACATCGCTTCCACGCCGGAAATCACCTCCCGGTTGCGTGCGGCCCTGAACGAGATCGAAGGCACGCTGCGCACCCGGGTCCTGTACTGAGGCCTCATCCCCGCCATTCCGAAATTCCCGCCATTTCGAAATTCCTGTCATTCCGAAATTCCTGTCATTCCGAACGCAGTGAGGAATCCCGTGATCCGCCGGCAAGGACGGATCGACCGCCTTCGCCGTCGTGAGGCGCTTCCCGCTGCGTTCGGAACGACCCTGATGCGTCGTCGCATTGCCGGGACGACAACCGGCGCACCATGACGCCTACGACCGAGAGGACACCGTCATGCCGCGCAGCTCCACCGCCTTCCTGTTCGATCTCGACGGCACCCTCGTCGACAGCGTCTACCAGCACGTGCTGGCGTGGAAGGAGGCCCTCGACCGCGAGGGCGTCGACCTGTCGGTGTGGCGCATCCACCGCAAGATCGGCATGAGCGGCGGCCTGTTCACCAACATCCTGCTGCGCGAGACCGGGCTGGACATCACCGACGAGCGCCTGGAACGCCTGCGCGGATGGCACGCCGAGGCCTACAACCGCCAGGCGGCCGCCGGTGCGATCCGGCCGCTGCCGGGGGCACGCGAGTTGCTGGCGTTCCTCACCGCCGAGGGCATCCCCTGGGCGATCGCGACCAGCGGCCGGATGGAAACCGCGGCGCCGAACATCGCCGCGCTGGGCGTCGATCCGGCGCAGGTCCCGGTGGTCACCCGCGACCAGGTGCGTTACGCCAAGCCCGACCCCGACCTGTTCCTCGCCGCCGCCGACCGGCTCGGGGTCGACATCGAGCACTCCCTGGTGATCGGAGACAGCATCTGGGACATGCTCGCCGCGCAGCGCGCCCGCGCGCTCGGCGTCGGCCTGCTCTCGGGCGGCTACGGCCGCGAGGAACTGGAACGTTCCGGCGCGTTCCGCGTCTACGACGACCCGGCGGACCTGCTGCGCCACGTCGACGAGGTGGCCGCGCGGCGCTGAACCGAGGCGCACGCCGGCGTGGCGATCATGTGCCCGCGTCGCGACGAACAAGACCCGTAATCGCGCCGGCTGCGCGACGTGCGGCGCAGCTTCGCCTCGCGCCCCGTGGGCGCGGACACTGCGAGGCTAAGGCGAGAGCCACAGGCGCGCCATGCGCCGCAGGGACGGGTCCGCCCGGTCGTCGTCGCGCACCTCCCGGACGTCGCGCCAGGCAAGTGCGATCGACTCCGGGCCGACCACGTACCGTTCGCCCTCGCCCGCATGCACCACGTAGCGCACGTCGTAGTGCCAATGGCCGGGCACGTCGCGATGGTCGGGAATCCAGTGGCGGTCCAGGTCGAAGACCTCCGGGTCGGCGCGCAGCCCTGCGAGCCCGGATTCCTCTTCCGCCTCGCGCAGGGCCACCCGGCACAGGTCGCGATCGCCGTCGGCGTGCCCGCCCGGCTGCAGCCACAGGCCGAGCTTGCGATGGTGGGTCAACAGGACGCGGGTGCGCGAGCGGTCCACCAGCCAGGCCGAGGCGGTGAAATGTCCCGCCAGGCGCGCGCGCAGGAACGGGTCCACGGGGTCCCGCAGGAGTGTGGCGAATTCGGCCGCCTCGGCCGCCTGGTCTGGCCGGCGCCGGGCGTGGGCCGCGAATGCGACCTCCAGCGCCTCGACCTGATCGCCATCGTGCATGGACGCGTCCTCCGCCCGGGTCCGGGAAACCTGTCATTCTCCCGCATCCAGCGCCGGGTTGTGCAGTGCATCACCGTTTGGCAAGGTAGCAACAGTAACCTTCGCCGTCGCGCCACGCGGTCTACGTCCACTTTCCAGGGGAGCATCGATGTCGAAGAGTCTGTTCAGGGTCAAGCCGGTCGAGCCGGCGCCGCACGTGGACGCCGGCGAACCGGTCGAGGGCTCCCTCGAGGGCGAAGTAACGCTGAAGCGCACGCTGACGGCGCGGCACCTGGTCCTGCTCGGCGTGGGTGCGGTGATCGGCGCAGGCATCTTCGTCCTCACCGGACAGGCGGCGGCCAACCACGCCGGGCCCGCGATCATGCTCAGTTTCGTGCTCGCGGGCCTGGCGTGCGCCTTCGCCGGCCTGTGCTACGCCGAGTTCGCGGCGATGATGCCCGTATCGGGCAGCGCCTATTCCTATTCCTACGCCACGCTGGGGGAGTTCACCGCCTGGTTCATCGGCTGGTGCCTGGTGCTGGAGTACCTGTTCGCCTCGTCGACGGTGGCGGTCGGCTGGTCGGGCTACCTGGTGAGCTTCCTGACCACCACGCTCGGGCTTCCCTTCCCCGCCGAACTCGCTACCGCGCCCATCACCTGGACGAACGGCGAGTTCGTGCGGACGGCAGGCGTGATCAACCTGCCCGCGGTCCTGATCGTCGCCGCGGTCAGCGGACTGTGCTACGTCGGAATCACCCAGTCCGCGTTCGCCAATGCGATCGTGGTGGCGATCAAGGTGGCGGTGATCGCCGCGTTCCTGGGCTTCGGGTTCCAGTACGTCGACCCGGCCAACTGGACGCCCTTCATTCCGGAGAACACCGGTCCGGGCCAGTTCGGCACCGAGGGCGTGCTGCGCGCGGCGACCATCGTGTTCTTCGCCTACATCGGTTTCGATGCGGTCTCCACCGCAGCCGGCGAGGCCAAGAACCCGCAGCGCGACATGCCGATCGGCATCCTCGGTTCGCTGGCGGTCTGCACGCTGGTCTACATCGCGGTGTGCGCGGTGCTGACCGGCATGACCCACTACTCGCTGCTGGATACCGCCAAGCCCGTCGCCACCGCGCTGGAAGAGGTGATGAAGGCCGATCCGGGCGCGAACATCGGCTGGCTCAAGACCGCGGTCGAGATCGGCGCCATCGCCGGCCTGTCGTCGGTGGTCCTGGTGATGCTGATGGCGCAGCCTCGCATCTTCTACTCGATGGCGCGCGACGGCCTGCTGCCGCGGCTGTTCGGCAAGGTCCACCCGAAGTTCCACACCCCCTACATCGGCACGATCATCGTCGGCGTCGCCGCCTGCCTGCTGGCCGGGTTCATGCCGCTGAGCGTGCTCGGCGAGCTGGTCTCGATGGGCACCCTGATCGCGTTCGCAACGGTCTGCCTCGGGGTGCTGGTGTTGCGCTACACGCGGCCCGACCTGCACCGGCCGTTCCGGGTGCCGTTCTTCTGGGCCATCTGCCCGCTGGGCGTGGTGTCCTGCCTGTTCCTGTTCTTCCAGTCGTTCATGGAGCACTGGCTGATCTTCGTGCTGTGGACGATCCTGGGCCAGGTGATCTACTTCACCTACGGCTACCGCAACAGCAAGCTCAACCTGTCCGCATCCTCACGCTCGGCATGAACACAGAAGGGTTCCGCGGCGCCAGCCAGCGGCCCACGGTCCCCCGCCTCGACCTTCCCTCCAGAGCGAACGATGCGCCAATCCTCCCCGCGTGACCCGAGCCTCCCGCAGGCGCTGGCACCACTGCTGTTCCTGGCCGTCGCGCTGGGACTGGCGGTGTATCTCTACGCCGACGACTCGTCCTACGGCGCCAACCAGATCTCGCTGCTGCTGGCCGCGGGCATCGCCGCGATCATCGGCCTGCGCAACGGCCTGGCCTGGGACGAGATCCAGGACGCGCTGGTGCAGGGCGTGGCGATCGCGGTGGTGCCGATCTTCATCCTGCTGGCGGTGGGCGCGCTGATCGGCACCTGGGTGCTCAGCGGCACCGTGCCGATGATGATCGTGTACGGGATGAAGCTGCTGCATCCGGCCTACTTCTACCCGGCGACCTGCCTGATCTGCGCGATCGTGGCCCTGACCATCGGCAGTTCCTGGACCGTGGCCGGCACCCTGGGCGTGGCCCTGATCGGCGTCGCCCAGGGCCTCGACATGTCGCTGCCGATCACCGCCGGCGCGATCATCTCGGGCGCCTACTTCGGCGACAAGATGTCACCGCTGTCGGACACCACCAACATCGCCCCGGCCGCGGCCGGCAGCGAGCTGTTCGCCCACATCCGCCACATGGTCTGGACCACCGGCCCGAGCATCGCGATCGCCCTGGTGCTGTTCGCGCTGATCGGGCTGGGGAGCCGCGGGACCGGCGAAGGCGCCGCATTCGGCGACCTGCCGGCACTGCTCGAGGCACGGTTCGCACTGGGCTGGCACCTGCTGCTGCCGATGCTGGTGGTGCTCGTGCTCGCGATGCGGCGCTTTCCCGCCTTTCCGACGATCATGATCGGCGCGCTGCTGGGCGCGATGTTCGCGGTGGTGTTCCAGCCCGACGTGGTCGTCGCGCTGGCCGGCGACGAGGCCCTGTCGCGACCGATGGCGCTGCTTTCGGGCGCGTGGACGGCCCTGTTCAGCGGGTACCAGGCCGAAACCGGCAACGCAGCGCTCGACGACCTGCTCAGCCGCGGCGGCATGTCGAGCATGCTCAACACCGTGTGGCTGATCGTCTGCGCCATGGGATTCGGCGCGGTGATGGAGCGCACCGGCCTGCTGGAACGGATGATCCGCAGCGTGCTGAAGGCCGCGCGCTCGACCGGCTCGCTGATCGCCTCGACCTTGGCCACCGCGTTCGGCGCGAACGTCGTCACCGCCGACCAGTACATGTCGATCGTGCTGACCGGCCGCCTGTTCCAGCCCGAGTACCGCAGGCGCGGCCTCGACCCGGTGAACCTGTCGCGTGCGCTGGAAGACGCCGGCACGATGACCTCGCCGCTGATCCCGTGGAACACCTGCGGCGCGTACATGGCCGCCACCCTGGGTGTCGCGACGCTGGACTACCTTCCGTACGCGTTCTTCAACCTGGTCAGTCCGCTGGTGGCGGTGGCGCTGGCCTACGCAGGGTTCAAGATCCTGCGCCTGCCGGCCGCCGACGCGACAGCGCCGCCTCCCCAGCACGCGCCCGACGCGCCAGCGCCCCGCGGCTGATCCCGTTCGCGCGACCCGCCCCGACGCACTTTCCGGATCCATACATGGACAAGACGACTTCCATCCACGGCATGTGGTCCTCGCGCCTGATGTTCATCCTCGCCGCCACCGGCTCGGCGGTCGGCCTGGGCAACATCTGGCGCTTCCCGTACATGACCTCCGACAACGGCGGCGGCGCCTTCGTTCTGGTGTACCTGGGTTGCATCCTGCTGGTGGGCCTGCCGATCCTGATGGCCGAGATCCTGATCGGCCGCCACGGCCGGGTCAGCCCGATCAACACCTTCCGCAAGCTCGCGCGCGAGAGCGGGGTAAGCCGGCACTGGGTGGCGATCGGCTGGATCGGCATCGTCGCCGGCATCCTGATCCTGAGCTTCTACAGCGTGGTGGCGGGCTGGACCCTGCACTACGCCTTCCTCTACGTGAAGCAGCTGGCCGGCGGCGCCGCCATCACCGACCCCGGCGCCACCTTCGCCGCCCTGCTCGCGGATCCGCTGGAGCTGACCTTCTGGCACGCGCTGTTCATGCTGCTTACCGTGGCGGTCGTGGCGCTGGGCGTGGAGAAGGGTCTGGAGCGCGCGGTCCGGTTCCTGATGCCGGCGCTGTTCCTGCTGCTGATGATGCTGGTGGTCTACGGCATGACCACCGGCTTCATGGGCCAGGCCGCCGCATTCCTGTTCAAGCCGGACTGGACGGTGATCACCGGTGGCACCTTCCTCAGCGCGATGGGCCAGGCGTTCTTCACCCTGAGCCTGGGCATGTGCACGATGATGACCTACGGCGCCTACCTGCCGCGCGAAGGCGTGTCCATCGGGCGGGTCGGCATCGCGGTGGCGCTCACCGACACCAGCGTGGCACTGCTGGCGGGCCTCGCGATCTTCCCGATCGTGCTGTCGTTCGGGATCGACCCGGCCGGCGGCGGGCCGGGGCTGATCTTCACCTCGCTACCGCTGGCGTTCGAGACGATGCCGTTCGGGATCGTCTACGGCCTGGCGTTCTTCGGCCTGCTCGCGGTCGCCGCATGGACCTCGTCGATCTCGCTGCTGGAGCCGGCCACCGCGTTCCTGGTGGAGCGGTTCGGGATGGCCAGCCGCAAGCGCGCCGCGCTCGGCATCGCCGGGTTGTCGTGGCTGCTCGGCCTGCTCTCGGTACTGTCGTTGAACCTGTGGTCCGGCGTGCGCATCCTCGACCGCGACATCATGACCTTCATCGAGTTCATCGCCAACGACCTGATGCTGCCGCTGGGCGGACTGCTGATCGCGCTGTTCGCCGGGTGGGCGCTCAATCGCACCATCCTGCGCGAGCAACTGTCCGACATGCCGCCGGTGCTGTTCACGACATGGCGCTGGCTGATGCGGGTGGTCGCGCCGGCGCTGGTGCTGATCGTGCTGGTGCGCGCGGTGGTGTAGGAGCGGTGATTGGTGATTCGTGATTGGTGGCGCCGCCGATCCGGACATGCCGGGTGCCGGCGATCGCTGGCACCGACCGAGCCCTCTTCGGGCGGCGTGGAACCCATGCTCTTGCGAATCACGAATTGCGAATCGCGAATCACGAATCACCAATCCCGGCTTTCAGGCTAGACTTCCGCGCATGAGCGCCCTGCCCTACGACCCCCAGCGCCTGCACGAACTCGCGGGCGAACTGATCGCGAACGTGCGCGAGCTCGCGCAGCTCGGCTGGACCCCGGCCACGAGCAGCAACTTCTCCTCTCGGCTGGACGAACGGCATGCGGCGATCACCGTGTCCGGCCGCGACAAGGGGCGCCTGGTCGAGGACGACATCATGGTGGTCGACTTCGATGGCCGGGCCGTCGGCAGCGACCACCGGCCCTCCGCGGAGACGCTGCTGCACACGCAGCTTTACCGGCGCTTCCCGGACGTCGGCTGCATCCTGCACACCCATTCGCACAACCAGACGGTGGCCTCGCGCATCTTCTCGCGCAGCGTCCGGCTGAAGGGTTACGAACTGCTCAAGGCGTTCCGCGGCAACGAAACCCACGAAGCCGCGATCGAGCTGCCGGTGCTGCCCAACAGCCAGGACATGCCGACCCTGGCCGCGAAGGTCGAGGGCCTGCTCGACCGCGGACCGCTGTGGGGGTACCTGATCCAGGGACACGGACTGTACGCCTGGGGCCGCGACATGGCCGAGGCGCGCAGGCACCTCGATGCCTTCGAGTTCCTGCTGGGCTGCGAGCTGGACCTGCGTCGGATCACCACCGTCCACTGACGGCTGCGTTGCCGCGGCGGAACGCAGGCGTTCCGCCCGCGTCATTCCCTGTTCCCGGGCCGGCTGCTAGCCTGATCGCCTCCCTGCCGTGCCGAGAGCCTGCCGCCATGAGCCGCCTGCGCATCTTCTCCGACCAGAACCCCGACGCCCCCGAGTTCAGCAGCCACGACGGCGACGAGATCGCGCGCGAGCTGGCGAAGATCGGGGTGCATTTCGAGCGCTGGCAGGCGAGCCAGCCGGTCCAGGCCGGCGCCACGCCGGAACAGGTGCTGGCCGCGTACAGGGCCGACATCGACCGCATTTCCGCCGAGCGCGGCTTCACCACCGTCGACGTGATCAGCATCGCGCCGGACAACCCGAAGAAGGAGGAACTGCGCGCCAAGTTCCTCGACGAGCACTACCACAAGGAGGACGAGGTGCGCTTCTTCGTCGACGGCTCCGGGCTGTTCACCCTGCATGTCGGAGACAAGGTCTACGAGATCGAATGCGTGAAGGACGACCTGATCGCGGTGCCCGACGGCACCACCCACTGGTTCGACATGGGCCCGGAGCCGCGCTTCGTGGCGATCCGGTTCTTCGAGCAGCCCGACGGCTGGATCGGCCACTTCACCGGCACCGACATCGCGCAGCGGTTCCCGCGCTACGACGTGCCGACGAAGGGCTGAACCCGTCCTTCTGGCCGGATCCTCCATGCAACGCGCTACGCTATGGCGATGACGACGCCCGCCACGTCCCGCCTGCCGCTGATCCTGACCGATATCGAGGGCACCACCTCCTCCATCTCGTTCGTCAAGGACGTGCTGTTCCCGTATGCGCGCCGCGAGCTGCCGCGCTTCGTGCGCGAGCACGGCCGGGAACCCGAGGTCCGCCGCTGGCTGGACATGGTGGCTCTGGAAAGCGGCGGCCTGTGCCAGGACGCGATGATCGTCGAGACCCTGCAGGGCTGGATCGACGAAGACCGCAAGCACACCGCGCTCAAGGCCCTGCAGGGCATGGTCTGGGCCGCGGGTTACGAAAGCGCCGACTTCACCGCGCCCGTCTACCCGGACGCGGTGGCGGCGCTGCGCCGCTGGCATGCGGACGGGCATGCGCTGGCGGTGTACTCGTCGGGCTCGGTCCCGGCGCAGAAGCTGCTGTTCGCGCATACCGACGCCGGCGACCTGAGCGGGCTGTTCTGCGGCTGGTTCGATACCGGCGTGGGCGGCAAGCGCGAAACCGGAAGCTACGCCCGGATCGCGCGGGAGCTGGGCGTCCCGCCTGCGGATATCCTGTTCCTGTCCGACGTGGTCGCCGAACTCGATGCCGCGCGCGATGCGGGCATGCGCACCACGCTGATCGACCGGCTTGCGGACTACCCGCGGCCGCGCAGCCAAGATGATTCCGGCGGCCACCCGCGCGCGACCGGATTCGACGGCGTCGTGCCGGACGCGTGAGCCTGGCCGGCGCCGCGATACGGCGATCCCGGCGCCCGGTCCGCGCGCCGCGCCGCCTCGCCTGGCTTCTCGCCGTCGCCTGGCTGGCGCTCCACGCCGGGGCGACCGCCGATGAGGCCATCGATGCGGTGGCCCTGCGCGACCGCGCGCTGATCGACGCCCGCCTCGCGCAGATGCCCGTGCAGCAGGCGGGGCGGATCGACCTGTTCGCACTCTCGTTCGCCGGCGACGGCAACGAGGACGTGTTCCGCAACGAGGCCGCCTACTTCGAGACGCTGGCCACGGCACGCTATGGCGCGGGCGGCCGCGCGCTCGCGCTGGTCAACCATCCCGACAGCCTGGCGGCCGCGCCGCGCCCGCTGGCGACGCTCGACAACCTGCGCCACGCGCTGCAGGGCATCGCCCGCAGGATGGATCCGGAAGAAGACCTGCTGCTCCTCTTCGTCACCAGCCACGGCAGCCCCGGGCACGAGCTGACGGTCAGCCTGGCCGACCGGTTCGACACCACGCTGGCGCCGCAGCAGCTGCGCGCTGCGCTCGACGACGCCGGCATCCGCCACCGGCTGCTGATCGTGTCGGCCTGCTACTCCGGTGGCTTCATCCCCGCCCTGGCCGCGCCTGAAACCCTGGTCGTCACCGCCGCGCGCCACGACCGGCCCTCCTTCGGCTGCGGCGACACCGCCAGCGCCACCTATTTCGGGCGCGCGCTGCTGGTCGAAGGCCTCAATCGCGACGGCGGCCTGATCGAAGCTTTCGACTACGCCCGGCGCCAGGTGGCGCGGCGCGAGACGATGGAGGGACACGAATCCTCGTATCCGCAGATCTGGATCGGCGAGGAGATCCGCGCGCGCCTGCACGCCTGGGAGGCGGGCCTGGTGCGCGGCCCCGTGCTGGCCTATCCGCATCCGCTCTAGCGGCGCGCGGGCGGCCCCCCTCCGTCACGGTTCGATCTCGACCAGCCGGTAGACGATGGAGGCGCGATGCTCGTCGCCGTGGTCGTCGAAGGCGCGCACCTCCACCCGGTGCGCGCCCGGCGCCAGGCGGGTCGGCAGCGCGCCACGCCACAGGTGCGGCGAGCGTTCCGCTTCGGGCGAGCGGTCGAAGCTGCGCAAACTGTCGGCCAGATCGTCGCGGACGTTCTCGACCAGCAGTCGCGGGTCCGGCGCCGGGGTCCAGGCCATCGGCAACCAGTCGCCGTCGTCGACGCGGTATTCGACCCGGGTCCCGGCGTGGCCCATGAACACGTTCGCGTAGACGCCCCAGGCGGGATAGGCGCCGCGCCGCAGCAGCTTCGGCACGTGCAGGGCCATCGCATCGGTGCGCGAGAAATCGTCCGCCGGGAGCGTGGTCGGATGCCAGGCCAGCCGGTATCCGCCGTCGCCGGCGATGCGCAAGGTCGCGAAGCCGCGCGGCGTGCCGTCGGCCATCGTCGATACCGGCACGCCGTCGTCCTCGGCCACGCCCGACCAGTACGACCCGCTCATCGCACCGACGTTGTACTCGCGCAGCGGCGCATCGCCCTGCCAGCCCGTGCGTGCATCGTGGAAGAACTGGCGCTGCGCGTGGCGGTGGCCGCTCAGCAACAGCAGTTTCGGGAACCGGCGCAGCAGCGCGAACAGCCGCGCGCGGTCCTCCGCGCGCACGCTGGGTGGACGGTCGCCCTCGGCGGTGTCGAACCAGGGAATGTGGGCCGCGACCACGAGCAGGCGTTCGCGATCGACGTGCTGCAGGTAGCCCTCGAGAAAGGCGAACTGGTCCTCGCGCAGGCCGCCGACGTAGGCCGGGCGGCTGCCCCGCATCGCGACGACGTTGTCCAGCATCACGAACACCGCCTCGTGTTCCTCCCAGGCCCAGGTATCGGGCCCGAACACGCGGCGGAACGTGGCGAGCGAATCGTGGTCGTCCTGCGCGCCGGGATCGAGGTCGTGGTTGCCGGCAACGTGCAGCCAGGGCACGCCCAGCGACGCGGTGGTGCGGTTGATCCCGTCGTACAACGCCAGATCGTCATTGGCGACATCGCCCAGGGTCAGCCCGAGCGCGGCGTCGCGATGCGGCGCGAGCGCGCGCGCCACGACACGGGCGTAGTAGTCGACCTCGCGCGGGGTACCGGCCTGCGGATCGCTGGACACGATCACCTTCAGCCCTTCGCCGCCACGCGCGCTCGGCTGCAGCGCGAAGTCGCAGGATGCGGCTCCCGGCCCACGCCAGAACGCCGGCAACCCGTCTTCGGCGCGGGCGACGGCGAAACCCGGAGGTTTGATCACGAACACGGGCGCCATCGCACCGGCAGGCAGGCGCCAGGCGCCGTTGGTAGCGCTGGAAACGATTTCCCTGCCGTTCGACACGCGCACATCGACCAGACCGCGCTCGTCCGGCTGGCGCAGGCCGTCGCGGTTGCCGTCCTCGAACACCACGCCGCTGCTGCAGGCCCAGGCGCTTGCCGCCAGCGCCTGCGCCAACAGCAGCGACAGCAACGACAGCCACGGGATGGTTCGGCGGTGGCGCACGGTGTCTCCCCACATGGCACGATTTGTCCCATTATGGCGGGCATTGGCGTTACCCCTGTTGCCGACGGGAGCAATGGACGGAAACGCGCAGATGGAATCCGCGACAGGCCGGGGCAGACGATGACGAAGGCTTTGCGATGCATCCTCGCGTGGCTGGCATTGCTGCCGAGCCTGCCCGTCGCCGGCTCCACGCTCGAACTCGCCGACACCGCCACCAGCGCCGGGCTCTCGCCGCACCTCGCCTATCGGCACGACGCCAGCCTTTCCGACCGCCCCGGGGATGCCTGGCGCCGCGTCGACCGCGGCGAATTCGCGCCACTACCGGGCGGCAAGGACGCCTTCGGCTTCCAGAGCGGCGCATTCTGGTTCCACGCCACGATCGTCAACCGCAATGCCGGCGAGCAACGCTGGCTGCTGGTGCAGGAGTATCCGCTCAGCGACCGGATCGAGATGTTCCTGCGCTATCCGGACGGTCGCATGGTGCGGCATGTCGGCGGCGACCACGTGCCGTTCGCCGCCCGCAGCGTGCGCTACCGCCATCCCAACGTCCTGGTCGACCTGCCGGTCGACACCCCGGTGCAACTCCTGGTCCGGGTAGAGAGCGAGAGTTCGATGCAGGTGCCGCTGCACCTGTACACCCAGACCGCGTTCACCGAGGTCTCGCGCGACGCGCAACTGGCGATGGGCCTGTACTACGGCATCCTGCTGGCGCTGTTCTTCTACAACCTGGTGCTGTGGCTGTCGCTGCGCGACGCCAGCTACTTCTGGTACCTGTGCCACATCACCGCCTTCGGGCTGGTGCTGTTCACGCTCAACGGCCTGGGCTTCGAGTACCTGTGGCCGGATTCGCCGTGGATGGCCGACCACATGGTGCCGATCTCGATCTGCCTGGCCCTGGTGGCGATGCTGCAGTTCGCGCGCACCTTCCTCGAGCTGCCGCAGCGGGCGCCGAAGCTCAACGCAGGCACGGTCGGGCTGATCATGTTCTTCCTGGTCTTCGGCGTCGCCTCGATCTGGCTGCCCTACCGCATCTCCACGCCGGTCGCCTCGCGCGCGGTGCTGGTGGGCGTGCTCTGGATCGTGCTGGCCACCATCCACGTGCTGCGCCGCGGTTACACGCCCGCGAGGCTGCTGCTGCTGGCCTGGTCGATGTTCCTGCTGGGCACGGCGATCTTCACCCTGCTCGCCTTCGGCGCCCTGCCCAAGAACTTCGCCACCGAGTACGGCGTGCAGATCGGCTCCGCGCTGGAGATGCTGCTGCTCTCGATCGCGCTGGGCTACCGCTATGCGCAGCTGCGCAACGAGAACCAGCGCATCACCACCGAGGCCAACCGCCAGCTCGAGCGCAACGTGGCCCTGCGCACGCAGGAGCTGCGGCAGGCGCTGTCGCAGCTCGAGGAGGCGCACGTGAAGCTGCAGGATTCCAGCCGCCGGGACGCGCTCACCGGCCTGTACAACCGCAGCTACTTCCATGAAGGATTCGACCGGCTGCTGGCGGAGTGCCGCGACGCGCGCAGGCCGCTGTCGCTGCTGATGGTGGACCTGGACCATTTCAAGTCGATCAACGACCGCCACGGCCATCTCGTTGGCGACGATTGCCTGCGCTGGGCCGCGCGCCGGATCGGCCGGGCGTTGCGCCCGCACGATGCGCTGCTGGCGCGGTTCGGCGGCGAGGAGTTCGTGGTGGTGCTGCCCGACCACGACCTGCGTGCGGCGGTCGCCGTCGCCGAGGACGTGCGGCGCGCGCTGATCGCGGAACACTGGGAGTCGGAGGGCACCCGCCTGGAGATCTCCGCCAGCATCGGCGTGCACACCATCGCGCCGGATGCGTCCGACGACATCGACGACGCCCTCGACACCGCCGACAAGGCCCTGTACGCGGCCAAGGCCAACGGCCGCGACTGCGTGCGCACTTCGATCACCGCGGCATAGCAGGCGGTCGCGGCGCGTGGCGCGCGTCGCCTTGTCGTCCCAGACACGGCGCCTTGTCATCCCAGGCACGGCGCCTTGTCATCCCGGGGCACGGCGCTTTGTCATCCCGAGCGCAGCGAGGGATCTCGAGCTGGCGCCATTACCGGGAGAATCTCTCGCCCGTTCGGGATCCCGGGTCCGACCTCCTGCCGCCTCCGGCACGACGGAGGCGCGAAGCCCCTGCTACCACCTCAGCGGCGCCGCGTCGCGAGTTTCGCCTCCACGTCCGCAAGTCCGAGGCCCCGCGCGCGCAGCAACACCAGCAGGTGGAACAGCAGGTCGGCGCCCTCGCCCAGCAGCGCGTCGTCGTCCTCGGCGACCGCGGCGAGCGCGGTCTCCACGCCCTCTTCGCCCACCTTCTGCGCCATCCGGCGCACGCCAGCCTCGAACAGCTTCGTGGTGTAGCTGCCTTCCGGCCGCTCCGCCGCACGCCGTTCGACCAGGGCGGACAACTCGGCCAGCGTCGAACCCGGCGCCGACGCGAAGCAGCTCTCGCGCTGCAGGTGGCACGTCGGCCCCTGCGGATGGGCGAGCACCAGCAACGTGTCGCCATCGCAGTCGACGTCGACCGAGAACAGGTCCAGGACATGCCCCGACGACTCGCCCTTGGTCCACAACCGGCCCTTGCTGCGGCTGAAGAAGGTCACCCGCCGCGACGACAGCGTCGTTTCGAGCGCGGCGCGGTCCATGTAACCGAGCATCAGCACCCGCAGCGTGCGCGCGTCCTGGACGATCGCGGGCAGCAGGCCACCGCCCTTGTCCCAGTCCAGCGCCGCCAGTGCAGCCCCGGTCGCTCCTGCCTCAGTCACTGCGCACCTCCACGCCGCGCGCGCGCAGCAACCGCTTGAGTTCCGGAATCCGGATCGTACCGCCGTGGAACACGCTCGCGGCCAGCGCGCCGTCGACGTCCGCCTGGCGGAACGCCGCCTCGAAGTGCGCGGGCTCGCCGGCGCCGCCGGACGCGACCAGCGGCACCGTGCACAGCTCGCGCACGACGCCCAGTTGTTCGAGATCGTAGCCGTTTCGCACGCCGTCGCTGTCCATGCAGTTGAGCACGATCTCGCCGGCGCCCAGGCGCTGCGCCTCGACCACCCACTCCAGGGTGCGGACCGAGGGCGCGCGCATGCGGTCCGGATCGCCGGTGTGGGTGCGCACCCGCCACTCGCCGTCCGGCTCGCGGATCGAGTCGATGCCGACGACCACGCACTGCACGCCGAACGCCTCGGCCAGCTCGGAGATCAGCGCCGGCCGTTCCAGCGCCGGCGAGTTGATCGAGATCTTGTCGGCGCCGGCATGCAGCACCGCGCGCGCGGTTTCCACGTCGCGGATGCCGCCGGCCACGCAGAACGGGATGTCGAGCCGCGCCGAGACGCGTTCCACCCAGCCGCGGTCCACCGAGCGCTGCTGCGGCGTGGCGCTGATGTCGTAGAACACCAGCTCGTCCGCGCCCTCGTCGCGATAGCGCAACGCGAGTTCGACGATGTCGCCCATGTCGACGTGGTCGCGGAAGCGCACGCCCTTGACCACGCGTCCGTCGCGCACGTCCAGACAGGGGATGATGCGACGCGCGAGCATCAGCGCGCGCCCACCGCGGCCAGGGCCTGCGGCAGTTGCAGTCTGCCCTCCAGCAGCGAGCGGCCGAGCACCACGCCGGCGCAGCCCTGCGCGCGCGACTGCAGCACGTCGTCGAGGTCGCGCACCCCGCCGGAAGCCTGCAGGGCGAGCCCGGGCACGGCCTCGGCCAGCAGGCGATAGAGCGCCAGGTTCGGCCCGGTCATCATCCCGTCGCGGGTGATGTCGGTGCACAGCAGGTGGCGCAGGCCGCGCGCGGCATAGCGCTGCGCCATCTCCTGCAGCGTGCCGGCGGCGGTCTCGGTCCAGCCGTGCACGGGCAGGCGCCAGATGCCTTCGCGGTCCTGGCGCGTGTCCAGGGCGATGGTCAGGCGCTCGCTGCCGAGCGCGTCGAGCCAGTCGCAGACGTTGTCGGCCTCGCGCACCGCCAGCGAACCGATCACCACGCGTGCGGCGCCGGCGTCGAGGATCCGCTGCACGTCCTCGCGCGAACGCACGCCGCCGCCGGTCTGCACCTTCAGTCCGGTGGCGGCGGTGATGTCACGCACCAGTTGCAGCAGCGTGTAGCCCCCGGCGCGTGCCGCGTCCAGGTCGACCAGGTGCAGCCATTGCGCGCCCTGCTCCGCGTAGGCCCGGGCCAGCGCCAGCGGATCGTCGCCATACCGGGTTTCCTGCGCGTAGTCGCCCTGCGCGAGCCGCACCACGCGCCCGTTTCGCACGTCGATCGCCGGATACAGGGTGAAGGTCGCGTTCATGCGGATTCCATCGACAGGAAGTTGCGCAGCAGCCGTGCCCCCGCTGCGGCCGAGCGCTCGGGGTGGAACTGCGCACCCATGACGTTCCCCCGGCGGACCACCGCGGCGAAATCGACGCCATGGCGGGTGGAGGCGATGCAGTCGGGCGTCGTCGGCGCGGCATAACCATGGACGAAGTAGGCGTACTCCCCGCTGCCGAAACCCGCCAGCAGCGGATCGTCGCCCTGCACCTGCAACTGGTTCCAGCCCATGTGCGGGATCCGGATGCCCGGCGCCGGCTGGAGCCGCCCCACCCGTCCGGGCAGGATGCCGAGGCAGGGCGTGTCGTCCTCCTCGGAATGCTCGAACAGCAGCTGCATGCCGACGCAGACGCCGAGCAGCGGCTGGCGCAACGCACGCAGGGTTTCGACCAGGTCGAGTTCGCGCAGGCGCCGCATCACGGTCGCAGCGGTACTGACCCCGGGCAGGATCACGCGTTCGGCGTCGCGGATCTCGCCCGCATCCGAGGTCAACGTGGCCTCGACGCCGAGCCGGCCCAGCGCATACCGCACCGAACCGATGTTGGCGCCGCCCGCATCCACCAGGGCCAGCCGCATCACAGCGTGCCCTTGGTGCTGGGCAGCTCGACGCCTTCGCGCCGGATCGCCATGCGCAGCGCGCGCGCGAACGCCTTGAAGCAGGCCTCGACCTTGTGGTGGTCGTTCTCGCCTTCGACCTTGAGGTTGAGGTTGAGCGCGGCGGCATCGCAGACCGAGCGGAAGAAGTGCTCCACCAGCTCGGTCGGCATGTCGCCGACGCGCTCGCGACGGAAGCTGCCCTCGAACACCAGGTACGGCCGTCCGCCGAAGTCCAGCGCCGCGCTGGCGAGGGTCTCGTCCATCGGCAGGGTGAAGCCGTAGCGCGCGATGCCGCGCTTGTCGCCCAGCGCCTCGCGCAAGGCCTGGCCCAGGGCGATGCCGGTGTCCTCGATGGTGTGGTGCTCGTCGATGTGCAGGTCGCCCTCGGCGGTGACCGTCAGCGCGAAGCCGCCGTGCTTGCCGATCTGGTCGAGCATGTGGTCGAAGAACGGCAAGCCCGTCGACACCCGTGCGTCCGCGGCACGGTCCAGGTCGAGTTCGACCCGGATCCGCGTTTCCTTCGTGTTCCGCTGCACCACCGCGCGACGCGGCGCGTCGGCCAGCTCGTGCGCGATGCCGGGCCAGTCCCACTCGCCGCCGAACTGCGCGGTGCGCAGCTGGAAGCCGCGGATGCCGAGGTTGCGCGCGAACTGCAGGTCGGTCTCGCGGTCGCCGACCATCGCCGAGCGGTCGAGGTCGATGCCACGGTCGCGCAGGTAGTGCTGCACCAGCCCCAGCCCCGGCTTGCGCGTGGGCGCGTTGTCGGCCGGCCAGGTGCAGTCGACCAGCACCTCGCGGAACACGATGCCCTGGCTTTCGAACACCTGCAGCATCAGGTCGTTGGGGCCGTCGAAGGCGGCGCGCGGATAGGCCTCGCTGCCCAGCCCGTCCTGGTTGCTGACGATCACGAACTCGAAGCCGGCATCGCGCAGCCGCAGCATCGCCGGGATCACGTCCTTCACGAACCTCAGCTTCTCATAGGCGTCGATCTGGAAGTCTCCGGGCTCCTCGATCAGGGTGCCGTCGCGGTCGACGAACAGGATCTTCGTGGCCATCAGGCGGCTCCCCGCCCGTGGGCAGCGATCCGGGCGGTCGCGGGTTCGAGCGCCGACAGCACGGCGAGTACGCGATCGTTCTGTTCCGGCGTGCCGATGGTGATCCGCAGCGCGTCGCCGAGGCCGCGCGCGGCGCGCTGGTCGCGCACCACGATGCCAGCCGCCAGCAGGGCGCGGAAGGCCGCTTCGGCGTCCCGGAACCGCACCAGCAGGAAGTTGGCCTGCGAGGGATACACGCGCAGCACGCCCGCGAGCGCGTGCAGGGACTGCCGCAGCCGCACGCGTTCGCGGCGCACATTGCCGACACGCTGCGCCGTGGCCACGCGGGCCTCGGGCGAGAGACCGGCGACCGCGAGCGCGGCGCACGGGGACGGTACCGGATAGGGCGCCTGGCAGCGGCGCAGCGCGGCGATCAGGCCCGGGTCGGCGATCGCCACGCCGATCCGTGCCGCCGCCAGGGCATGGGCCTTGGACAGCGTCCGCAGCACCACCAGGTTGGGAAGCGCGTCCAGCAGGGTGGTGGCGGACGGCGCTTCCCCGAACTCGGCATACGCTTCGTCGACCACGACCAGGGCGCGTCCCGCCAGCCGCCGTGCGAGCGCGGCGATATCGCCGAGGGCGATCGCGCCGCCGCCCGGGTTGGACGGCGAGCACAGGAACACCAGCTTCGCGCCACGCACCGCGGCCACGTCGCCGATCGCCTCGAAATCGGGCACCAGGCCCGCCTGCGGGTCGTCCAGCAGCGGCACGTCGATCAATGGCGCGCCCTGCAGTCGCGCGCTCACCGCATACATGCCGAAGACCGGCGAGGTGACCACCACGCCATCGCGACCGGGCACGCAGGTGGCGCGGACCAGCAGGTCGATCGCCTCGTCGCTGCCACGGCCTATCAGCAGCTGCTCCGCCTGGACTGCGTACAGCGCAGCCAGCATCCCGCGCAGATCGGCGGGCTGGGGATCGGGGTAGCGTCGGCAGGTGCCATCGCCATCGGCCGGATTGGGCCAGGCGGATTCGTTCGCGTTGAGCCAGATCTCGCCGTCCAGCGCTTCGCTGCGCGCCGAGCTGTAGCCGGCGAAGCCCTGCAGGTCCTCGCGCAGCAGGTCGGTCACGGCGTTCACGCGGCCTCCTGCGCGGATCCCGCGCGGCCCATGCGCAGGCGCACCGCGCTGGCATGCGCTTCGAGTCCCTCGGCCTCGGCCAGGGTGACCGCGCAGGCGCCGATGCCGGCGATGCCGGCCGCACTGGCGGCCTGCACGCTCACGAAGTTCTGGAAGCTCGCCACCGACACCCCGCTGCAGGCGCGCGCCGCGCCGTTGGTCGGCAGGACGTGGTTGGTGCCGCTGCAGTAGTCGCCCAGCGCCTCGGGGGTGAAGTCGCCGAGGAAGACCGAGCCCGCTGCATCCACCCGGTCGAGCCAGGCGCGCGGTTCGCGCAGCGCGAGGATCAGGTGTTCCGGCGCGTACGCATTGCTGATGTCGAACGCATCCCCGAGTGCCTCGACCCGCACCAGCCGCGAGCCCGCCAGCGCCTGCCGGGCGATGTCCGCGCGCGGCAGCGCCGCCAGCTGGATGGCCAGCTCGCCCTGCACCGCATCGAGCAACGCGTCGCTGTCGCTGAGCAGCAGCACCTGCGAATCCGGTCCGTGTTCGGCCTGCGACAGCAGGTCGGCGGCGACGAACGCGGCATCCGCACCCGCGTCGGCGATGACCAGGACTTCCGAAGGCCCGGCCGGCATGTCGATCGCGGCCGATCCGCCCTGCGCCACCTGCTGCTTGGCCTCGGTGACGTAGCTGTTGCCGGGTCCGAACAGCTTGTCGCAGCGCGGCACGCTGGCGGTCCCGAACGCCATCGCCGCGATCGCCTGCGCGCCGCCGAGCTTGAACACGCGATGCACGCCGGTCAGTTGCGCGGCGAACAGCACCGCCGGATCCGCGCTTCCGTCGCGCCGCGGCGGCGTGCACAGCACGCGCTCGCGGCACCCGGCCAGGCGCGCGGGAACTCCCAGCATCAGGGCCGTCGACGGCAGCGGCGCGCTGCCGGCGGGCACGTACAGGCCCACGCGCGCGATCGCGCGCACCATCCGCTCGCAGACCACGCCCGGCGCGGTCTCCACCGAATACGGCTGGACCATGCCGGCGCGGTGGAAACGTTCGATCCGCTCCGCCGCATCCACGATCGCGCTCCGGAGCGCCGGCGACAACGAAGCCGCGGCGGCCTCGTACTCCGCCTCGGCGACTTCGAAGGCATCCGGCGCCACCCCGTCCAGGCGCGCGCTGATCTCGCGCAGCGCCTCGTCTCCGCGCGAGCGCACCTCGTCGATGATCGCGGCAACGGTGTCGCGCGTGCGACCGGCGACCGCCTGCACCGGCCGCTGCAGCGCAGCTTCCCGCGCCGCGACGTCGAGCGCCGGCCAGTCCAGCCGCTGCACCAGTTCCGCGCTCACGCCAGCATCCTCTCGACCGGCAGCACCATCAGCCCGCGCGCGCCGGCCCGCTTGAGATCCTCCAGCCGCTGCCAGGTCATCGCGCCGTGGCACAGCGCCTGCAGCGCCAGGGTGTCGGCGCCGTCGACCTGCAGCACGGTGGGCTGCTCCGCGTCGGGCAGCATTTCCAGCAGCCCCGGCACCTCGTCGCGCTGCGCCTGGAACAGCAGCAGGCGGCTGTCCTTCAGCCGCAGCACGCCGTCCAGGCGCCGCAGCAGCATCTGCGCCAGTTCACCACGGATATCCGCGAACGGCTGCACCGGGCCGGCCAGCACCGCCTCGCTGCGCATGATCGTCGCCACCGGCTTGAGCTGGTTGGCGAGCAGCGTGCCGCCGCTTGAAACGAGGTCGCAGATCAGGTCCGCCTGCCCCAGCCGCGGCGCGATCTCGACCGAGCCCGACAGCATCACCACGCTCGCCTCCACCTCGTGCTCCGCCAGCCATTTCGCGAGCAGGCCGGGATAGCTGGTCGCGATCCGCCGGCCCTGCAACTGCTGCGGGCCTTCCCATTCCCAGGCCTCGGGCACCGCGATGTCGAGCCGGCAGCCGCCGAAGCCCAGCGCACGGACCTCCTTCGACACCTGCGCCCTGCCCTCGCCCGCGCGCAACGCGGCCTGTTCGTCGAGCACGTTGCGGCCGACGATGCCGTAGTCGCAGACGCCGTCGGCGAGCAGGCCGGGGATGTCGTCGTCGCGCACCAGCAGCAGGTCGACCGGCAGCGTTTCGCCGTAGCAGAACAGCCTGTCGCGGCTTTCGCGCCACGACAGACCGCACGAAGCCAGCAGCGCCCGTGCGGGGTCGCTCAGGCGACCGGATTTCTGGATCGCGATGCGCAGGCGATCGCGCGCCGCGGGAACGGCCGTAGGGCTCATCTCGGGTCCTCAGTGGCTCTGGGCGAGCCGGGGGTACTGGCGCTTGACCGCCGCGGCATAGCCGCCGGCGCCATGTTCGAGCGTGCGTGCGACCCGGCCGATGGTGGTCACGCTCACCAGGGTGCGCTCGTGGATCTCGCGGTACGGCACGCCCTGCAGCAGCATCGGCACCACACGCCAGCGGTCGGCCATGGCCTCGAGCTCGGCCGGGGTGCACAGGTCGCGCAGGAAGGCGCCCACGTCGTCGACCCGCTCCAGACCGGCAAGCGCCTTGGCCAGCGCCCTGAACGAGGCGTCGGCGTCGGAATCCGGCAAGGGTTCGATGCGCTGCTTCATCGCGTCAATGTAATAGCGCGTTATTACATTGTCAATATCTCGCGACGGTTCCCGGTGCCTGCTGGACACGCCCCGGGCCGGGCTGGAGAATCCGGGGACCCCGCCCGGAGTGTCGCCAGACAATGGACATGCGACCGGCAGCCGCGACTTTCCTGTTCTGCGCGATGGTGTTCACGATGCCGTTGCCCCAGGCCGCATCGCGCTCGTCCACGCCCGAAACCGCTGTTCCTGAGCGCACATCGATCCGGTCCGCGGCCGAGCTGGATGCCTGGTTGGGGCGCCAAGCCGGCAGAACCACGCCGCTGGATGCCCTTGCACTGGGCGCGCGCGAACGCTTCCTGCTGAGCCTGGTCTGGGGAAGCCGCGGCCTGGGAAGCTTCGATCCGGACGTCCTTGCCGATGAACTGCCGCAGCCGCGGATCGATGCGATCCTGCAACTGTTCGGCGACGAGGTCGCCCGCCACGCACCCCGCAGCCGCCTGCCTGCAGGCACCGCGGAGTCCCGCCCGGCCGCGACGGACCGCATCGGTCCACTGGAGCGGCGTTACACCGATTTCTACCGGGTGACGCGGGAACAGCATGGCCCGGATGCGCCCAGCCTCGTCGCCCAAAGCTTCGACGCGCTGCTGGCCGATGCTTACGACCCGCGGCAACTGCAGGATCTCGACGAGCGCCACCTGGCGATGCTGTGGAACGCCGCCCGGACCGTGGCCGGACTGGCCCCTTCGCCACGCCACGTCGAGGCGATGGAAGCGGTGTTCGACGAAAGCGTCCGTCGCTCGCGTGGACAACCACCCGCAGAGCGCGTCCGTGCGATGCGCAACGCGCTGCTCGCGTCGCACCGTTTCGACGCTGCCCGGCAGCTGGGCGTCCGCTACCCCACCGCGGCATTGTCGCCATTGCCCGCCTTTATCGAGCCGACCGGCGACCACAGCTCCATGCGACACGGCATCTGGCGCATGTCGGGCGACGGCAGTCGGCTGCAGTACGAGTCGCTCGACCTACGCGGCACGCGCATCGTGGTGACCGCCGGTTGCCACTTCTCGCTCGATGCCGTCGCCGACATCTCCGCCGACCCGGTACTCGGCCCCGCATTCGCAGGCCACGCCTACTGGCTGATGCAACCGCCTGGCGTGGAGGACATCGATGCGGTGCGCGAGTGGAACCGCCGCTTTTCCCGGGCTCCGGCGTTGATGATCCACGATCGCGAGGGATGGCCGATGCTCGCCGACTGGCCGATGCCCGAGTTCCATGTCCTGCAGGACGGCCGTATCGTGGACAGCCTGACCGGATGGCCCCGCGGCGACGACGGCCGGCAGCGCGAAGCGCTCATGGGGATGTTGCGGCGTGCGGGCCTGATCGGGCACGTGCGGCCCCGCCGCGCCCCCTGACGATCAGGGCGAGGCCCGCTTCCGCCGCTGCAGCAGGGCCCAGGCCGCGACCACGCCGCACAGGGCGCCGGCCCAGGCCATGAACACGCGCGCGCCGAGGAAATCGGGATCGTGCATCTTCGCCAGCGCGACCCGCGCGTACAGCGGCGACTCGAGCCGCACCACGCCGAGATAGAACAGGTTCCAGCTGTCGATCCCCGCGGCGATCGCGATCGCGCTGACGCAGGCCCAGCCGATGGCGCGGGCTTCGCCCCACCCGGCGCGCCGGCACAGCCAGCGCCAGAACCCGAAGCACAGCATGCCGATGGCGAAGGCGATCAACGCCGATTCCATCACCCCGGGCCAGCCGGAATGGAGGGGCAGGTTCATCGCCGCCCGCTGGCGTTCAGCGCCCGATCGCCGCGAGCAGGCTGCCGTCCGCGACCAGGGCCACCGCCGCGGCCACCTCGCCGTCGAGCGCGCGGTCGCGGTCGAGGAAGGCGATGCGTTCGCGGATCGCCGCGTGCGCCGCCGCGACCGCGGTCCCGGGATGGAAGGCATCGGCCGCGGCCAGTTCCGCCCGCAGCGCCTCGACCTCGCGCAGGAAGTGCGCATGCCGCGGGTCGCCGTCGCCCACCCCGTGCACCTTGCGCGCGAGCGCGGCGGCGTCGGCGCGGCGCGCCAGGTCGCGCGCGGCGTTGATCATGTCCAGGCGCAGGTCCAGCGCCTGCGCCGCGGTGTACAGCTCCAGCGCCAGCACCTTGCCCAGGTCGTCGGCCATCGCCAGCACGTGGCGCGCCTCGTTGGTGCCCATCGACACGTGGTCCTCGGCATTGGCGCTGGTCGGGATCGAGTACACGCTGGCCGGGTGCGCGCGCGTGGCGAGGTCGTTGACGATCGCCGCCGCCGTGTACTGCACGATCATGTAGCCCGATTCGGTGCCATCCTCGTTGCCGATCAGGAAGGCCGGCAGGCCGTCGCTGGTAGCCGGATCGACCAGCTTGTTGAGCCGCCGCTCGCTGATCGAGGCCAGCACCGAGATCGCGGCCTTGACCCCGCTCATCGCAAGCGCCAGCGGCATGCCGTGGAAATGGCCGGCCGAGATCACCTGTTCCTCGACATGCTCGGCCTGCCTGTCGGGGAACACGAGCGGGTTGTCGGTGACCGCGTTGAGCTCGATGTCGAACACCCGCTTGGCGTGTTCGACGCAGTCGCGCACCGCCCCGTGCACCTGGGGAATGCAGCGCAGCGAATAGCTGTCCTGCGGCTGGTGCTTCTTGCCGCCGCGGAACGGCATGAAGCGTGCGTAGAACTTCTCGCGGCCGTGGCGCTGGTCGCTGGGCACCCAGTCCCAGCCGATGTCGAAGCCCAGGCGCTGCGCATCGGGCGTGTCCCAGCTCGACGGCAGCCACGGGCGGAAGCGCGGCACCAGGTGGTAGGGAATGTCGGCCAGGGTGGAGCCGTCGAGCAGCTCGCGCAGGTGCGTCGCCGTATGCACCTGGCCCGGGTGCGGGCGCAGCGCGTGGACCTCCTCTGCGAACGCACCGAGCCGGCCGGCGAAGGCGTCGATGGTCATCGCCGCGGCGAGGTCGGCGGTGTCGAGCAGGCGGTCGAGGCGATACAGCGCCAGCACGCCCGTCGCCAGCATCTGCGCGGTGCCGTTGTTCAGCGCCAGCCCTTCCTTGTACGACAGGCGGACCGGTTCGATGCCGGCGGCCTTCAGCGCCTCGCCGCCGGGAATGCGTTCCCCGCCGTAGAAGGCTTCGCCGCCGCCGAGCAGCACGATCGCCAGGTGCGACAGCGGCGCCAGGTCGCCCGACGCACCGACCGATCCCAGCGCCGGCACGACCGGCACGATGCCCGCGTTGAGCAGCGCGGTCAGCGCCTGCAGGGTCGACACGCGGATGCCGGAATGGCCGCGCAGCAGCGTGTTGATGCGGATGCACAGCATGGCGCGCACGATGTCCGCCGACAGCGGCTCGCCGACGCACACCGCGTGGGTGACGATCAGGTTGTGCTGCAGTTCCTCGTGCAGCGAGCGGCCGGAGCGGATGGCGCCAGGCAGTTCGTCGCGCAACGGATGCGCGCCCAGCAGCTTGTCGGCATTGCTGCCGAAGCCGGTGGAGACGCCGTAGATCGGCTCCTCGCGCGCCACCTGCGCGGCGAGGAAATCGGCGGCGCGCGCCACGTCGCGCAGCGAGGCCTCGTCCAGCGCCACCTTCGCGCCGTGCGCGACCATCACCAGCTGGTCGCGGGTGAGCGACCTGCCGTCGAGCAGTACCGGTTTCATCGTTCGATCGCCATGTTCTTCATCCGGATTGCGTGCCGCCGTGGTTCCGAACGCGGTGGAAGGAGCTTTGCACACCGCAGCGGGTCACTCCGTCATTTGCCGCGGTTCCGGCGACGACAGATCCCTCGCTGCGCTCGGGACGACACCGTTCAGGCGTTCTCGGCGGCAAGCGGCGGCAGCGTTGCCCGCATCAACCCGCGCTCTTGCCCAGCGCCCGCCACTGCTCGCGCTCGACCAGCAGCGTGCGCGCCAGGTCGGCATCGGCCACCTCGAACTGCTCGCCGCGGCGCAGGTCCTTGACCGCCACCAAGCCCTTGGCCGCCTCGTCCTCGCCGCGCACCACCACGAAGCGGATCCCGGCGCGATCGGCATACTGGAACTGGCGCGCCAGCTTGCGCGGTTCGAGCTGGGTCTCGACGTTGAGCCCGGCGCCGCGCAGTTGCTGCGACAGCCCGAGCGCGTGGTCGAGTCCGGCATCGTCGAACAGCGTCACCAGCACGTCGACCGAGCTGTCGGCGGTCTCGATCAGGCCGGCCTCGCGCAGTTGCCAGAACAGCCGGGTCAGGCCGATCGAAATGCCGACGCCCGGCAGCCTCGACTTCGTGTAGTGGCTGGCCAGGTTGTCGTAGCGGCCGCCCGAGCAGATCGAACCGATGCCCGGATGCGCGTCGAGCGTGGTTTCGTAGACGATGCCGGTGTAGTAGTCCAGGCCGCGCGCGATCGACAGGTTGAGCGCGTAGCGCGACTCCGGCACGCCGAGCGCCTGCAGCCGCCGCAGCACCTCGCGCAGTTCTTCGCGGCCTTCCTCGAACAGCGGCGTGCCGTCGCCCAGCGCGTCGAGCCTGGCCAGCGCATCGGCGTGGCCTTTCGAACGCACCCGCGAAAACGCCATGAGCCTGTCGATGACTCCCGATGCCAGGCCGAAGCCCTCGCCGGACAGGGTCGCGCGCACCGCATCCTCGCCGCGCTTGTCGAGCTTGTCGATCTCGCGCAGCACCGGCACCTGCGCGTCGGCGGCGATGCCCTGGCCCTCGAAATATCCGCGCAGCAGCTTGCGATGGTTGAACTGGATGGTGAAGTCGCCGATGTCCAGCGCCTCGAACACGGCGCTGATCACCGCCGGAATCTCGGCGTCGTGGCGCGGCGACAGCGCGTCCTTTCCGATCACGTCGATGTCGCACTGGTAGAACTCGCGGAAACGGCCGCGCTGGGCGCGCTCGCCGCGGTACACCCGCTGCATCTGGTAGCGCCGGAACGGGAACGCCAGCTCATGTTCGTGTTCGGCGACGTAGCGCGCCAGCGGCACGGTAAGGTCGAAGCGCAGGGCCAGCTCCGGCGGGCCGTCGGAGGCCTTCTCCAGCGCGCCCGTCGACTGGGCGAAGTACACCTGGCGCTCGGTCTCGCCGCCGGACTTGGTCAGCAGCACCTCCGACAGCTCGAACACAGGCGTCTCGATCGGCAGGAAGCCGAAGCCCTCGAAGCTGCGCCGGATCGTGTCGAGCATGCGCTGGAACGCGATCTGGTCGCGTGGCAGCAGTTCCATGATGCCGGGCGGGGTACGGGGCTTGATCATGCCGATGACGGGCGTATGCGAGGGGAAAGCGCCCATTCTACCCGGGCGGGGAACCGGGCCGGCGCAGCCGGGGAATCCCGGGGCCGTGGCGGAACACGGAGCGCACGGGAGCGCCTTGCGCCCGCGCCGTTCACGGGTGGGACATTTCATCCAGCGCATGCCGGCGCGCGGGCCGCTATGATGCAATCCTGCGAACGCCAGCCGCATGACCAGCCCCAACCTCGCCCGCTGCAGACAACATTCCCGCGCCGTCGTGCCGCTCGACTGCGCGCACTGCGCCGTGCGCGACCTCGCGGTCTGCGCGTCCCTGCCGCCGCAGGAAGTCGACTCGCTCGAGCGCTACGTCTCGTCCATGGAGCTGCAGGCCAACGCCGAGCTGGCCCGCGCCGGCCAGCCCTGCCGCCAGGCCTACAGCGTCACCAGCGGCATGCTGCGCCTGGTGCGGACGCTGGCCGATGCCCGGCGCCAGGTGGTGGCCTTCGTCCTGCCGGGCCATTTCGTCGGGCTCACGGAGCACGTGGTCCATCGCCAGAGCATCGAGGCGGTGGTGCCCAGCCGGGTCTGCGCGTTCGAGCTCGACGGCATCCGCGACCTGCGCCAGCGCTTCCCCGGCTTCGAGCACAGCCTGCTCGAGCGCGCCTGCCGCGACCTCGACGACGCCCACGACGCCATGCTGCTGCTGGCGCGCCTGTCGCCGCTGGAGCGG
This sequence comes from Luteimonas viscosa, assembly GCF_008244685.1. NCBI lineage: Bacteria > Pseudomonadati > Pseudomonadota > Gammaproteobacteria > Lysobacterales > Lysobacteraceae > Luteimonas > Luteimonas viscosa. Next base: position 260,081 of record NZ_VTFT01000001.1, read on the forward strand.
CTGGCGAGCTTCCTGCTGCGCCTGCGTGGACAGATGAAGATCCGCGAGGACGACCCGCGCATGGCGCTGCCGATGGGCCGCGGCGACATCGCCGACCACCTGGGGCTGACCGTCGAAACCGTGAGCCGCAGCTTCACCCGGCTGCGCGAGCAGGGCGTGATCGCACTCCCGGACCCGCAGCACGTCGAGATACTCGACGCCGGGGCGTTGTCGGAACTCGCCTCCGCGCTGCGCTGACCGTCGCGCCGGAACCGCCGCAGGACCGGCCACCGCGCCGAACCCCTTGCCTAGCGCCCCACCCGGTCACTAAAATACGCGGCTTGCCCAAGTCGGGGTGTAGCTCAGCCTGGTAGAGCGCTACGTTCGGGACGTAGAAGTCGCAGGTTCAAATCCTGTCTCCCCGACCAATCGGATCAAGCAGTTGCGAAAGAGCCGGCCATGCGCCGGCTTTTTTCGTTTCCGCGGTCGGTCATTCGCAGCGCGCGGACTCGATGATGTTGCCGGCATCGATGCGCACGCGCAGGCGGTCGCCGCGACGATCGGCAAGCGGCCTGCTGTCCGGACCGATCGGATCGACCAGTCCCGCACCGCTCTCGCGGGCCAGCCGGCGCATGTTGGCCTCGTCGGCAGGCTGCCCTGCCGCCCAGCCGAGCCCGCTGTCCCGGCACGCGCCGCTTCCACCGACGGAGGGACCCGGCGTCGACATGCAGCCGGCCAGCAGGACGCCTGCGGCCAGCGCTGGAAGGGTCGGAATCGCAGAGGCCGGAGCCGGTTTCGGGATCATCATGGCGCCTCCCTGACTGCGGTCGACATTGGCCGCCGGGGGAGCATACCCGCCCCGACTGTAGGAAAAGTCCTACACGGCATCGGGAGCTTCGCCGACTGCGGCGGATCACGCGGCAACCGACACTGGCAACGCCCCGGCAGCCCGGCCAATGCAACTGGCAACGGATGCCGCTCAGCAACGGAAACCAGAGCCGCGACCTTGAGCAAGTCGACCGCTGGGCCGGGGCGCCTTCTTTCCCGCGGAGCAAGCAATGACCGGATCCACCCTGCGACTGGTCCACAGCGGCGGCGGCTGGCAGTTGCTGGACGACGGCAGGCCGGTCTTCTGGTTTCCCGAACGCAGCAAGGGCCTGGAAATCGCCCGGCTGATGGCCGACGCGCGCAACCTCAACGACGGCCGGCTGACCCGGGTCGAGGCGCAGAACGACGACGGCGAGCTCGAGACCGTCGTGGCGTACGGCTGAACAGGGAACCGCGAAACCGTCATCCATCAGCGCGCGGCAGGCATCGCGCGCCATCTCTCCAGGCAACGATCATTCGTCTCGGGACCGGCTGCGCCGGTCCCTTTTTTTCTCCCATGTGAGGGAGAAATGGTCCGCGATGGAGAAGTCCCTGTCAGGACTCCGGATGGACGCCGCGCCCTGCCGCCCGGGAATCGCTTGTCGCTCGGTCAGGGCATCCTGCCCTGACTCGCGCGCAAAACATCCATGTCTTGCTTGCCGCGATCCCCGCGCGCCAGGACGCGGCTCATCGATGCTCCGGCCGCAATGGCCCGGCAGCTAGCTTCTTCGAAGCCACGCCAATGATGCGCCGATGGGCGTTCCGGGCCGGGTGTTGCGGAAAGCAGCGCATGGATGCGCTGCGGCGGCGAGTCAGCCATGGGTGAGCGCGGACGTCTTGCGCGGCACTGCCGCGCGTCCGCGCGAGCGCCCGGCGCGTTGCGCCGGGCCGGACCGCGCAGCGGGCTGACCGAGCCGAGCAGCAATGCCCGGCCCGGAACGACCCGGGCCGCAAGCCCGGGTCCAACCCTCCGAAAACCTGGCCAACTCCCTCACATGGGAGAAGAAGCTCTTTTTTCGCGGGCCGCGTCAGCCGTGGATATTGCGCGTCTGCCCCTCGCCCCGGACCACGAAGCGCTCCACGGTCAACGCCTCCAGGCCCATCGGCCCGTAGGCGTGCAGCCGCGTGGTCGAGATGCCGATCTCGGCACCGAGGCCGAGCTCGCCGCCATCGCTGAAGCGCGACGAGGCATTGACCATCACCACCGCCGAGCGCAACGCCTGCACGAATTTCTCCGCGTTGCCCGCATCGCGCGTGACGATCACCTCGGTGTGGTCCGAGCCGTGCCTGCGGATGTGGGCGATCGCCGCCTGGAGCGAATCGACCACCCGGATCGCGATCACCAGGTCGAGGTACTCGGCGTCGTAGTCGTCTTCGGTCGCCTCGCCCGCGCCGGCGAAGATCGCCCGCGTGGCGGCATCGCCGCGCAGCTCGACGCCATGCCCGCGCAGGGTCGCGGCGGCTCGGGGCAGGAATTCCGCGGCCGCGCCGGCATGCACGAGCAGCGTCTCCAGCGCATTGCAGGCGCTGGGCCTGGAGACCTTGCCGTCGACCAGCAGGCGCAGGGCGAGATCCTGGTCGGCGTCGGCATCGACGTACAGGTGGCAGACGCCCTTGTAGTGCTTGATCACCGGCACCCGCGCATGCTCGGCCACGAACCGGATCAGGCCCTCGCCGCCGCGCGGGATCGCGAGATCGACGATGTCGGTGAGCTGCAGCAGTTCGAGCATGGTCTCGCGGCGGAGATCTTCGACGATCGTCAGCGCGGCGGCAGGCACCCCGGCGGCGACCAGCGCCCGCTGCAGCGCGGCCGCGATCGCCAGGTTCGAACGGAGCGCCTCGCTGCCGCCGCGCAGGATCACGCCGTTGCCGGCCTTCAGGCACAACGCCGCGGCGTCCGCGGTCACGTTGGGGCGCGCCTCGTAGATCATCGCCACCACGCCGAGCGGCGTGCGCACGCGTTCCACGCAGATGCCGTTGGGCCTGGTTTCGCGTCGCGTCACCTGCCCCACCGGGTCGGGCAGCGCGGCAACCTCGCGCAATGCGTCGGCGATGCCCGTGAGCCTGGCGTCGTCCAGGCGCAGCCGGTCGAGCATCGCCGGTCCGACGCCCTTGGCCTGCGCTGCCGCCATGTCCTGCGCGTTGGCGGCGAGGATCGCCTGCGCATCGGACAGCAGGGCATCGGCCATCGCACGCAGCATCGCGTCCTTGGCGACGGTGGGCAGCGCGGCGACCACCTGGGCGGCGTCGCGACATCTGAGGGCGAGGTGGCGGATGTCGGTCATGGCAGGGTCGCAAGGGGCTGATTCGAGGCGCGCCGGTTCGGTCGCCGGCGCTTCGCGTTGGATGGGGCGTTCGCTAAATCAGCATCAGATCGTCTCGGTGGATGACGGTACCGCCGTAGCTGTAGCCCAGCACCGCCTCGATCTCGCGCGAATGACGGCGCGCGACGCGACGGATGTCGGCGGCGGAGTACTGGCTGACCCCACGCGCGACACGGCGGGTGCCGCGCTCGTCGCGCTGCACGATCTCGACCATGTCGCCGCGACGGAAGTCGCCGTCGGCAGTGACCACCCCGCCCGGCAGCAGCGAGGCGCCCTTTTCCACGAGCGCGTTGGCCGCGCCCGCGTCGACGACGATGGCGCCCGGCTCGGCCGGCGCGTTCTGCAGCCAGTGCTTGCGCACCGCGACGCGGCTGCGCAGGGCGTGGATGCGGGTGCCGCGCAGGCGGTCGGTCGCCAGTCCGGCCAGCACGTCGGCCCGGGTGCCGTTGAAAAGCACGGTGGCGACGCCCGCCGCCGAGGCGCGCTGCGCCGCCTCGAGCTTGGTCCGCATGCCACCGGTGCCCGCGGCGCTGCCGGTGCCGCCGGCGGCGGACAGCAACGCCTGGGTCAGTTGCGGCACCACCTCCACCGGGCGCGCGTCGGGATTGCGGCGCGGATCGGCGTCGTACAGGCCATCGATGTCGGTGGCGATGAACAGCACGTCGGCATCGACCAGCGCGGCGACGATCGCGGCGAGGTTGTCGTTGTCGCCGAGCTTGAGTTCGTCGACCGACACGGTGTCGTTCTCGTTGACCACCGGCACCGCGCGGTGGCGCAACAATGCCGCCAGCGTGGCCCGCGCATTGAGGTAGCGGCGGCGGTTGCGCAGGTCGTCGTGGGTCAGCAGCACCTGGGCCACGTGGCGGTCGAGCAGGCCCTGCCAGAACCCGATCAGGCGCGCCTGCCCGAGCGCGGCGAGCGCCTGGCGTTCGGCCATCTCGGCGCCGTCGTGCGGCTGCTCGCGCATGATCGCGCGCCCGGCCGCGACCGCGCCCGAGGACACAACCACCACTTCCCTGCCGGCCGCGTGCGAGGCGACGACGAACCCGGCGATCGCCTGCGCGTACTCGGTCGACAAACCGCCGCCGTTCGCGGCCAGCAGGCTGCTGCCGACCTTGAGCACGGCGCGTCGCCAGGGCGGCAACAACTGCTCGGAGAAGGGATGCGCGTCCATCGGCTCAGCGGGTGTTCCATTCGTGGACCGCGAGGTCCGAGGCGCCCTGGATCACCAGCGGATCGCGGCCCGCGATCTCGCGCGCCTGTTCCAGGCTGTCGATGCCGGTCAGAAGGTAGGCGCCGCCGCTGCGGTCGCCGAAGCCACCGCTCATCTCCAGCAGGCCACGTGCGCGCAGTTCGTCCAGGAACGCCGTGTGCGGCCCGACCAGCGACGGATCGAAACCGGGCCGCCGCATTAGCATCACCAGGTAGCGCGTCACCGGCTCGTTCACAACGCCTCCCAGCGCGCCTGCAAGGCGTCGAGCCTGAGGTCGCCGGCAGCGCCGGGCGATACGCGCGCGGACAGGCTGGCCTCGGGAGTGCGCCCCTGCCCGGCCGAGCCGGCACCCGCGGCTGCGGCGCGATAGGCCTCGCGGAACGGCACGCCGGCCACCGCCGCCTCGACCGCCACGTCGGTGGCGTACATGCCCGGATCGATCGCGGCCCGCATCCGGTCCTCGCGCCATTCGAGATTGGCCAGGAGCGCCGGCAGCAACTCGAGCGCCGCCAGGCCGCGACCGAAGCCGTGGAAGATCGCACCCTTGGAGCCCTGCAGGTCGCGGTGGTACCCCGACGGCAGCGACAGCAGCTGCTCGATCTCGGTGCGCGCGGCGGCGACGCTGGCGTGGGTGGCGCGCATCAGCTCGATCACGTCCGGGTTGCGCTTGTTGGGCATGATCGAACTGCCCGTGGTGTATTGCGCGGGAAGCGCCACGAAGCCGAACTCCGCGCTGGTGAACAGCGACAGGTCCCAGGCGATGCGGCGCAGGTCGAGGGTGGCGCTGCCGAGCGCTTCCAGCGCCGCCAGCTCGAACTTGCCGCGCGAAAGCTGGGCATACGCCGGCGAGACCTGCATCCGCCCGAAGCCGAGCGACGTGGTGGTGTGTTCGCGATCCAGCGCCAGGTTGACGCCGTAGCCGGCGGCAGTGCCGAGCGGATTGCAGTCGACCAGGGCGAGCGTGTCTGCCGCACGCACCGCATCGTCGATGAAGGCCTCTGCCCAGCCGGCCCACCACATGCCGGCCGACGACACCACGGCCCGCTGTACATGGGTGTAGCCGGGGATCGGCAGGTCGCGTTCGACCTGTGCGCGGTCCAGCGCGACCTTCGCGACCTCGCGAGAAAGCGATGCCACCCGCGCCAGCTTCTCCTTCAGCCACAGGCGCGTGGCCACCAGCACCTGGTCGTTGCGGCTGCGGCCGGTGTGGATCTTGCGGCCGGCATCGCCGAGGCGCTCGGTGAGGCGCGCCTCGATCGCGGAATGGCCGTCCTCGTAGCGCTCGTCGAGGACGAACGCGCCGGAGCGGAAGTCGTCGCCGAGTTGCGCCAGCTCGCGTTCCAGCCCTTCCAGCTCCGCGTCCGAGAGGATGCCGATGCGTCGCAGCCCCTGCGCATGCGCGGCACTGGCCCGGATGTCATGCAGGAAGAACTCGCGATCGAGCACCACGTCGTCGCCGGCGAGGAAGTGCTGGATCCGCGCGTCGACCTCGACACCGGGTTTCTGCCACAACAGGTCGGACATCTGGTTCTCCGTCGGGCGGGGCGCCCCGCCATCATTGTGTGCCAACAACTCCGTGATGGAACCCGCTCGCGTGCCAGGCGACGGCCAGGCGCGTGCTAGCGGGGAATCGCGGTCATCTCGTCGAAGCCGAACGCCAGGTTGAGGTTCTGCATGGCCTGCGTCGCCGCGCCCTTGAGCAGGTTGTCGAGCGTGGCCACCACGACCAGACGCCTGCCTTCCGCGTCCACCGCGAAGCCGCCGATCTCCACACCGTGCCGTCCCGCGATCCGGCTGACCCAGGGCGCGTCGTCGACGATGCGCACCAGCGGTTCGCCGGCATAACGCTCCCGGTACAGGCCACGCGCCGCCTCCAGGCCCACGGGCTCCGACAGGTGCAGGTTCACGGTCATGGTGATGCCGCGGAAATGCGGAGCGACATGCGGCATGAACTCCACCGGCCTGCCGAGCTGGCGCGTCACCTCGCGCTCGTGCATGTGCCCGACCAGCGCGTACGGCATCAGGTTGTCGCGCAGCAACTCGACATTGTTCTTGTCCGACGGGGTCGTGCCGGCACCCGAGTAGCCGGACACGCCGAAGCACTGCGGCGGGCCCGCCAGCCGCCCGAGCATCGGCGCGATCGCCAGCTGCATCGCGGTCGCGTAGCAGCCCGGATTGCTGATCCGCTTCTGTCCCGCGTAGCGGCCGCGCGTGAGTTCCGGCAGGCCGTAATGCCAGCCCTCGTCGAAGCGGTAGTCGGCGGACAGGTCGACGACCACCGTCTCCGGCGCGGCCGCGTCCAGCGCGGCGACGAAGGGCGCGGCCTTGCCATTGGGCAGGGCCAGCACGACGGCATCGGCCGCCTTCGCCGCGACCGCATCGGCGGCCAGCGATTCGAAGCGCAGGTCGCCGGCGTAACCCTCATCGTGCGCATCCACCCGCTGCCCGTCGAGTTCGCGCGAGGACACGAACGCCAGCTCGAAGTGTGGATGCGCGGCGACCAGCCGGATCAGCTCGCGGCCGGTGTGGCCGCGTGCGCCGATGATGCCGAGGGAAACGGGTGCGTGGCTCATGCGTGTGATTCCAGGCGGAAACGCAGGTGCCGGCGCACGGCCGGCCATTCGGTGTCGAGGATCGAGAACACCACGGTGTCGCGCAGCGAGCCGTCGGCGTGGCGCTTGGCGTTGCGCAGGACCCCGTCCTGCTTCGCGCCGAGCCGGGCGATCGCCGCGCGCGAGGCGTGGTTGAACCAGCTGGTCTCGAAACTCACGTTCACGCAGGCCAGGGTCTCGAAGGCGTGCTCGAGCAGCATCAGCTTGCATTCGCTGTTCACGCCGGTGCGCTGCACGCGCGGCGCGTACCAGGTGTAGCCGATCAGCAGCTTCGGCACCTCGGGTTCGAGGCCGTAGAAACGGGTGCTGCCGACGACGTCGCCGCGGGCATCGCGCACCGTGAAGGGCAGCACCCGGCCTGCGTCGCGTGCGGCCAGCACCTCGTCGACGTAGCCGGCGACCTGCGCCGGCGCCGGCACGTGGGTGTACCAGAGCCGGTCGAGGCCGCTGCCTTCAACCGCGGCGCGCAAGCCATCGACGTGCGCGACCTGCATCGGTTCGAGCACGGCATGGCGCCCGGCCAGCCTCGGCACGCTGCTCCACGCGGATGGATGCGGGCTTCCACTCATCGCTCAGTCCAGCAGCGTCGGCTGGCGCGTGGCGCAATGCGCCACGCAGCGTTCGATGTCGGCAAAGGCCTCGATCCCGTACCAGAACACCTTCCATTTCTCCTGCTTGTAGCAGCCATCGGACTCGGCGTAGTAGAAGATGTTGATCTGGTTGTTGTGTCGCGAGCGCCAGAACAGCTGCGGCGTCTCCTCGCGCATCACGTTCCAGACCGCGCGGCCGAGGCCCTCGCCCTGGGCGTCGTCCAGGACCGCGAACTTGTCCAGGTACACCATGCCGTCGCCGTCGGTGAGGATCACCGCGGCGCGGTAGTTCTCGCTGACGTAGGCGCGCAGCAGCGTGGTGCGTTCGAAGTAGTCCGGCGCCAGGCGCCGGCCGAAGCTGCGCTCGATCAGGTCGCGCAGGCGCTCGCGGTCGAACGCCTCCCAGTCCATGCCGCGCAGCACCTTCTCGCCGCGCCGGACCAGCGTGCCCGAACCCTTGTGCGTGAACAGTTCCTTGGCCAGGTCGGCTGGCCGGGTGATGGAGACCGACGATTCCAGCGGCAGGTGGTCGAGCAGGTCCTTGATCTGCTCGATCTTCACCTTCATCCCGCCGTTGATCCACGGCTGCTGCATCAGGTGCCCGTACTCGCTGGACAGGTTGATCGAATCGATCACCTGCCCTTCCGGGTCCAGCAGCCCGCCGGTGCCGGTGAGGAAGATGATCTTGTAGGGCTGCAGCACGCGCACCAGTTCGTTGGCGGCGAAGTCGGCGTTGATGTTGAGGATCTGCCCGCCTGGGGTCTCGCCGAGGCTGGCGATCACCGGGATCGAACTGGCCTGCAGGCTGGCCTCGATCGGCGCCAGGTTCACCGCCTTCACCTCGCCGACCAGGCCGTAGGTGTCGCGGTCGAGGTAGTCGGCCTCGAACACGCCGCCGGTGATCGAGGTGGCGCGGGCGCCGCCCTGCTGCAACGCCTCGACCAGGGCGAGGTTGGAGGCCTGGAACACGCGGCGCACGATCGCCAGCGCCTCGGGCGAGGTCACGCGCAGGCCGTTCACGGTCTGCTTGCCGATCCCGGCGGCCGCGAGTTCGGCATCGAGCTGCGGCCCGGCGCCATGCAGCACGATCGGGGTCAGGCCGACTTCCTGCAGGAACGACAGCGACGAGGTGAGCGCCTCGAGATCGTCGCGCAACACCGCGCCGCCGACCTTGACCACGGCGAAGCGCTTGGCGTCGACCTGCGAGAAGCGCTTGAGGTACTGGCTGATCTCCTTCGCGCTGGCCATGCTCGAGAGCAGGCGCACGATGGTCTGCCGGGTCTGCCGGTTGGCGTCGATGTTCATGCGGATCCGAGGATGCGGCCGACGATGCCGGCGTAGCGTTGCAGTTGTTCGAGCGAGACCCATTCGTCGGCGGTGTGCGCCTGGGCGATGTCGCCCGGCCCGAAGACGAGGGCGGTGAGCCCGGCACGGGAGAACAGCGAGGCCTCGGTCCAGAAGTCCACGGCGTTGCCGACCGGCAGGCCGAGTTCGTCGGCGAGGTCGCGCGCGGCGAGCCGGCGGTCCTCCGCCGCGGCGACATCGCCCGAGGGCAGCGAAGGACCGCGGAAGGTTTCTTCGTAGGCTTCGAGCGCATCGGGCGCTGCGAAACCCCGGAATGCCGCGTGCAGCTGCTCGATATCGTGCGAGGGCAGCGGCCGGAATCCGAAACGCAGCTCCGCCGCGGGCGCGATCACGTTGGCCTTGATGCCGCCCTCGATCCGGCCGATGTTGAAGCGCAGCCCGGTCAGTCCGCCGAAACGGCGATGCGATTCGAGCCCGACGAAGTCGAGCGCACGGCTGCTCCAGCGCACCGCGTGGTGCAGCGCGCTGGCATCGAGCGCCCCCGGCCCCGAGGCGTGCCCCGCCCTGCCCTTGAACGCCATGCGCACCGCGCTGATGCCGCGATGGGCCAGCACCGCCTCGCAGGACGTCGGTTCGGCGACGATCACGTCGGAAAAGCCATGGTCGCGCGCCAGGAAGGCGGCGATGCAGCGCGCATCGTTGGCTTCCTCGTCGCTGGTGAACAAAAAGGCGGCATCGCCCCGGGTGGCCTCCGCGACCGCGATCAGCCCGGCGGCCGCGCCCTTGATGTCGCAGGCGCCGAGCCCGATGGCGCGATCGTTCCCGATCCGCAGCACGTGGGGATCCGCGCTCCAGTGCGGCGAGGACGGCACCGTGTCCAGATGCACGTTGAACAGATGCCTCGGCTGCCCACGCACGGCGAACAGCGAGACCGCGCCGGCACCATGATCGCTCACTTCGACTCGGAAATCCGGCAGCTGCGCGCGGATGTAGTCGAAGATCCCGTCGGCCGTGATCGCGCGCGGCGGGTTGCGGGTGTCGAAGGACACCAGGGCTTCGAGGTGCTTGAGGATGCTGTCGAGCATGGTCTTGTGTCGTCCTGCAGACGGACTCTGGCTTGTCATCTCGAACGCAGTGAGAGATCTCCTCCCGCGGGACCGCCGCAAAGCGGATCCCTCACCACGTTCGGGACGACGGAAAGTCGGCGCCTCAGCGATTGACCTCCGCCCAGAGCGTGCTGCTCATGCCGAACAGCTTGATGAAGCCCTCGGCCTCCTCCACGCCCCAGTCGGCGGACTGCGCGTAGGTGGCGCCCTTCGAGTGCAGCAGGCGCGGCGACTTGACCGCCACCGCGTCGACGCGTCCGCCGCGGGTCTCCAGCACCACCTCGCCCGTGACCTGCTGCTGCGACGAGGCCAGGAACGCCTCGAGGTCGGTCTTCAGCGGGTCGTGGAAGAAGCCCTCGTACACCAGCTCCACCCACTTGCGCGCCACCTCTGGCTTGAAGCGGTTCTGCTGCTTGCTCAGCACCGCCTCCTCGAGCGCGCGGTGCGCGGTGAGCAATGCCACCAGGCCCGGCGCTTCGTAGACGATGCGGCCCTTGAGCCCGATCACGGTATCGCCGGTGTACATGCCGCGGCCGACGCCGTACGAGGCGAAGAGGCGATTGAGCTTCGCCAGGATCTGCTCGCCGGGCAGCACCTTGCCGTCGAGTTCCACCGCTTCGCCGCGCTCGAAGCGCAGGTTCACCGTCAGCGGCTCGACCGGCCACGCGCCGCGCGGCGCGCACCAGCCGCGCGCGCCCTCGCCCGGCGTCTCCCACTGGTCGATCTCGCCGCCGGACATGGTCACGCCCAGCAGGTTCTCGTTGATCGTGTAGGCCTTCTGCTTGGCGCGCACGCCGAAACCGCGCTGCTCCAGGTAGGCCTGCTCGTAGGCGCGGGTCTGGGTGTGCTCCTTCTGGATCTCGCGGATCGGCGCCACGATGCGGTAGCTGCCCTGCGCCTTGATCGCCAGGTCGAAGCGCACCTGGTCGTTGCCCATGCCGGTGCAGCCATGCGCGATCGCATTGGTGCCGAGCTCGGCGGCGCGCGCGAGCGACGCATCCACGATCAGGTAGCGGTCCGACACCAGCAGCGGGTACTGGCCCTGGTAGCCCTCGCCCGCCCACACGAACGGCCTGACGAAGCCGCTCCAGATCGCGGGCCCGCCATCGACGGTGACGTGGCTGGCCACGCCCAGCTCGGCCGCGCGCTTCTCGATGAACTCGCGCTCGTCGGCATCCACGCCGCCGGTGTCGGCGAACACGGTATGCACGTTCCAGCCGCGTTCCTGCAGGTACGGCACACAGAAGCTGGTGTCCAGGCCGCCCGAGAACGCGAGGACGATGTCGCGGCTTGCAGCCGCGGGGTCGGGGATTGGGGATTCGGGATTCGGGGAAGCGGCTTGCTGCGACATGGGGGAATCTCTGTGGAAATGATGATCTGACCGGCGGCGGGATCCGCTGTCGCGAATCCCCAATCCCTAGTCCCGGCGGCCCACCAGGGCCGCCATCACGCTTTTTTGCACGTGCAGGCGGTTCTCGGCCTCGTCGATGGCGATGCAGTTCGGCGAGTCCATCACCGCGTCGGTGGCCTTGACGTTGCGGCGCAGCGGCAGGCAGTGGCTGAACACGCCGTTGTCGGTCAGCGCCATCTTGGCCTCGTCGACGATGAAGTGCCTGTACTGGTCGCGGATCGGCTTCTCCGGCGCCCAGTTTCCGAAGTACGGCAGCGCGCCCCAGCTCTTGGCGTAGACCACGTCGGCGCCGGTGTAGGCGCTGTCGATGTCGTGGCTGACCGCCAGCGAGCCGCCGCTCTCGGCCACGTTCTGCGCCGCCCAGCCCATGTAGCGCTCGTCGAGCACGTACTCGGGCGTGGGGCACAGCAGGGTCACGTCCATTCCCAGGCGGGTGGCGATGGTGAGGGCGGAGTTCGCGACCGCTGTATTCAGCGGCCTGGGGTGGTAGGTCCAGGTGAGGACGTACTTCTTCCCGCGCAGGTCGGAGGTGCCGAAGTGCTCCTGCAGCGCCAGCGCGTGCGCCAGTTCCTGGCAGGGATGGGTGATGGTTTCCATGTTGATCACCGGCACCGGCGAATACTTCGCGAACGACTTCAGCACCAGGTCCTCGCGATCGCGCGTCCAGTCGACGAACTTCGGGAAGGCCCGCACGCCGATCAGGTCGACGTAGCGCCCCAGCACGCGCGCCACCTCCGCGATGTGCTCCTCGGTATCGCCGTCCATCACCGTGCCCAGGTCGAACTCGACCGGCCATGCATCCTTGCCCGGCTGCAGCACCACCGCGTGCCCGCCGAGCTGGAACGCGCCCAGCTCGAAACTGGTGCGGGTACGCATCGACGGGTTGAAGAACACCAGCGCGATCGAGCGACCCTTGAGCGCATCGCCGAGCTTGTCGCGCTTGAAGACGGCGGCCTGCGCCAGCAGCGCATCGAGATCTGCGCGGCTCCAGTCCTGCGTGTTGAGGAAATGCTTCATTGACGGCATCCAGGTCTCGGGTAGATGGCGATTGCGTGCTTCAGAAACGAAAAAACCCAGCCTCTGGCTGGGTTCCGGCATGACGGCGAAAACGTCCGGTCGACCCAGCTCAGGCGCAGGGATCCGGTCGGCGCGCACGCGAGGTCATGCCGGCCGCCATGCGGGCGGAGGTCAGGACATCGGCGTGGGCAAGTGCATGTTTCACGGCGCGCATCCTCGCACGGCGCGGCACGCACTGCAACAAACCCCGCAGGCTCAAGGGGTTTCCTGTGAAACCAGCGGCGTCACCGAAACGCGCACCCGCAGCCGGTTGCCCGGGTCCGCCGGCAGCCGCGAGCGGTACTTGACGCCACGATGCACGTAATCCACGTCGTAGGCGATGGGGCGCCGGAACTCGCGCTCGACGGGCACCATCCGGCACTGCCCCCCGGCCGAGGGCGCGACTTCCTCCACCTTCGGATCCGGGGTCAGCGCGCCCTTGACCGCGCCGATCATGCGCGCGAAGCCGGTCTTGTCCTCGGTCTCCTCGACCGGGGTCGAGGCTTCGCAACGCTCGACCATGCTGGTGGCCTGCAGGGTCTGGTACACCGGTTCTGCACGCAGCACCTGGGCGTATTCGACCCTCACGTTCTCCGGCTGGCGCGCCGGCGCCGCTTCCGGCTCCGTCTGCGCGGCCGCTGGCAGCGCAAGGCACAGGACCAGGGCGGCGGAGAGCCCGGCGCGGAGCCTGTGGACGGGGAACTTCGGGATTCGGACCATTGCGCGCCAGTGTAGGCGCTGTCGACCCGCCCTCGGCTGAACCCTCGCCGCCTTCGGCGCCCGACCGGGAGGGCCGCACCGGCGCATCCCGCGGCGCCGAGCCTGCCCGCGAGCCGCGACACGCTCTAGAATCGACCGTTTCCCGCCGCCGTGTGCCGATGCCCCTGCGCCTGTTCAACAGCCTCACCCGCCGCGTCGAAGCCTTCGTGCCGCTCGATCCGGCCTGCCCGACGATGTACCTGTGCGGGCCGACCGTCTACAACTACGTGCACATCGGCAACGCGCGCGGACCGGTGGTGTTCGGCGTACTGGCCGCGCTGCTGCGGCGGCGCCACGGCGACCTGCGCTATGCGCGCAACATCACCGACGTCGACGACAAGATCAACGCCGCCGCGCGCGCCGCCGGCGTGCCGATCGCCACGATCACCGACCGCTTCGCCGCCGCCTACCGCGAAGACATGGCCGCGCTGGGCGTGGACGGCATGTTCAAGCCCGACCTGGAACCCGCCGCGACCGAGCACATCGCGCAGATGACCGACATGATCGCGCGCCTGATCGCCAGTGGGCACGCCTACGAGGCCGACGGCCACGTGCTGTTCGCGGTCGAGACCTTCGAGGACTACGGCAAGCTCTCCCGGCGCGACCCGGACGAGATGCTGGCCGGGGCTCGGGTCGAGGTGGCGCCGTACAAGCGCAATCCCGGCGATTTCGTGTTGTGGAAGCCATCGAACGACGACCTCCCCGGCTGGGAGTCGCCCTGGGGCCGCGGCCGGCCGGGCTGGCACATCGAATGCTCGGCCATGGCCGCGGCGCACCTGGGCGAGACCATCGACATCCACGCCGGCGGGGTCGACCTGCAGTTCCCGCACCACGAGAACGAGGTCGCGCAGAGCGAGTGCGCGCACGGCGGGCGGATCTTCGCGCGGACCTGGTTGCACAACGGGATGCTGACCCTGTCGGGCACGAAGATGTCGAAGTCGCTCGGCAATATCGAGAAGGTGCACGACCTGGTACGCGAACACCCGCCAGAGGCACTGCGCTATGCGCTGCTGTCGGCGCACTACCGGCAGCCGCTGGACTGGTCGGATGCGCTGATCGAGCAGAGCGTGCGGACCCTGGACCGGCTGTACGGGACGCTGCGCGACCTGGCCGATGTCGCGGCCGCTCCGACCATACCCGCGGAAGTGGAAACCGCGCTCGACGACGACCTCAACACGCCGGCGGCGCTGGCGGAACTCGCCCGGATCGCGGGCGAGGCACGCAGGGCGGAAACGGACGACGACCGCCAGCGGCTGAAGGCGGAACTGCTCGGCGCGGGCCTGGCGCTGGGGCTGCTGCAACAGTCGCCGCAGGCATGGTTCGCGCGCGGTGCTTCCGGCGAGGGCGACGAGCGCATCCAGGCGCTGATCGACGAGCGCGCGGCGGCGAAGCAGTCGCGCGATTTCGCCCGGGCGGATGCGATCCGCGAGCAGCTGGCTGCGGAGGGCATCCTGCTGGAGGACACGGCGCAGGGGGTGCGGTGGAAGCGGGCCTGAGGGTCGGCGCCTGCCCTATCGGTTCCCACGGAAATGCAAGAGCTTCCGCTCGCCGAGGGCGAGCGGGTTCATTTCTTTTGATGAGCGTCAAAAGAAACGAACCAAAGAAAAACGCTCTCCCCGCAACGGCACAAGCTCGAGGCTGACACAGGATCGGGATTTTCCGACTCGCCATCCATGGCTCGGTCGGAAAACGCCGCACATCCTGTGCGGCTCCCTCCGGGTCTGGAGTTCACACGGTGGTTTGAAGAAGTGCGCGACGATCCGTTTCTCGCCTGCCTCACGTCACGCATCCTTGTCGATGACGCTGTCCCCAATCTGTGCTTACCGGGTCCGCTTCTGCTCAGAGTGATGCGGCGTCGGGATTGGGAGACCCGGAGGGCGGCGCGCAGGACGCGCGCCGTTTTTCTTTGGTTCGTTTCTTTTGGCGCTTTCCAAAAGAAATGAACCCGGCCGCCGCAGGCGGACGGAAGCTCTTGCACGTCAAGATCCGCATGGGCCAACAACAGTTCCGACGCGTGACGCAAAAAAAATCTGCCCCGTGTTCTTTCGTGGAAAGTACCTGCAGAACTTGATCAGTCGCCGAACGGGGAGCCTGATGGCCGTCCTCGCCGCAGCCCCATCTGCGACAATACCGCCCCACCACACTCGACATCCGCGCCCCCACCTGGCGCCACCACCCAGCCCAAGTGACCACCCCCTCCCCCTTCCCCCTCGAACCCACCCCCGCCGCCGCCCAGGCCGCGATCAAGGAAGAATTCGCCTTCTTCAGCGACTGGTCCGAGCGCTACCAGTACCTGATCGACCTCGGCCGCAAGCTGCCGCCGTTCCCGGAGGAATGGAAGACCGAGGAGCATCGCCTGCTCGGCTGCCAGTCGATGGTCTGGATCGTGCCCGAGGGCGATGCGGCGCGGCTGGATTTCCGCGCGACGAGCGATTCGGCCATCGTCTCGGGCCTGATCTATCTCGCGCTGCGCGTGTACTCGGGCCGCAGTGCGCGCGAGATCGTCGAGACCGAGGCCGACTACATCGCCGACATCGGCCTGGCCAAACACCTCTCGCCGACCCGCAACAACGGGCTGGCGGCACTGCTGGCCTTCATCCGAGAGTCCGCCAAGCGCGCGCTGGCGTGAGCCCGGGCGGGTCGAAGCGGAAAGAGGACAGCCGCGCCGCGCCACTGCGCAACCGGGATTTCCGCCTGCTGATGGGGTTCCGGATCTTCACGATCCTGTCCTACCAGGGCGTGGCGGTGACGGTCGGCTGGCATGTCTACGAGCTCACCCGCGACCCGTGGATGCTGGGCCTGATCGGGCTTGCCGAAGTGGTGCCCTACTTCTGCGTCGCGCCGTTCGCCGGCCACCTGGTCGACATCCTGCCGCGGCGCAGGCTCGGCGCTTTCGCGGCCGCCTGCCTGGCGATCACGCCGCTGCTGCTGGTGGCGATCGCGACCGGCTGGTGGACCGCCGGCGGACTCGCGGCGATCTATGCCGCGATCGCGCTGACCGGCTGCGTGCGCGCGTTTCTGGGCCCGGTCTACAACGCGGTGTTCGCACGGGTGCTGCCGCGCGAACAGTACGTGCGCGGGGCCAGCCTGGGCAGCATCGTGTTCCAGTCGGGGCTGGTGACGGGGCCGGCGATCGGCGGCTTCCTGGTCGGATGGGCCGGCAAGCCCGTCGCCTACGGCGTGGCCGCGGTGTTCGCGGCGCTCGCCGCGGTGGCGATGCTGCGCCTGCGGGTCAGCGAACCGGCGCCGCAGCTACAGCGCGCGCCGATCTTCGCCAGCATCGCCGAGGGTGCGCGCTTCGTGTTCGGTCACCAGATCCTGCTCGGGGCGCTGGCGCTGGACATGTTCGCGGTCCTGTTCGGCGGCGCGATTTCGCTGGCGCCCGCCTTCATCACCGAGATCCTGCACTACGGACCGGAAGGGCTCGGCATCCTGCGCGCTGCGCCGGCGCTGGGCGCCGTGGCGGTCGGGGTGTGGCTGGCGCGCCGCCCGCTGGACCGCGATGCCGGGCGCATCCTGCTGTTCGCCGTGGCAGGGTTCGGGGCATGCATGGTCGGTTTCGGGTTGTCCGGGATGTTCTGGCTGTCGGCGGCGTTCCTGCTGCTCTCGGGCGTCTGCGATGGCATTTCGGTGGTCACCCGCTCGACGATCATGCAACTGGCCACGCCCGACCACATGCGCGGGCGGGTCTCGTCGATCAACGGCCTGTTCGTCGGCTCGTCCAACGAAATCGGTGCGTTCTACGCCGGCTCGATGGCGCGCCTGCTCGGCCTGGTGCCGGCAGTGGTCCTCGGCGGCTGCGTCACCGTCGGCATCGCCGCCGCGACGGCCTGGCGTTCGCCGAAGCTGCGCCGGTTGCACTTCAGCGACCTCAAGTGACCCACCCTGGCGAGCGTGCTGCGTTCGCCCGCCGCGTCGACGCGAGCATGCCCCCGCGTCCGGACTCCTCGCTTCCCCGGCCGGCAGCTCGAGCGCCGTTCGCGGTTCGGTCCCGGAAAAGGAAAAACCCCGCCGAAGCGGGGTTTTCCAGATCGAAGGCGCGCCGGCGACTCAATCGCCCATCTGCTTCTGCATGTGCTCCCAGCGCTCCTGGGCATCGATGGTGCGTTCGGCCTGCGGCCTGGCTTCGAGCCGGTCGAGTCCGATTTCCTCGCCGGTGTCGACGCAGTAGCCGTAATCGCCCTCGTCGACGCGACGGATGATGCTCTCGATCTTGTTGATCAGCTTGCGGTAGCGGTCGCGGGTGCGCAGCTCCAGCGCGTTCTCGGTCTCGCGGCTGGCACGCTCGGCCTCGTCGCCGACATCGCGCACTTCGTCCTTGAGGTTCTCGATGGTCTGCCGCGACTCGTCGACCAGCTCCTCGCGACGCGCGAGCAGCTTCTGCCGGAAATACTCGAGCTGCAGCGGATTCATGTACTCCTCGTCCGCGGCGGGCTTGTAGCCGGCGGGCAGGATCGGGCGACCGGACTCGGGGTCTGTCTCGTAGGGGACGACCTTGAATTTCGGCTTCACCGCGGGGGCCGAGGACTTGGTGGTCACGGCGACCGCGACCTTGCCCTGGACCCGCGGCGTGGGCGCCCGGGCGACCGCTGACGCCGCAGGTGCGCTGGTCGGCGTGGCGGCTTTGCCCTTCTTCTCGGCCACAGCGGGCGCGGAAGCCGGCTTCACCGGCGCGGGCGCCTTCCTGGACGTGGCCGCAGCCTTCGCCGGAGCGGTCTTCGCCGCAGGCGCTGCCGCCTTCTTCGCGACCGGCTTGGCGGCCTTCTTCGCGGGGGCCACGGCGGGCTTGCCGGCCGGCTTCTTCGCCGGTGCCTTGGCCACCTTCTTCGCGACCGGGGCCTTTTTCGCAGGCGCCTTCTTCGCTGCTGCCTTGCGGGCGGCAGCGGGTTTGGCGGCGGCCTTCTTCGCAGGCGCCTTCTTCACCGCCTTCGCGGCGGACTTGGCCGCCTTGCGGGCGGCAGGCTTGGCCGCTTTCGCGGGCTTGGCGGTTTTCTTCGCAGACTTCTTGACGACCACTTGCTGCAATTCCTCTTGGTTTCCCTTGGACGGGAAAAGCGGGCTGTTATACCCTGCCCCGGCGGCAGCGGCAACCGCGCCGAACCCGAAAGAAGCCGTGATCGACCGATTCCTCATCGCCCTGCTGCGGGGCTACAAGCGCTTCATCAGCCCGTTGCTGGGCCCGCGCTGCCGGTTCGTGCCCAGTTGCTCCGAGTACGCGATGGAAGCGATCGGCCGTTTCGGCGTGCTCCGCGGCGGCTGGCTGGCGGTGCGCCGGGTCGGTCGCTGCCACCCCCTCCACCCGGGCGGCCTGGATCCGGTGCCACCCAAGACCGACGGAACCCGCTGAATGGCCGACACCCTGATCGTCAATGCCCGCCTGGTGAACGAGGGCCGCGAGTTCGACGGCGACCTGCGGATCGAAGGCGATCGCATCGCCGCCATCGGCAGCGGCCTGTCCGCACGTGCGAACGAGACCGTGGTGGACGCGGCCGGCCGGCGCCTGCTGCCCGGCATGATCGACGACCAGGTGCACTTCCGCGAGCCGGGCATGGAGCACAAGGCCGACATCGCGACCGAATCCGCCGCGGCGGTGGCCGGCGGGCTGACCAGCTTCATGGACATGCCCAACACCAGCCCGCCGACGCTGAACGACGCCGCACTGGCGGACAAGTACGCGCGGGCCAACGGCCGTGCGCGCGCCAACTACGGCTTCTACTTCGGCGCCAGCAACGACAACCTGGAGAACGTGCGCGGCATCGATCCGAAGGCCACGCCCGGCCTGAAGGTCTTCATGGGTGCATCCACCGGCAACATGCTGGTCGACGATCCCGACACGCTCGATGCGATCTTCCGCGACACCCCGGTGCCGATCATCACCCACTGCGAGGACACGCCGATGATCGACGCGATCCTGGCGCAGTACCGGGAGAAGTACGGCGACGACATCCCGCCCGAATGCCACCCCGACATCCGTTCGCGCGAGGCCTGCATCAAGTCCACGCGTCTGGCGCTGGAACTGGCGCGGAAACACGATACCCGCCTGCACGTGCTGCACATCTCGACCGCAGACGAACTGGCGCTGTTCGAGCGCGGGCCCATGATTCGCGCCGATGGCAGCCGCAAGCGCATCACCGCCGAGACCTGCATCCATTTCCTGCGCTTCGACCGCGCCGACTACGCGCGGCTGGGCCACCAGATCAAGTGCAACCCCGCGATCAAGGACGCCTCCGACCGCGTTGCGCTGCTGCAGGCGCTGGCCGACGACGTGGTCGACGTGCTCGCCACCGACCACGCGCCGCATACCTGGGAGGAGAAGCACAATCCCTACGTGCGCGCGCCCAGCGGCCTGCCCCTGGTGCAGTACGCGCTGGTGGCGGCGCTGGAGTGCGTGCATGAAGGGCACTTCGACACCGCCCGCGTGGTGCAGAAGTTCGCGCACGCGCCGGCGCAGCTGTTCGACGTGAAACAGCGCGGGTTCCTGCGCGAAGGCTACTTCGCGGACCTGGTGCTGGTGGACGACACGCCGTTCACCGTGCGCCGCGAGGACGTGCTGTCCAAGTGCGGCTGGTCGCCGTTCGAGGGCACCACCTTCCGTTCGCGCATCGCATCGACCTGGGTCAATGGTGCGCTGGCCTGGGACGGCGCGTCGCTGGTCGGGAATCCGCTGGGCCGGCGGCTGGAGTTCGATCGATGACGCTGGCGTACTGCCGGGCATCCGGCCTGCGCCCGCCCCTGCCGCTGGTCCACGCGCACGCCGCCGGCGGCGCCGTGCGTGCGCGCGCCTCGCGCGCCTCGCGCGTGGTGCGATGGGTGCTGCTGGCCGCGATCGCCTGGCTGCCGGGCGTCGCGCCATTGCCGATCGCCCGCGCGGACGACGCCGTTGCAGCGACGGACGACCGCGTGGTGTTCCCCGCCAGTGTGCCGCAGGGCGCGATGGTGCTCGGCAAGGTGCCGCCCGGCAGCGCGGTCACCCACGCCGGCCGCACGCTGCGGACGACCGGCTACGGGACGGTGGTGTTCGGCGTCGGCCGCGACGCGACCGGACCGCTGGTGGTATCGGTGGTGCGCCCCGATGGTCGCCGCGAGGACGCCCGCCTCGCGGTCCAGCCGCGCGACTGGCCGCTGCAGCGCGTGAACGGCGTCCCGCCGAAGACCGTGGACCCGCCGCCGGCCATCGCCGAACGGATCCGACGCGAGCAGGCGCGCGTCTCCGCGGCCCGCGTTCGCGACGATCCCCGTACCGATTTCACCCAGGCCTTCGTGCGCCCGGTCGAGGGACGCATCAGCGGCCGTTTCGGCCGTGCGCGCGTATACAACGGCAAGCCGGGCGCACCGCATTCGGGCATGGACATCGCCGCCGCCAGCGGTACGCCGGTGCGCGCGCCCGCTGCCGGCATCGTGACCTTCGCCGACAAGGACCTGTACCTGACCGGCGGCACCCTGCTGGTCGACCACGGCCACGGCATCAGCAGCAACTTCCTGCACCTGTCGCGGATCGACGTGAAGGTGGGCGAGCGGGTGGAACAGGGCCAGGTGATCGCGGCGGTGGGGTCGACCGGGCGTTCCACCGGGCCGCATCTGCATTGGGGGATGAGCTGGTTCGATGTGCGCATCGATCCCCAACTGGTGCTCGAACGCGCCCCGTAGCCCGGACAAGGCCGAAGGCCGCATCCGGGGCCGCATCATTTGCGACGCCGGCGACACCCACCCCGGGTGCGCTTCGCTTACCCGGGCTACGCGGGGTGGGACCCGTGGCCCGGATAAGGCCGACGGCCGCATCCGGGACCGCGTCAGATTCGCGGCGCCGGCGACACCCATCCCGGGTGCGCTTCGCTTACCCGGGCTACGCGGGGTGGGACCGTAGCCCGGATAAGGCCGAAGGCCGCATCCGGGGTCGCGCCAGATTCGCGGCGCCGGCGACACCCACCCGGGTGCGCTACGCTTACCCGGGCTACGCGGGGTGGGACCGTAGCCCGGATAAGGCCGAAGGCCGCATCCGGGGCCGCATCATTCGCGACGCCGGCGACACCCGTCCCGGGTGCGCTTCGCTTACCCGGGCTACCCCGGGCTACGGGGGGGTGAATTGGCGCGATGTCGAGGTTCAGCGTCCGGCGGGTGGCGACGCTCGCTGCATCAGGCGGCCCAGACGCGCGAGGCTGGGCGAGTCCGCCAGGTCTTCGGGCGATACCAGCCGCGGATTGGGTGTCCGGTCCACCGGACCGGCGCCGGTGCGCAGCAGCGCATCCGCTCCCTCCTTCGCCACCACGCCGTGTGCCGACTTCGCCAGCACGCCCTGTCGCGCCAGCTCCAGTTCCTCGTCCGAAACGGCGGGCAGCGAACCTTCCGCCTCGCCCGCCCCCGACAGGTCGACGCTCCTCATCGCATTGACCAGGGTCCGCGGCGCCTGCAGCGACTGACGCCCTTCGGGCCGCAACAGCGGCCAGACCTCGTCGAACAGCGCCTTCCAGTCGATGTCCGGAAACGGCGCGGTGCCGCGCGCGCCGACCACGATCTCCGGCGCCAGTCGCCCCGGCGGCGCCGCGGCGCATTCGGCATAGGCCCGATACACGACCTCGCTGCAGACCATGCCGTCGGTGGAGTCCGGCAGCGCATGGTCCAGGGCCACGCGCACCAGCAGCCGCGTCCACGGATGCACCGGCCACTTGCCGCGCACCGCCATGATCACGCCCAGCAGCGCCAGCTGGTCGACCGGATACGGAATCCCGAGCAGGCTCTGGGCCTTGGCCAGGACGTCGGCAAGGTCGGCGGCATCGAGCGGGCCGCCACCGTCGCCGTGCATGCGGTAGGCATCGATGAAGTGGTAGTTCGTCTGGTCGGCGATCCGCTGCGCCAGCGGATAGCGCCGCACTCCGGACGCGGCCGCCTCGATCAGGTCGCCGCCGTCGGCGACCACGGCAGCGTGGCTGTAGTCGCCATCGCTGGCCCAGGCGATCAGCTCCGAGAGCGGACCTTCCCCGAGCATCAGCAGGATGTCGCCGGTCTGCAACTGCGCGATCGGCAGTGGCGGCGTGTCGGGTGTCGTTGTCGTATCCATGGCGCTTCTCCTGAGTTTCAGACGGTCCACAATCCTTCCTGCGGCGCCGCGGCGCTTGCCCGGTCGCGTCCCGCCGACTTGCTGGCATACAGCGCGGTATCCGCCCGTTCGAACAGGCTGGCCATCGATTCGCCCGGCTCGAGTTCCGCCACGCCGATGCTGAGCGTGGCGACGAGTTCGAGGTCCGCCGTCGAAAGCGGGCGGCAATTCACCGAGATGCGCATGCGCTCGGCGATCGACAGCGCCTCGTCCTGGCGCCGTCCCGGCAGCACGACCAGGAACTCGTCGCCACCGTAGCGGCCGATCGCCTCGTTGCGGCGCAACTGGTTGCGCAGCCGCCAGGACACGATGCGCAGGCACTGGTCGCCGACGCTGTGGCCGTGGCAGTCGTTGATCTCCTTGAAGCGGTCGACGTCGACGAAGGCGATCGACAGCGGCGCGGCGCGCTCGCGCGCGTCCTCCACCTCGCGGTAAAGCCGCTCCTCGATGCCCTGCCGGTTCATCGCCTTGGTGACGGGATCGATCACCGCCTGGCGGCTGGCATGGTCGCGGTCGCGGCGCAGCTGCAGCAGCTTGTCGAGCAGACCGATGGCCAGCAACAGGCTGGCGAGCACGAAGCTGCCCGCCAGGCCCTGCCCCAGCCAGGCGGGGCCGGACCACAGCCCCATCATCTGCAGCGCCGCCAGGAACGAGAACACCATCAGCGAGAGCCACGACACGAGCACCACGCGTGCCACCCGGTCGCCATCGAACGCCAGCACGGCGCTGGCCACCAGCAACACCGCCGCGGAGTACAGCAGCGCGAAATTGCCGGCCATCGAGAAGACCGGCCAGTCGCCGAACAGGGTGCAGACGGCCGCAAACGCCGCGATCCCGGTGCCGACCGCCAGCAGCCGGTCGAACCACGGCAGCTTGCGCGGCAGGTCGAGGTAGCTGCGCTGGAACAGGTTGCTGAACACGACACCGCTACAGCCGAACAGGCGGTTGGTCTGGGCGCTGGTGCCGAACACCGCGTCGGCCCAGGGCAGCCAGCGCAGGTCGCCGCCGATCGCCGCCAGGTAGCCGATCGCGCACAGCAGCATCGCGCCGAAGTAGCCGTAGCTGCGCTCGCCGGTGCCGCCCCAGAAGGCCAACGCCAGGATCACCAGCACAGCCAGGCTGGTGAGCACGAGGGATCGCCAGGCGACGTGGGCGAGATCCTGGCGATGGATCTCGTCCAGCGTTTCCACCGAGACCGCCGTGAGCATGGTCGAGCGGTGCTCGATCCGCAGCCAGACCGGCTCTCCGGCCGGAATGCCCGCCGGCAGGTCGATCACCAGCGAGCGTGCGGAGTAACGGTCGTCGGCATGCTCGCCGTACAACGCGTGCCGCACGGGGGCATCGGCGCCGGGCACCCAGGCCTCGACCCGGTACAGGAACGGCGAGCGCAGCACCAGCTTCGGCGAGGTGTCGACCGCGACCGGCGCGGCGGCGTCGATCCGCCACCACTGCGCCTCGCGTGCGGACTGCTGGATCGTCGCCTCCGGCCGGGGCGGCGCCAGCCGGGCGTCATGCTGTCCGGCCAGGACCTCGGCAGCGGGCGGGTCGTCGCGCAGTTCGCGCACGGTCAGTTCGACCGCCCCCAAGGCAGTCGACCAAAGCAGCAGGAAGCACAGTCCTAGACTGCGCCGCCACCCCGGGCGCCACGGATCCCCCATGGACACGATCGTAGCCGATCGGGATCACGCGGGGATCGTGCTCCCGTCACCTTTCAGCGCGAGGCGGAACTCACCCGGGCGACCGCGTCATGCGCGTGCAGGCTCTCGAAATGGGACACGGTGGCCTCGTAGCGCTCGATCCGAGCGTCTGCGGCCAATGCCGCCGCCACACGCCGGGCCGCGTCCTCGCAGAACATCAGGTTGGCCGCGTTGAGCGCCGCGAAGGCCTGCTCGTCCTCGCGCTTGACCGCGGTCTGCACCGGGGTACCGAGGGCGTCCTCGATCGCGTCCACCAGTTCGGCCAGCGGCAACTGGTCGAAGGCCGGGCGCAGGCGCGCGCTGACGTCGGCGCGACTGCGCTGCGCGTGCGGGGTGGCGGCCAGGCCGCGCGGCGAGGCCAGCCAGTCGCGCACCACCCCGGTGGACAGCGGCGTGGCGGCGGCGAAATCCGCGGCGAACCGCTGTGCGTTCATCTGCCGCGACAGCGCCGCGGAGGCCGGGCAGGTGCTCGAATACTCGACCGAGAACGCCAGGTCCATGGCGAAGTGGCCGTCGGCCAGCTCCGCGCGCACCTCCACCGGGTAGTTCTTCCAGCCGCTGTGCTCGCTGGCCAGCGCCGGGCGCCGCAGCAGGTGCCCGTAGCGGATGGCGACCCGGGCGCGCGTGGACAGGCCCTGCTGCGAATCGATGCAGTCCTGCAGCAGCCGCCGCAGCGCGGCATGGCCCGCCGGCTCTTCGGTGAGCGCATCCTGCAGCCGCAGGTACAGGCGCGACATGTGGATGCCGCGGGCGTCGGGATCGCGCAGGTCCACGGCGACATCGACCGAGGCCGGCACCACCAAGGGCGCCGCGCCGTCGGCCGCGGCGATCCGCAGCGGCAGCGCGATCCGGTCCATCCCGACCCAGTCGAGCGCGCGCGCGGCGCTGGCGGCATCGCCGGCGACGTCGGGCAGGCTGTGGGCGGGGGTCTGGCTCACGGGAATCCGGTTGCGGGGGAATCCGCACAGTTTACCGGCTCCCTGCGGGCTGCCGGCGCAACGCAGCGTTGCCCTCAGCCGCGCGCGGCGCGCCAGCCTGCGAACACGAGGCGCAGGGCCGCGACGCGTCCCCTGGCGTCTCCGGCCTCCATCAGGCGCAGGCGTTCACGAACCACGACCTGCTGCAGGCGGCGCGGTCGCGACGGTGCGGAAGGCCGCAGCGCGTGGCGCAGGCCCGCTGCGATCCCACGATCGCCCTGCACCAGCGCGCGCTCGGCGCGCAACCCGGCGACGACATCCACTGCCGCGCGCGCGTCCGGCTCGCGGCCGCCGAACAGCACGGCCTCGCACGCAAGCAGTTGGGTGGCGAACGCACCCAGGGCCTCGGCATCCTCGCCGGCCGATCCTGGCGCCCGGGTCTTCGGCAGCACCGCCAACGCCCGGCCCAGCGCCTCCCATGGCGCCTGCTGCCTCTGCAGGGCCTCGCCCAGGGGATGGCGCCGCGCGCCGCGTGCCCAGCCACGCAGTTCCTCCTGCCACCAGGCGAGCTTGGCCAGGCCCGGCGTGGGATCGCCTCCGCCCCAGGCCGCATCCGACAGCTCCTGCAGCAGGCAGGACCACGCAGCGACCAGCGACCGCTGCTCTCGAGGGATGAAGGCCATCGCCACGCCCCACTCCGGCCAGCGCGCGCGCCATTTTTCGAGAAAGCTTTCCAGCGAACCGGATCCGGTCATGGGTCGACGCCGCTCCTGCGGGTCGGCCACGCGACGGGCTCGAGCAGATCCACGGGCCGCACGACCATGGCATCGCCCTGCCACGCGACCGGGTCGTCGTCGTCCAGCCGGTAACCCCACAGCGCCACTACCGACGGCATGCCCGCGGCGCGGGCGGCGTCGATGTCGCGGCGGTCGTCGCCGACATACACACAATCCGCAGGTGCGATGCCGATCGCTTCGGCCGCATGCAGCAGCGGCATCGGGTGCGGCTTGCGTTCGGCCAGCGTGTCGCCACCGACCAGCACGCCGCAGCGCGTCGCCCAGCCGAGTCCGGGCAGGAGGTCGCGGGCGAGCGCTTCGGGCTTGTTGGTGACGATGCCCCAGCGCGTACCGTCGGCCTCCAGCGCGGCGAGCATGTCCTCGATGCCGTCGAACGGCCGGCCATGGCGGCCGAGTTCCTCGCGGTAGACGGCCAGGAATTCCGGCACCAGCTCCGGCACCTGGCCGGGGGGCACGTCCGGGAAGGCGGCCGAGGCCATCGCCCGCGCACCGCGCGAGACATGCGGGCGCAACGCTTCGAGCACCATCGGCGGACGCCCCCGCACCGCGCGCATGCGGTTGACCGTGGCCAGCATGTCCGGCGCGCTGTCGAGCAGGGTCCCGTCGAGGTCGAACAGCACGCCGGGGGGATAAAGCCGTGATTCGTGATTGGTGATTGGTGATTCGGTCATCGCCATGCCGCTTCCCGGCTTATCCACGTTCGCACTGCGCTTCGGCGTTTGCCGCGATGAGGTCGAGCCAGGTCTCGATCGCATTCGTTCGCGATTCCGTCTGCGCCCATCCGCGTGCAGGCCAGGCCGGCTCGCTTTTCCAATCACCAATCACGAATCACCAATCAGGGCTTCACCGCTTCACCGCGCACGCGAGGTAATTCACGTCGGTACGCGAAACGATCCGTGCGGCGTTGCGCCAGGGCTCGTACATCATGCCGCTGACGTCCTCGAGTTCGAGCCCCGCCTCGCGCAGCCAAGCCGCCAGTTCCGAGGGCTTGATGAACTCGCTGTAGCGGTGGGTGCCGGTCGGCAGCAGCCGCGCGATGTACTCGGCGCCGACGATCGCCAGCGCGAACGCCGCGGGGGTACGGTTGAGGGTGGACACGAACAGGGATCCGCCGGGCCGCAGCAGGGTGGCGCAGGCGCTCAGGATCGCCGCCGGATCGGGCACGTGCTCGAGCATTTCCATGCAGGTCACGGCATCGAATGCACCCGGTCGCTCGGCGGCGAGGTCCTCGACCGACTGCACGCGGTAGTCGACCTTCACGCCGGACTCCAGCCCGTGCAGGCGCGCGACCTTGACCAGTTCCGGGGCGAGGTCGATCGCGGTGACCTCGGCACCCTCCCTGGCCATGGCCTCGCTGAGCAGGCCGCCGCCGCAGCCGACGTCGAGCACCGTCGCGCCCTGCAGCGGCAGGCGTCGTGACACGTAGCCCAGCCGTACCGGGTTCAGCGCGTGCAGCGGCTTCTGCGGGCCGTCGGGGTCCCACCAGCGGTTGGCGATGGCGCCGAACTTGTCGAGTTCCTGCTGATGGAAGTTGGCGCCCGTGGCGCCGCCAGGCGAGGTCGTCATCGGATCGGATCCTGTGCGTAGCCGTGCATTGTAGGCCGCGCGACCGGCGCCCCGCGTGATCCGCCGCCGGCGCCAAGCACCGCTACGGCAACGCGACCGCCGCGATGCGCTCGCGCCACTGCCGCGCGTTGGCGACGATGCGGGCCGCATCCATGCCCACCAGTTCGCGATCGCGCAGCTTCGGCTTGCCGGCGATCCAGACATCGCCGACCTGGTGCCGGCCGGTGGCGTAGACCAGCTGCGAGACGACGTGGTGCAGCGGCTGGGTCTCCAGCGCGGAGAGATCGACGCAGGCCAGGTCCGCCTGCTTCCCCGGTTCGATCGAGCCGACCAGGTGGTCGAAACCGATCGTCTTCGCCCCGCCGAGCGTGGCGGCGCGCAGCGCCGCGAACGCATCCAGCGCGGCTGCGTCCCCGGCCACCGCCTTGGCCAGCATCGCCGCCGTGCGCGTTTCGCCGAACATGTCGAGGTCGTTGTTGCTGGCCGCGCCGTCGGTGCCGATCGCGAGCGTCACGCCGGCACGCGCCAGCGCGCAGGCCGGGCAGAAGCCCGAGGCCAGCTTCAGGTTCGACTCGGGGCAATGGACCACGCTGACACCGCGCTCGGCGCACAGGTGGATCTCGGCCTCGGTCAGCTGGGTCATGTGCACCGCGATCAGGCGGTCGTTGACCAGGCCCAGCCGGTCCAGGCGCGCGATCGGGCGCTGGCCGTGCTCGTCGATCGACTGCGCGACTTCCTGCGCGGTCTCGTGCAGGTGCAGGTGGACCGGCAGGTCGAGCTGGTCGGCCAGCATCCGGATGCGTTCGAAGTTGGCGTCGTTGACGGTGTACGGCGCGTGCGGCGCGAAGGCGGTGGCCACGAGCGGGTCGTCGCGCCACTGGTCGTGGACCGCGCCGGCCTTGTCGAAGTACTCGTCGTCGCTCGCCGCCCAGGCGGTCGGGAAGTCGATCACCGGCAGGCCGATGCGCGCGCGGAAGCCGTGGCGCCGGTAGGTGGCCGCCTGCACGTCGGGGAAGAAGTAGTTCTCGTTGACGCAGGTCACGCCGCCGCGCAGCAGTTCGGCGATCGCCAGGGTCACGCCGTCCTCGACGAAGGCCGGGCTGATCACGGCCCCCTCGATCGGCCAGATGTGCCCCTGCAGCCAGACCTTGAGCGGCAGGTCGTCGGCGACGCCGCGCAGCAGGGTCATCGGATTGTGGGTGTGAGCGTTGACCAGGCCGGGGATCAGCGCCCCGTCCGGGCGCGCCACCGTTTCGGCAGGACTGAAGCGCTGGCGCGCCTCGACCGTGGGCAGGACCGCGAGGATGGCGCCGTCATGGATCGCAACGGCGTGGTCCTCGAGCACCACGCCATGCGGCTGGACCGGGACCACGAAACCGGCTTCGATGAGGAGGTCGCAGGGCTGGGGGACTTGGTCGTTCGTCATCGCGCCATTCTGTCATCCCATGGACGCGATGCGGATGACGGAGGCCTGCTCATCGCCATCGGGAACCCGCTGGGACGCGTCCAAGCGGGCTGCGCTGGCGCGTATCGGTCATTGCCCGGCGAGATCCGTCGCCTGCGGCTCGGGATGACAAACGGAACGGCCGGCTGGAGCCGATCCTGCGCCTGCCCTGCGGCGCGCTGGGGACGTACCCGGCACCTGTCGTCGGTCCTGCTTTCCTGATGGTGTCATTCCGAATCCGCGCAGCGGGTGAGGAAGCTGTCCGCGGCGACGGAGCCTTGGCTGCGGCCAGGCATGGATCCCTCGCCTGCGGCTCGGGATGACGCAACGGCAGCCACGCGCNGT